>JAFZZR010000008.1 GCA_017615635.1 Lentisphaeria bacterium
AGACGGCCCTGCCAAAAGTGGCGCCCCCGGATTTCGGATGGATCTCGAAAAAGACGATGTCCGGAATTTGAGGCTGCTGCCCTGTGCGGCAACAGCCGAAAAGTACCGGATTTCGGACTTTCGAGAGACGCCGAAAGACCAGCCGCGAGTTTTGGCAGGACCGTCCGGAAGAGCAAAAACGGGCAAAAAACGAAAAAATAGGAGGAGAAAGTCGGACAGACGGGTGGAAATTTCTGTGAAACGGGAGTATATTACTCGATTCGTAGATTGTTCAGGTTTCATTTTCACACATAAAACAAGAAAGAGAAGCAGGTGAAGAAGATGTCATCCGTTCTGAATGATGCGATCACGTTCGAATGCAAGGAAAACGGAACGTGCGCCTACAAAATTTCCTTCCGCGTTCCCGCCGCCGCCGTGGAGGCTGAACTCAAGACCGCCGCGAAAGAAGCGGGCAAATACGCCAGGATCCCCGGCTTCCGTCCCGGAAAGGCTCCCGTTTCCATGGTCATGAACCGGTATCGCGACTACATTCTCGAGGATGCGGAACGGGCCATCCAGCGTGCAGCCTTCGAAAAGATCGCCTCGGGGAAAGACATCGAACTCGATATTCTCGCGTTCGGCCGCATGGATGCCGAAAAGAAGCCCGAAGCAGGTCAGGATTATGCATTTACGCTCGACGTGGAAACCGCGCCTGAAATCAAGCCCGCGGACTTCAAGTCGATCAAGATCGACACGCCGGAATCGGACAGCGTCGAGAAGCGCACCGCCGACCGTCTCGCGTATATGAGACAGCTGTACGCCGAATACAAGCCGCTGGATGGCAAAGTCGTTTCCGGCGACATGCTCAAGGTCTCCTACGAGTCCGACTTCGCCCTGCCCGAAAACGCATCCCCTGCCCTCACACGGGCCGTCAAGGCCGATGACGCCTGGCTGCACATCGCAGAGCCCGAGCAGATCCCCGGCATGAACGCGGCCCTGACCGGCGGCGAAAAAGGCGGCGAATACTCTTTTGCCGCCGCGTTCCCCGCGGACTGGCGTCAGGAGGAGCTGCGCGGCAAGACCGTGAATTTCAAGGTGAAGATCCATGACGGACAGCATCGGGTCGAGCTCACCGACGACAAAGTTCTGGCGGAGAAGACGGGCGTCGAATCCGTTGAGAAACTCATGGAAAACATCCGCAAGACGGCTGAGTATGAGCGCGAAAACGAAATCCGCGGCAAGGTGAAGGAGGAAATGCTCCGCCTCGTTCTGGAGAAGACTCCGGAATTTCCCCTGCCCCAGGGCATGCTCGGCAACGCGACCCAGCGCGAATTCTCCAATCTGGTGAACCGCCTGGTCCGCACCGAGGCCGATGTGGAAACCTTCAAGAAGGATCAGGAAAAGCATCTGGAAGAGGCCAAGAAGGCCGCGGAAGAATACCTCCGCCGCTTCCTGGTCATCCGCTGCATCGCCAAGGCCAACAACATCACCGTTTCCGAGGCCGAAGTGGATGCCCAGATCCGCCTCATGAGCGCCTATACCGGACGCAAGGAGGAAGAGATCCGCAAGACCCTCGGCCAGTCGGGCCGCGAATCCGAGATCCAGGAAGATATTCTCATGAACAAGACGCTCGACTTCATGGTCGAGGGCATCTGCGGGAAGAAAGAGGATCGGTAATGGCCGTTCCTCCCCCAGGGAAAGGAAACAACGATGACTGAAAGATCCTTCTATGTGCCGATGGTCGTGGAACAGACCGGCACCGGCGAACGCGGCTACGACATCTACTCCCGGCTCCTCAAAGACCGGATCATCCTGCTGGGCACGCCCATTGACGACAATGTGGCCAACCTTGTGGTGGCGGAGCTCCTTTTCCTTCAGTCGGAAGACCCGAAGAAGGATATCGATCTCTACATCAACTCCCCGGGCGGTTCTGTCACCGCCGGTCTGGCCATCTACGACTGCATGCAGATGCTTTCCTGCGATGTCCGCACCTACTGCGTGGGACAGGCCGCCAGCATGGGTGCCGTCCTCCTCTGCGCGGGCGCCAAGGGAAAACGGTTTGCCCTTCCCAATTCGCGGATCATGATCCACCAGCCCTGGGGCGGCGCCGAGGGCACCGCTTCGGACATCGAGATCCATGCTCGCGAGATCCTGAAGCTCCGTACGAGGCTGAACTCCATTATTGCCGGTCACTGCGGCCAGACTCTCGCCCGCGTCGCGAAGGACACGGATCGGGATAACTTCATGTCCGCGGAAGAAGCGGCGAAATTCGGACTGGTGGACACGGTTCTTCATCACAAAGCCTCGCCCGCCCCGGTGAAAAAGTAAACACAGGTCGTTCATGAACGAGAAAAACGTGGTCTGCTCTTTCTGCGGCAGAGAGGAATCGCCTGCCACCGGACAGATGATCGCCACCGGAAAAGGGGTGGCCATCTGCCGGCAGTGCGTGGATATCTGCCGGAACATTTTCGAATCCAGCAAAACGGCCGGCGAGGCGCAGGAAAAGCAGTCGGCCATGAGTTTCGTGGAGCGCCTGAACGTGCCCACGCCTGAAGAGATCAAAAAGGAGCTCGACCGCTATGTGGTCGGTCAGGCCGCCGCGAAGAAGACTCTTTCCGTCGCTGTGTACAACCACTACAAGCGCCTGAAGTCCATCCGCCCCGCGGAAGGCGTGGGCGACGACGTGGATATCGAAAAGAGCAACGTGCTTCTCATCGGCCCCACCGGTTCGGGCAAAACTCTGATCGCGCGGACTTTGGCGAAAATGCTGGACGTCCCCTTCTGCATCACGGACGCCACCACCCTGACCGAAGCCGGATATGTGGGCGAAGACGTGGAAAACATCATTCTCCGTCTCGTTCAGGCCGCCGACTACAATGTGGAGAAAGCCCAGCTCGGCATCATCTATGTGGATGAAATCGACAAGATCGCGAGGAAGAGCGACAATGTATCCATCACGCGCGACGTCTCCGGCGAAGGCGTGCAGCAGGCCCTTCTGAAGATCCTGGAAGGAACCGTGGCCAATGTGCCCCCGCAGGGCGGCCGCAAGCATCCGCAGCAGGAATATCTCCATGTGGACACCTCCAACATCCTCTTCATCTGCGGCGGCGCGTTCGTGGGGCTGGACAAGATCATCCAGCGCCGCGTGGGCCGTCATGTACTGGGATTCGGCCGCGAGGAAAACGACGGCGCCAAGCGCGAAATGGATGTGAAGAAAGTCCTCTCCTTCGTGGAACCCGAGGACATGATCCACTTCGGGCTGATCCCCGAATTCATCGGACGTCTGCCCGTTGTCACCGCTCTGGAACCCCTTTCCAAAGAAGATCTTCTGCGGATCCTGACGGAACCCCGCAACGCGCTCACGCGCCAGTATGCGAAACTCCTTGCCATGGAAGGAGTCAAACTCTCCTTCGAAAAGGAAGCGCTGGAAGCGATCGCCGGAAAAGCCTTCGAGAAGGGAACCGGCGCGCGCGGTCTCCGCTCCCTCATCGAGTCCATCATGATCGATGTCATGTTCTCCGTTCCTTCCCGCAAGGACGTCAAGGAATGCATCATCACTGCCGCCACCGTTGCAGGCGGAGAGCCTGACCTGAAGTAAGGACGGAAGATCCCATGCACAGAAAAGACGGCGAGTACGCAAACGAACTCCGGACAGCCATGAAGGGCGGCACCGGCGAAGTCTGCTTCGAGCATATCTGGAAGAAGAATTCCAATGACGAAATGAAGTCCTCCTGCCGGCAGTTCTCCCGCATCACCCTGAAACCCGGATGTTCCGTGGGCCGCCACAGGCACGAAGGCGAGGAGGAGATCTTCTACATCCTTTCCGGACACGCCCGCGCCTGGGACAACGGAGAATGGGTGGATCTGGGCCCCGGCGATTCCACGATCTGCCGTTCCGGCGAGGAACACTCCATGGAGTGCGCCGGATCCGAGCCCTGCGTCTATCTGGCAGTGATCCCGGTCTATTGCCGGTGACCGTTTACCGGATCCCGAGGCGTTTCAGCAGGCCGGGAAAGAGATTCCAGGCGAGTTTGGGATTCCGGAATTCATCGACCAGCCCTTTGTTGTTGAATCCGCGCGGCCGCATCATGATCCGTCCGTTGTCGTCCACGGGTGTATTGCAGAACTGCCAGAGAAGGATCCCGCTGCACTCCGGATCTTCCAGTGTACAGGAAACCGCGCATTCGATCAGCTGCGACTGATACTCCTCGCTCCAACGACGGCCGCTGTGGTCACCGACAAGAGCGCCTGCACCGATCTCGCTGATCAGCACGGGCTTGTCTGCAATGGCAGGCGTTGACCGGACAAAGGAAATCAGCTTCTTCAGCGGCTCCGTCACGATCCGTTTTTCGAAAAAGAGATGCGTGCCGCTGTACCAGCCGGGATAGGTGTTGAAGCAGACGGCATCGACAAGGTCCAGGCATACATCCTTTTCCCCGTGCATGGTGGCGTATGTCACAAGACGGTCCGGATCCAGTTCCTTCGCGGTCCGGTACAGGAGCTTCACGCAATCCCGTGCTGCCGGATCGTCGGTGGCGGCCTCGTTCAGGAATCCCCAGAAAAGGACGGAGGGATGGTGAAGGGAAGATTCGATCATGCGGGTCAGGCTGCTGACTTGTCTGCGCTGAAATTCCCTGTTTGTCAGGGACTCCAAAGGATTTTCCCAACCCAGGATCTCATCCCAGACGAGAAGCCCCAGTTCGTCGGCCAGATCCAGCATCGCCTGACTCTGCGGATAGTGCGAGCCCCGGATCATGTTGAATCCGGCATTCTTTATCATAGTCAGATCCTGACGGAGACGTTCGGGGGAGACGGCCGCCCCGGTATCGGGAAACACGTCGTGCCGGTTGACTCCGGCGATGCGCAGAGGTTTTCCGTTCAGGAGGATTTTTCCCCCGCTCACTTCGATTTTGCGAAGGCCGAAGCGGCAGGAGAAACGGTCCGTGCCGCAATCCAGTTCCAGAGAATGAAGCCTGGGGGACTCCGGGCTCCACAATTCCGGCGACGGGATCCGGAACGGCGCTTCGCCCGAACCGGAAAATGTCCCGCAGCGTGTTCCGTCGATCCGGACTTCCGTTTCGCGTTCCGAGCCGGAAAGTTTCATGCGGATCCGGAGTATTCCGTTCTCCGGATCGGGATACACCCGGACGGAATCGAAAAAGGCGGAGGGCAGCCGGCGAAGGCTGACGCTCCGATAGATTCCTCCGTATCCGTAAAAATCGTAGAAACGGCGGAATTCCGACTCCGGAGCATCTTCAATCGTATTGTCGCACACGATTTTCAATTCATGGTCGCCGGACTCTCCCGCATCGAAGCGGATCCGCACCGGAGCGAAAGCGGACACCTCGCGGCCGATCTCCCGTCCATCCCAGAAAAAGGAGGCGCGGAGGCCCAGTCCGTCGCAGTTCAGTTCCATCGGTCCGGACCCGTTTACACGGCGGGAATACGCGCCCTGCCCCCGCTCTCCGCGGTAAGGGCCCGACGCATCGAAGCAGCCGGGCACGGGCATCTTCATCCGCGGGCCGCCGTTGAAGGAGAAATCCCAAAGGCCGTCGAGTATGATTTTTTCGTTCACGGGATCAGCGTCTCCGTTTTTACATTGCCCAGTTTCCTGTCAGGACCGCGCAATCGTGTTTTCCCAGGGTAAATCCTGCCTCGGGATCCACCGCCTCTCCGGTCTCCGCATTCCGCAGTCCGGAAAGCGTCAGCCCGGAGAAACGCAGTTTCACCGTAGCGGCGTCTCCCAGATTGCCGATCAGAAGCATGATCTTCCCATCGTTTCTCTTCAGCGTGGTGATCCGCACATGACCGGGCGTGCAGGATACGGGATTCCGTTCCGGCTCGTACCCCGGAAAGTGCTCCACGATGTCCTTCCCGTAACCGAACTTCCGGATAAGTCTCTGCATTTCGTTGAAGACCGGACTGCCGTCCTCCTCCCGGCTGCCCGGATCCCAGAAGTTCAGCATGTCGAAGGCGAATCCGACGGCGTAGAGCGACCGGTGCTGGCGCAGCCGTTCTTCTTTGGTTCCGCTGGTCTGCGTGATGGCGATGGGCGCCGTGCCGGACTGCGTTCCCAGAGACTGAACCAGGTGAAACGCTTCGGAGAAACGGTCCTGGAAGTCCTGCCGTCCGAACTTCATTTCCCAGCCGAGATTGACCGAGAGAAGGCCCATGACGGGGATAATGTTGGCGTCCGTCATGTGTCCCACCAGCCACGCATAGTCGGGATCGGAGAGAAGAAAGCGCTTCTCCTCCTGGGACATGACCAGCGCCCGCTTGATCATTTCCCGCATGGAGAAAATATCCCCGGTGAACGTGTTGACGCCCGGCGAGAGTTCCCGTGCTCCCCAGAAAAGGGAGGATTTCCGGCTGGGATACAGATTGTCGAAATAGAGACCTTTGCATTGAGGATACCGCCGCAGGAAATTCCGAGCCTTAAAAAGAAGCATGTCCACATAGGATTTCACCGGATGACGGTGATAATGATTGTCGTCCGGATGATGGTACCCCGAGTACATCCATTCCGCATCGTACATATCCGATTCCGCCCAGCAGCGGTAACCGCCCCGGGGATTCAGGTAAAGTCCCAGCTCCTTTCCCCGTGTGAAGATGGCACCCTGCCTCATGCGGGTGGAAACGGAGGCGCGGTCATGTCCGTCACCGAACAGTCTTTCCCATTTTTCATCGGTGAGATCGTGTTTCTTCATCAGCGCCCGGATCCGGTCCATGATCTGATCCCGGGAATCCCTTTCCTGCTGCCCGCTGAAAATATAATCCAGCCACGAATAATCGTTGGCGTAGGGAACCAGGACCTGTCCCCGGCTGATATCCGAGAAAAAGTGCTTGTACCATGCGAGCACGTACAGCATGTGCGTATCGGGCAGCTTCTCCGTCCACATGCTCCCGCCGTAACGGCGGAATCCGCGGGGCCGCGGCTTCACCGGCGTAGGCTGGAAGCCGCATACCCATTCGAAGGGCCGGAACGGGACCGGATCCGGCGGAGAAAGATGGATCCGGAGCGTCACGCGGTCCGACGACCGCAGGAATTCATGCGAAGCGAATCCGGTTTTGTTGTCGAAGAAAGGCGGTGTCATATCGGTGAAGAAGGATATTCCCCTGTATGTCTCCCCGAACCAGATGCAGGAAGGATACTTCAGCATTTCCCACGGCAGGATCCACACGCTCCCCTCGCCCGCCGGGATCCACTCCGAAGGATTGCTCCGGATCCCGAATCCGACGTGGTGATACAGCTTCGCGAATTCCGGCTTCAGCGGAATGTCGATATACAGTCCTTCGACGGTCTGTTCTCCTTCCGGTTCAAATTTCAGCGTGGTCCTGCACACGCCGTCGAACTCGTATTCATGGCGGACCTGCAGGCGGAGACCCGGTGCGGAGTGTTCGGAGACGCGCACGGCGCGGTCCGCGGAACGTTCCTCCCAGGATTCCTTTTCCGTCTTCAGTTCCTTTCCGCCGCAGTACAGCGTCACCGGACCGGCAAGAATGTTTTCCTCTTTGGCAAACACGGCATCCCAGAAGACCCCGTCCGCCCTGTACCCCGTGAGCAGGGCATGGACTTCATTCCCCTCGCCGGAAAGGGGCCGGAACGGCGAAGGCACGGTCCGGGCCATGCCCACTTCGGTTCCCTGCCAGTCGAAATTCATGATCCGGAATGTGCGCTGGAAGGTCTGGACGGGCTTGTTTTCCCGGGAGAGCTCCGCTTTCAGCGTATACTCGCCCAGCGGAAGATCCGGATAATGCCAGTCACAAAAATAAAGTCCGGGCCCTTTCTTTTCCGCTTCCACGACCTGAATGACGACGTCATCGGCATTGATGATCTTGAACTCCACGCGCCGGACGTCGGCCAGCTTCGCTTCGGCGGCGGTCTCCACTTTCGCGATCAGCCTCTTCTGGCTCGGACACAGCCCGAAATCCATCACGATCGGCGGATCGGGATCCCGGAACGCGATCCCCGTGCTCTCGTTCCAGTCCAGCTCCCGGGCATAGATCACTTCCCCGGTCGCGTCATCCGTAACGGACACATCCAGATTCCGGTCCGTCGCACCGCCCACCATGAAATACTCGGCCAGGTCGACCGCGGCCTTCGGCCCGGCAGCGATCTGCTTATTGAGCTTGAGAGGCGCTTCCAGCGACTTGATCATGACATCCACATGAAAAGTCCTCCGCTCATCCGACGGATTGAGGATCCCGCCGCCGATCCGGGCATTGACTCCGTACAGGGCGATCCGGCCGGACATCATGGGCGCATCCGACCGGAAAACCAGGCGCGGGATATCCAGGACGGCAATCTCTTCCGGATTCTTCCAGAAACGGCGGACCTGCAGACGGTATACGGCCTTCTCCGGCGCCCGGTCCAACCCCAGAACGGACCAGGGAATCGCCATCTCCGCCACCCATTTTGCCGTCTGCGGAAAGCCTCCGGGCACATTCAGTTTCCCGCACAGTTCCGAACGGTACACCACTCCCTCCGGCAGATCTTTGCCGCCTTCCGGCGTGAAACGGAAACTCCGGGACTGCCCGTCCGGTCCGGTCAGGATCAGCTCCGCCTCGTCGAGGCAGCTCAAGGTCTGGGGCTTTTTCGGAACGGCACCCAGATGACAAAAATAAAAATTGTCGGAATCGTACCCGTAAAAGACGAACGTATCCCGTCCCGTCTTCTTTCCCGTAGTCTGCGAGACGAACACATGATCCGAGGCGCATCCGGCCCATTCCCCCGGGGAAAACACGCCGTCTGCGGCAACTTTGTTTTTCAGCGGAACAAGGGTCTGCACGTTCTTCCGTCCGGGAGAGGCATCCGTACTTCCTGCCTCCGTGCCGAATACGGACGCGAAACAGAAAAACAGAGCGAGAGTCAATGCGGATGATTTTTTCATTTCAAGAATCCTATGGTCTGATCGATCGTTATTTCGGTGCGGGGGAGAGAATCCACGTGCCCGTCCACGTATACCATATTGGCCTTTTTGCTGTGCCTCGTGTCTATGTAGAAAAGCGTGGGCTTGCTTCCGTCATCGATTGTTCCGTTGTTCTGCGTTGATTTGGAAAGAAAATAATCCCACAGCGTGTCCTTGTAGTAGGCCCCGTCGGCTATCCCGAAGGTGCGCGAAGGCGTCCGGCAGCGGGAGAGCTTCACCGGATTGGTCACATCCAGCCAGACACTCGAGGTCAGCGGATACAATGATCCATGCACCGTCTCGTTCGCCTTCTCCCCGCCGAACATGAATGCTCCGTTGTAGGCGTAGTTGGAAAAATTGTAGTTGGCCATGATCTTTTCCGGTGGATACTGGGTGAGACTGGGACAGAACCAGACCTGAAGCGATTTCAGCAGAGAGCCCGATGTGTACGCAGAACTCGTCCGGACGACATGAAGTCCTCCATACAATTCGGCCAGTTTGTACGACCAGCGGTTCGGGTTTCCATACTCCGATTTTATCACCGTTGCGCCGTTGTCACGGCAGGGAACCATGTAGTCTTCGTTGTCGTTGGTATACATCAGCATGAAGGCCCCGAGCTGCTTCAGCTGGCTGGCGCACGAAATGGTGTGCGCCCGTCCGCGGGCCGACTGCAGCGACGGCAGAAGCATACCTGCAAGGATGGCGATGATCGCGATTACAACCAGAAGCTCGATCAGCGTGAATCGCTTCAGGTATGAGGTATGAGGTATGAGGTATGAGGTTCTTAATGCAGATCCCCGGTTCGTCATCATGATTACAGCCCTTTCTGAATTTTTGTTCTCATTGTAAGTTGTGCGGATCTCAGTATTCGAATCAGTTCTTCACAATCTGCGTGAAGACTGTTAAACTGCCGTTCCGTGAGGTACTTTGAGGCGAAGAGAAGACGAAGCCAGTAAGATGTCTCCCGTGCTTCCTTGTATGCAACGGAAATCTTTGCCTGAAAATCCGGGGATGACTGGGCGCCTCTGCTTTCCTCCGGATTGGCTCCGATGCTCGTCCCCGCAGGGCAAAGGAAAATGACTTCTCCATCATCAAGCTGCCGGAACTCTCTTTTACCTCATACTTCATACTTCATACCTCATACCTTGATGGCTGCAGCTCAAAACACATCAAAAGCAAGTAGTGACGACCAGCAGTTCGATCAGCGTAAAACCGTTTCTCTTCATGATCCTTTTCTCCTTTGACAGTATTTTTTTACATCCTTGATTTCTCTTCTTCGATTTCAACTGTAAAATACTCCAAATTCAAGACTCTGTCAATGGCATAAAAATAGCATTCATAGCACTTTTTTAACATGAAATTCTATCTCTTCACAAGGGACGAAAAAGTCGGGCAGTCCATCTGCAGCCCCCCCGTTTGCATTTTTGTTTCCGATGTGCTATTTTATGACGGAAGAGAGGCAGCAAGCATGGAACTGAATCGGGAAAAGATCCTTCAGAAGCTGAAAAAGGCTCGCAAAATGACATTCCGACGCAATGTGGTGGCGGAAAAATTCCCTCTGCCTCCGGAATCGGAAAAGAAGCACGTACAGATTCAGATGAACCGCTTCATCTTTCCGGTCTGCGGAAAAAAAGAGATTCATTTTGCAAAAAACGGACGGGCGGTCCGGCAGATTTTCGTACCCGGAGAGCTGCTGCAGATCCCGGCCTGCGCGTGGAGCCGGGAACTTGCGACCTGTTCTCACCGCATGATCTCCATTGTCCTGCTCCGCAATTTTCTGCGGATCGTCTATATCGAAAACGGCGCCGAGCCTCATTTCACCCAGAAAAAGACCATCTATCACGCCGCCCACCCGCTCAATCAGGCGGGACTGGAGATCTTCAGCGCCATGCAGTATCTGCAGGAGGAGTCGCCGGCCGTGAACGATCTCTTTCATGCGTTTCTGGAAGTTGTGCTGGAACAGCTGGAAAACGAAGGGCCGGCTGTCGGCGGCAAGGAGCAGCTGACCTGGGAATGTGTCCGGGACTACACGGGAAACAACTTTTGCAACGAAATCGACCGTGATTCCATTGCGAAGGCCGTGCGTCTGCATCCGGCGCACATTTCCCGGATCTTCAAAAAATACGCGCGCTGCGGCGTGTCCGAATATATCACCTCCCTGCGTATGGAACATGCGAAGCTGCTTCTGGCCTCGCCGGAAATTTCCATCGGCGAAATTGCCGATCTGTGCGGCTATTCCAGCGCCAATTACTTCATCCGGGTCTTCCGCTCGAATACGCTTCTCACGCCCATGAAATACCGGGAACGACTGCTGAAGGACGACACAAAAACCACCGCCCCCGCCGAATGTTAAAAAAGTGCTGTAAATGCTATTTTTCTGGCATTGACGGCATGCCGGTCCGGTGGTATCTTATGCACGCAGTGTAAATATCCAAACCGTCCTGAAAGATTGAAAAATGATGATTTTTGAACCTGTTTCCGTCAGCCGCAGCAAAACGCTTTATTCCGCCTGGCCGGACGTGGTCTCCCTCGGCGGAAACCATCTGCTCTGCATCTTCACCGAGTGCCGTCACCACACGGACCGCCGCGATTCCCGGATCATGCTCTATGAGTCCGTCGACGGCGGATACCAATGGAAAAACAAGCGCCCCTTCCCCGGTCTGCAGGCTTCGGAGACAGGATACTGCAACTGCGCGAGGCTGAGCGCCCTGCCCGACGGCCGGATCTGCGCGGCCGTCGACCGCATTCCCTGGTGCGGGGAAAGAGGCGGCGGCGACCGAAAATCCGAGGTGAGCCTGATTTTCTCCGAAGACAACGGAAAGACCTGGGGCGGATCCGTGAAAACGCCGCTGCGCGGCATCGTGCCCGGCAAGCTGACCGTTCTCGACAACGGACGCTGGCTTCTGGCAGCCCATCACAGATACCGGGGCAGACTGACGGAGTTTCTCCGTTATTCCGACGATCAGGGGAAAAGCTGGAGTCCGCGTATCACCGTGGCGCACTCCCCGAAATTCAATCTCTGCGAGGTCTCGCTTCTGCCGTTGGGCGACGGGATCGTCGTCGCTCTTCTCCGGGAGGATTCCCGCCTCGGTTTGGACTGCAAAAAGGTGATTTCCCATGACAACGGCGAAACATGGGGCGAGATCACCGATTTCCCCCTGCCCGGCTGTCATCGTCCTGTGGCAGGATTCCTGAACGACGGACGGGTGATGATCACCTACCGGTTCGCCCATGCGTCCGGAGGATTCGGCTGTTTCACCCAGAATTTTTTCAGCGCGTTCACCGACCGGGAAAGTCTGCTGAAACTGGACCGCCGGGAGTGCATGTGCCGCATCGTCCCCGTGGATTACGACCGCTCGCCCGTGGCGGATACCGGATACTCCGGCTGGGTGCAGCTGCCCGATGGAAAGATCTTCATCATCAACTACATTGTGGATGACGCCATAGACAAGGGCCAGATCCGCGGCTACCACTTCGATCCCCGTTCCATCATGCTGTAAAAAACGGCGTAAATCTTTGCAGAGAAGGCTGCCGGAGAGTTTGCCTTTCAAGGGAAGCGTGGTGTATCCGCAGAATATCATCCGAAAAAAGCAAGCCCGGACGCATGAAGGGAAGACTTGCGAGGAAACGTTTATTCAAACGGAAGAGGCGAGACAAGCGCTTTCCGCATTTGAACCGGAGTCGCGGCATATCGGGATTTGAATGCCTTGGAAAAATGGTAACGGTCGGCAAATCCCGTTTTCTCCGCAATTTCTTCCATGGAAAGGCGGGAATCGCCGAGCAGGATCAGCGCCTTTTCCAGCCGCCGTTCCATGGTGTAGCGGATCGGGGAAACGCCGGTTTCCTGCTTGAAAAGGTGGCACAGATTGCTGACCGACATATTGAGCTTTTTGGCAAGATCGTCCAGCTGAAGATTCTGGCCGCAGTAGAGCGAGATCAACCGGCAGGCATGGAAGATCCGTTCATCCCGGATCTGACGTCGGCCGAAGTGCTCTTCCGGAATCTGCAGAAAAAGTTCGAAGATCAACGCATAGAGGGAAAGCGATGTTCTGGCCTCGCTCCCGCATTGCCGGAACAGATGCGTGTATTCTTTCACAGGAATGAGTTCGATGCTGTTCAGGGAGTCGAAGGGCGAGAGCGCAATGAAATGGATGAAACTGTGGTTGAACGGAGCTTTCTGGATGGGACTGTGTTCCAGATTCGGCGGGATCAGCATGATGTATTCCGGTGTGAGCGGATACACCTTGCCGCCTGCGCAGATTTCGGCGCCCGGTGTCTTGTTCCAGTAGCAGTAGAAGAAAGGATTGTTTCGTTTCCCGGGCACGTCCCAATGCCGGATCTCCATATCGATATTGTACTTGACAAGCCGGATTTCCGGACAGTACATCCATCGTTTCTTCGTGATATCTTCCCGGTAGCTGATGGGCATTTCAAAAAACTCCTTTTGCAAGATCTGACATCTTTTTTGGAAAGAATTAACATTTCAATACCGGCTTGAATGTGCTATACTATTTACAGAATAAAATATAATACGGACTCGAGAGATTGCAAGTTTTTATATCAGATACCCCTCTTTTGCGGAAAGGAGAGCAGGAGAAAAAATGAAAAAATTCATCGCTCTGCTACTGGCCGTGTGGGCCGGAACGCTTTTTTTCCCGGTTCACGGGAATGAGGTTTTGAGTATGCCGGAATCCGTATCAGAAGCAAAATGGCTCTGGTGCGGTCCGGCGGAGAAATTTCCGGAAACCGCCTTTTTCCGGAATGAATTCACTCTGGAGAAACCGGTCAAACGGGCGTTCTTCTATACGTTTCTGGAAGGTTCGTCAAACGTGTTTGTCAACGGCAAACGGATCGCACTGAAGCCGTGGGAGGAATTCCGTTACTTCCGCGGCCATGTGAAGGCAAACGGAGCGGAAATAACGAATCATCTCCGGAACGGGAAAAACGTGATTGCCATCGGTCAAATGAAATCAGGGCGAACCCATCGGGGCTTTATTCTGCGCGGCGAAATCGAGTTCACCGACGGTACGAAACAAATCCTGATAAGCTCGGCGAAGCAGTTCCGCGCTTCGGGGCAGGCTCCGGAGGGCTGGGAAAAACCGGATTTCGATGATTCAGCCTGGACTCCGGTCTGGGAAATGGGCGATGTCCGCAAAAAGAACTGGAGCATCTACGGTGATGTTCCCCGTATCTACTGCTCAAAGGAAGAGTATCAGCACTATACGGACCTTTTCACGCATGGTTTTCCCGAGGAAAAACTGCTTTCGGAACCGGAGACGCCCGACGTGAATGTCGTCTTCAACAAACTGACGCCGGGGATCCAGTTCAACGGCCGGATTTATCCGCCTTATATTTTCTCATGGGTCGACCTGACCGTTCCGGAGGGGGAAATCATGGCAAAAAAAGCGGGAGAAGCCGGACTTCATTTTTACATCATCAACGTCAATGACCAGTATTACGGTGCAGGGATCGGACATTATGATTTTCACTCGCTCGATCTGACGATCCGCCGTCTTCTGGCGATCGTACCCGATGCGAAGATCATTTTTTCCTACCGCGCGAATCCGCTGCAGCAGTGGCTGAAAGAGAATCCCGATGAATGTCAGGAATATGCCGTCAAACGGGAGAATCCCGCGTACATCAGCTGGACCTACTGGTACAATCCGCAGGCAAATTCCCTGGCTTCCAAAAAATACCGGGAGGAGGTCCTTGAGAGTTTCGTCCGGGCCCTGGCGGAGTTCTCGCTGCGTCAGCCGTGGGGGCGGCGCGTGGCGGGAATGCATATGGGATACGGCGGATCCGGCGACGGAATGCCCTACGGATGCCACTCCATGCCGGACACGGGGAAGCGCATGACGGAGGCATTCCGGCGCTATCTCGCGGAAAAATACGGCACCGACGAGGCTCTTCAAAAGGCGTGGGATGATCCGTCGGTTACGCTAAAAACGGCAGCCGTGCCGGATGAGGTTCAGCGACTCGGCTCCGGAACATTCATCCGGAACAGCGCAGATCCCCGGGACCGCCGTCTGGCCGACTACTATCGCTGTTATCACCGCGAATTCTGCGACATGGTGGAATTTTTTGGGAAAGCGGTCAAGCGTTATTTCCCGGGCCGCCTCGCCGGTGCGTACCACGGCTATCTGCTGCTCGGTTATACACCCGAGGGCAGCACCGCCAATTTCGAGCCTCTTCTGGAATCGCCGTACATCGATTATCTCATGGGAACCACGGTGGGATACAATCTGACCGACGGCATTCACCGTATTGCAAGTATGCCGCTCCGCAAGCACGCCATGTTCACCAGTATTGAGGCAGACATCCGCACGCATCTGGGCGGCGAGGAGCAATGGCGCTGCAAGACGCCGGAGGAAACCCGGGCCACCATCACGAAAGTCATCGGAAACAGCCTGTTCAACGGTTGTACCTTCCATCTCTGTGATTTCGGACGGGATACGAAATATTTCCTCTGTGACGAGATCGTGGACCCTGTCCGGCAAAGCGTCAAACTTTGGGACAGGTTCTTCCGGGAATCGCCGGAAAACGCCTCGGATACGGCGGTTGTGGTGGATCCTGATCAGATCTGGATGCAGGGCTCTGCGGTCTTCAAAGAAAACAACCCGATGTCATACGGTCTGATAAATCATCCCTTCCAGACACTGACCTTCTCCGGCTATTCCTTCGACTGGATGACGCTGAAAGATTTTCTGGAGGAGGAAAAGAGTTATCGGACGGTGATTTTCCTGAATGCCTTCTCCGTTTCGCCGGAACAGCGGGAAATTCTGTTGAAGAAGTTGAGAAAACCGGGTATAACGGCAATCTGGAACTGTGCGCCGGGCCTCGCTTCCGCCGAAGGGTATTCCTGCGAAGCCATGAAGGATTTGACCGGACTCGACCTGAATTACAAGCAGGAAAAAAGTCATTATATTGCGAGACAGACAAACGGACGGCCTCTGATCCTGGCCCTGAACGGAAAAGACTGGAAGGGAAGTCCACGCGTTTATTCGACGGATCCGGAGGCGGAAGTCCTCGCCCGGTATGAGGATGACCGGACGCCGGCTCTGGTTCGGAAGAAACTTGCCGACGGATCGACCGCCGTGTTTTCCGGGATCCCGCTCAACGACTCTCTGCTCTGGGCCGAACTTCTGGCTCACGCCGGATGCCATGCCTTCACAAAACCCGGATTCTTCGTCCGCAGAAACAGTAAGCTGCTGATGGTCTACTCCGGTAAAAATGGCCGGGTCGCGCCGGAAAGCAGTGTTACGAAGCCGTTCATCGACCTGTCCGGCGAAGCTGTGGTAACGCTGGAAAAGGAAGCACGGAAAGTGACAGACATCATTACCGGCGAGGTGATTGCCGAAAACACGAAGGAATTCACGCTCACCTCGGATAACCCGCATACCTGGCTGCTGGAAATTCAGGAAAAATGATTTTTTGACGCAGAAACATACAAAACACATCTATAGGAGAAGAAAACATGCGAAGCAAGTGTTTTACGCTGATCGAGCTGCTGGTCGTAATAGCCATCATCGCCATATTGGCGGGAATGCTCCTGCCTGCACTGGGGAAGGTCAAAGAGAAAGGGAATTCGATCGCCTGTCTCAGCAATCAGAAGCAGATCATGCAGGGCATACACATGTATGTCGACAGCAATGACGACTGGCTGCCGGGCACCTATAACGGCACTTCGGGAACATACCCATGGAGTCATGTTATTCTTTCCCTTCTGGACGGCCACACCAGTAACGTTATGTACGCTATTTCCTCCGCAGGTGGCGTTTCAACGGAACTGTTCCGCTGTCCCAGCGAGTCCGTTGCAATCGGCTCCAGCAGTAACGGCCTTTTTGCACACGGCCATTACACATTGAACGGACGGCTCTGCAGCAGCGGATTTACGGATGTCGTTTCCGGCAGCATGACGTTTATGAGACGTAAAATCTCCATGGTGAAGCAGGCATCCGCCGCGTTGACGGTCCTTGATGGAACACAGAAAGATAAGCCGTATATGACCTATGTCAGCAACTATGATTACAAGGTGGGGGAAATGCTTGCCAGCCGGCACGGGACGAACGGCTCCGGAGAGAACCTTGACAAAGAACACCGGTACTATTCCGGTCAGTCCATGAACGGGGTGTTTCTGGATGGACATGCGGAATCCATTCTCCGGACATCCTGGTGGGGAGGAGCGAAATATATCCACAGGATGCTGAACAACGGATATGCCAACACCTACTCGGAGTAAGAAAGTCGTATGAAAGGAAACCTGATCTCGCCGCCGGCGGAGCTGTGTCCGGCGTATTTCTGGTATCTGAACGGTCCGATGGAGCCCGCCGTGCTCCGGAAGCAGCTGCGGGAAATGGCGGCGCAGGGCGTGCGGAACGTCTGTCCGCATCCGTGGCCGCACGGATTTCGTCCGAACCGGCATCCGAGCTTCCTGACGCCGGACTACCTCACGGATGAGTATTTCGCCTGTTACCGTGTGATCGTGGAAGAGTGCCGGAAGCTCGGCATGAGCTGTTATCTGTATGACGAGGGAGGCTGGCCCTCCGGCAGCGCCTGCGGAAAGGTGCGGGCATTCGGCGGCGACAAATGGGCACCGATGTTCCAAACGGATCACGGGCTCGAAATCTCCCCGGCCGTCCCGGAAGAGGCGGCGCCGCTCCCGAACTCGCTGATGCGGGCGCCGACAAAGAAATTTCTCGAACTGACGCACGAGGCTTATTTCCGGCATTTCGGAAAGGATTTCGGCGGAATGTTCCGCTATGCGTTCATGGATGAGCCGCAGATTCCCAGAGACGGCGACCCGCATCGGCTGGCGTGGTGTCCCGATCTGCCGGAGCAGTTCCGGAAACGCTATGGATACGAGCTGGAGAAGCACCTGGGCGCGCTGATCGAAGGCACGGCTCCGGAATCGGTGAAAATCGACTTTCAGGACCTGATCTCGAAGCTGTTCGTCGAACGGTTTCTCCTGCCCATCCGCGCCTGGTGCCGGAAACACCATATCCTGAGCGGCGGCCATTTCGGCGGCGAAGACGAGCCGGAACGGGCGGTTTGCCACGGACACGGCCACATCATGCGTTCCCTGCGGGCGCTGGATCTGCCGGGCGTGGACGCCATCTGGCGTCAGGTGTTTCCCGGGAAGGAGAACCGGCAGTTTCCGAAATTCGCCTCGTCCGTTGCGCATCAGGCGGGACGGAAGCAGGCGCTGGCGGAAATCTTCGCCGTCTACGGCAACGGTCTGACGCCGGAACAGCGCGAGTTCCTGATCGACTACATGCTGGTCCGCGGAGTCAATACGCTGGTTCTCAGCAAAATCGCCATCACGAACCGGAAACACTTTATTTTCGGATGCCGCCCCCATTTCGGCCCTGTCGATCCGCTGTGGAAGTATTCGCGGATCCTGCACGAGAAGACGGCCCGGGCCGCCTGGCTTCTGACCCGGGGGACCCCGGTCGTCCCCAACGCCCTGTATTTTGATATGCGGTCCCTGTGGGCCGGAGGCGAGTCTGCCGAAAAGGCGACACGGGATCGGCGGAAGCTGGCGGACTCCCTGATGCAGACTCAATGCGACTTCGATTTCGTCGATGACGATGCGCTGGAAAAGGCGAAGATCCGCAACGGTCTTCTCCAGGTCGGGAGGATGCGCTACAAATCCCTCTCCATGCCGGACTCCCGGTTCCTTCCTGAAAAAGTCCGGGCCGTCGTGGAAAAATTCGCCTCCGCCGCGCCCGTTCCGCTGCTGAAAACCGAGCCCGCCGCGCCCATGCTCCGCGTCTGCAAGCGCAAATGGGGCCGCAGGACGATCTATTTCTGCGTCAACGAGGGACCCGAAGCGCTGGATGTCACGCTGACTCTGCCGGAATCCCCGGTGCTCCATCTGGACTTGAACGATCTTTCGGAGTACCGCCTGACGTCGCCCTCGTTCCGCTGGCACTTCGAGCCCCTCGGCTCGGCCTTTTTTCTGACGGGGAAGGAAGGGAAAAAGGAGCTGCCCCGGTTCGTGCCCGAAGAAGAACTCCGCGGTCCCTGGACGCTGAAGCCCATCCGGAGGCACATCGTGGCGGAAAGCGATTTCGAGATACGGTCCTGCCATGAAAAGGCCGTTCCCGCCGAACTCGGAGACTGGGCACCGGTCCTGGGCAGAGATTTCAGCGGCGATGCGGTCTACCGGACAGTCTTCCATACGAAGCGCACCGACCTTGTGCTGGAGCTGGGCAAGGTCTGTTTCTGCGCCTCGGTTACGCTGAACAAGGTGAAACTCGGCTCCGGATTCCGCGCCCCGTTCCGATTTCCTCTGGCGCCCGCGCTGAAAAAAGGACGCAACGTGCTGGAGATCATTGTCTCCAATACGCTGGCCAATGCTCTGGCGGCCCCGGGCGTGGACGAACGGATCTCCAACACTTTCCCGCCCCGCTCGCCCTATGAAACAAGACAGCGTGAATTCGAAAAGGATTCCCTGACAGGCGGCCTCTTCGGCCCCGTCCGACTGGGAAGGGAGGCAGGCTCTTCCGTCGCGCTGCGCGCTTTGGAGGACATGGGTATGAGAGATGAAAGATGAAATAAAAAAGCAAGGGGTGACTTCTGGTATTCCCAGCTTGTCCTGCCGTAGCCTTGGCGAAGGCGGATACCCCGAGTTTCCCCAACATCACCAGTACACAACACAACCATAGCCGAAACTTTCCGATATCACTAGGGAAGGAAACCGGGTCAGTGCGAAGATTCTCGATCCGGGCAAGGGAATTCAAAGTGCCGTTCTATGCTATAACGATGACTCGGCGGAAAAAATCTATCACGAGCAGGAGTGGAAAAGCATTCCTGCAAAAATCGAAGGTGATGTCATTTCCGCGGAACTGCCGCCCGGGACACGCCAGTTTTTCCTTTCCGCCTACGAGGAAGACAGTCCGTATCACGACTTGTGCGGCTCCACCACGCCTGTCTTTCTGTCGGAAGGGACAAAGTAAAATCTTTTTTCCGGAACGATGCGGAAACTTGCATACGGTAAGTCGTGTGCTATATTTCCAGCCTCGGGAAGTAAAGTTCGCCCCGCGCGGATTCACCCCGTTTGAAACCGGCTCAAATAAAAGGATGCTGAAAAATGGCGATCACAGACAAACAGATGGTTCGGAGAAAGCGATGAACTGCCGGACAGTCACCATGATGTAAAAAACACCGGAAACCATTACCGGAGGAACGAATATGGAAAAGTACGATTTTGAATCCGTTATGGACCGGCGTCCGTACACCGCCTGCAAGTGGCTGGACGTCCCGGAGGGCATCCTGCCCATGACCATCGCCGATATGGAGTTCGCCTCGCCGCCGGAAGTGCTGGAGGCGCTGCACAGACGGGTCGACTTCGCCAACTACGGCTACACGCTGATGAACGACGGGGATTATCAGGCAGTGATCGATTTCGTCAAATGGCGGCACGGCATCACGATCCCGCGGGAGCATCTTCTGGCCACCCCCGGCGTCCTCTACACCATGCGCTGCGCCATGTACATGCTGACACAGCCCGGCGACAAGGTCGTCGTGCAGACGCCGCTTCACACGCCTTCGATCAAGACCGCCGGAATGCAGGGCCGGATCCCCCTCAAGAACTGGATGCGGCGTACGGAGGACGGCAATTACACCTTCGATCTGGAGGATCTGGAAAAGCATTTCCGGTCCGGCGCGCGGGTTCTGCTCATGTGCTCGCCCAACAACCCGACGGGCCGTGTCTGGACAAAAACCGAACTGGAAGGCGTGGCCGATCTGGTGAAACGCTATGACGCAACGGTGGTGAGCGACGAGATCCACCGGGATCTTGTCTATGCGGGACATCCGCACTGCGAGATCGCCTCGCTGCCGGGCATGGCGGACCGCACGATCACGGTTTTCTCACCATCCAAGACCTTCAATTTCGGCGGCATCCACATCGGTTCGGCGGTAACGGCCAACGAAACACTGCGCGAAAAACTTCGCGCAAAACTGTACGAGTTCGGACACGAATGCGGACGTCCTCCGCTCTTTTCCCTGACGGCCCAGACGGCCGCTTACCGGCACGGACGCCGCTGGATGGAGGAACTGCTCGTCCAGCTGGAAGCCAATGCCGATCTCATGCTGCATTATCTGGAGGGTCTGCCGGTCCGCGCATGCCGTCCCGAGGCTTCGTTCCTGATGTGGGTGGATTGTTCCGAACTGAAGCTGGATACGGCGGGTCTGCGCAGTCTTCTGGCGGAAGCCGGGATCGCCGCCGATCCCGGACATTACTACGACACGGCCGATATCCAGGGATATACCGGGGAACAGCATCACTTCCGCCTGGCCTTCGGCATGCCTCGCGCCATGCTGGAACCGGCCATGGACCGTCTTCGCAAAACCATCCGGAAACATTTCTGAACAGCGTTACGAACATAAAAGCTGAACCGAAAGGATTCCCTGACAGGCGGCCTTTTCGGGCCCGTCCGGCTGGGAAGGGAGGCAGGCTCCTCCGTCGAGTTGCGCGCTTTGAAGGACATGAGAGATGAGAGATGAGAGATGAGAGATGGAAGATGAAATAAAAAGCAAGGGGTGACTCCTGGTATTCCCAGTACTCCTGGTGTCTCGTGATCTTGATTTGTAATAATATGGTTGTGTGCTATATTACAACAGAAAAATCCTTACAAACCAAACACACGAGACACTAGTACCCCTAGCTTCCCCAACACCACCAGTACACAACACAACTTTAGGAGAACAAACCATGAGTAAAAAGCGCTTTACACTTATCGAGCTGCTCGTCGTCATTGCCATCATCGCCATCCTCGCGGGGATGCTTCTGCCCGCGCTGGGGAAGGCCAAGGACGCGGCCAATGTAACGTCCTGCCTCAACAATTTGAAGACGATCGGTACCTACGCCCAGTTCTACGGGAATGACTACAATGATTATATTATCCCGTATTCTCTCAAATACTGCAGTCCCTCCTTTACGCTGCCGGCCAACAGTGACACCTTCGGAGACAGCGCCTACAACGAAAACGCCTGGTTCAAGGTGTTCAACGCACTGGGGTATGTGAATTTTTACCGGAGAGGAGACACGCTGGGAGACAGCACCTATCAGAAGGCAAAAATCTTTTTCTGCCCCTCCATGCGTCTCACCATGTCCGGATACAATCACACGTATTTCAGCTGCACCAGTTACGGAGTCATGTGTTCGATGATGTTCAAGAATGCGTTGTATAATGATGAGACCGCGAGGCAGTGGTTCCGATTCTCCCAGGTCAAGGCGCCTTCCTCGAAATGGTACATAATGGATGCGAAAGAGATTGTTCCCTACTGCAAAAGCTCCGCGCCCCTGTGTCCCCGTATCGCTGCGCCCGCGACGAATAATAATGTGCCGTATGACTGGCACAAGGGAAAGGTCAATATCCTGCATATCGACGGCCGCGTGGCCTCATACAGGGCCTCCTGGGAAAAAGAGAACCGCCTGTGGAGTCAGGTGGAAGAAGCTACGTACAAGTACAACAAATAATATCAGAGCGGGGAATGGATGATGAGAAAATTCTTTTGCGCACTGCTTCTTGCCGCCGGCTGTTTCGTACTGAATGCGCAGCAGCAGGTGACCATCATCGGCAACGCAGCGAAGCTGAAACTTGATTCCTATCCTCTTCAGGTAAACACGTTCGAGATCGGACCGCAGGAAAAGCTCTCCGATGAAAAGACGCTGCGCCTTTGCGAATCGCTGGACAACTCGAAATTCGTCTTCTTCCCGGGATTTCCCGAGGTCAATGCGGCAAAGGAAATCTTCTCTTCCGCTCCGGTATGCGAATCCATGCGCGGAGTCCTTGCGCGAGGCGGAATCCTTTACTTCGGCCCCTGCAGATGGGCTACGCTTGACAACTGCCCCGAAGCCATGTGGACATTCTTTACTGATATGGGTGTGCGCTTCCCCACACTGAAAAACTATCTGGATGCCGTACCCGGACAAAGTGAGAAACCCGTTACCGGCGTGCTGGCCGCGCCCTACGACAAAAGTTTTTTCAATTCACCGAACCCGGCCGGAGAATTCACTGCGATCCGCCAATTCGGCGATCTCACCGACACGAGCTTCGTTCCCCTCATCAAGAGCGAAGACGGCAAAGTGATCGGGGCCGTTCAGGAAAATGTCAACGGCACGGGAACAATTGTTTTCACCTACGCCTACAACATTATCCGGAACACGGAGTCCGCATTTATTGAGAACATCCTCACGCATCTCTACGGTCCCATGCGCAAAGTATCCCGTCGTGAGCAGCTGAAGAGGGAAACGCCGGATTCCGCCGAAGAGGGTGCTGCCGTCTGCTGTCTTGGCGAACCCGTCGAAGCGGAGCTGATCGTCAGCAAAGACGGGACTGCACCGAAAAATCCTACGCGTGTCCGGATATCCGGCGACAGGGAAACCATGATCGTCGAATTTTCCTGTGTCTCGAAAAGCGCCCCGGTTGCGAACATCACGGATCGAGACAACAATGTGTGGAACGATGACTGTGTGGAACTGATCCTTGCCGACTCCCTGAAAACGAACGCGCGGACGTATCACTTCATCGTCAATACCAACAATGCCGTCTATGATGCGCAGAACGGCAATTTCGCCTGGAATTGTAAAAATTTCAAGAGCACGGTCGTTAAGAATCCCGAAGGCTTCTATGTCAAGATGGAAATTCCCGTGAGCGAATTTCATCTTGACGACGTCTTCCGCATGAACGTCGGAAGAGAACAGATTTCGGATGCGGAAGTCACCAGCTGGGCAAAAGCGCCCAACGGTTTTTTGATTCTCCCTGATATGAAGCCGGTAAGCTATGCACCGGGCCGGACTCTCTCCGCCGGCAAAACCGGAAGCAGCGGAGGAAAACTTTTCATCACGCAAGTGCCCCTCTTCACCCGGATCTATCCCGATTCGACGCCTCGGCCTGAGGCAAAAGAACTGAAGGACATTCAAATCACCCTGCCGGGAAACGACCTTGAGCTCGTCCAGATCGTTTTCTTCAACACCACCGATGAAAACTATGTCTTCCGGATCGAGCCGGAACTGAACAGCGAAAACGGCGATATATTCACGTTCCATGAATTGTCAAACTGGCGGGCACCCACGGGGGAAGTCTTCGCAGAAATCGAAACGCCGCTCAATACCGCCAATCTGCTGTCTGTTCCCAGCTGCGAAAACAAGGTTCTTCTGCTGAAAGCGAAGACATCGCGGCCGGCAGGCAAGTACGACTGGAGCTTTACGATCGTTCCCGTGAACGTGAAAATGCCGAGCCGGAAGATCAAAACGACGGTTCATGTATTGCCGCTGACGCTGAAGAAGGAAGAGCTTCCCGCCGGATACGCGTTCGGCCCGTACAAGATGACCTGGTCCAATCCTCCGGGGTACCTGCAGCATTACTGGAAACAACTGAGGGAGTATAACATCGATCACGTCATATCGTCGGACCCAAGGAAAGCGATCACCGCGGATGAAAAGGGCCTGGTCATTTCCGATGATCACAGTCTGTACATCCGGGACGAAGCGATTCTCGCGGACACCGTATCCGGGTGGGTATACGGATACGGCGTGGTAGACACTTTTCGCAAGAAGATGAAGCTCGCGGGAATCCGGAAGCCGTTCCGGGACCCCGAAATGCTGAAGCTGTTCGAGAAATGGATCGCCAACTGGGCCGACGCCCTCAAGGAAGTCAACGCGGATTTCACACGCTTCGAGGTGCCGATGCAGGATGAACCGCGAACCGCCGATATTCCCGATCTTCTCGCCGCAGCCGAAATCCTCAAAAAGTATGGCTTCCGGCTGAATTCCACGCTTGCGACCTGGACCACGATCGAGGACATCCGCCAGCTTGCGTCCCATCTTTACCGCGCAATTCCATTCGAACCGCTGATAACCAATCGCGCCATAGCACCCGAAGCAAAGCTGATATTTGCCGAAAACTGTCGGCATATCATGCCCTATCTCTGCAGCATGTCCGGCGATTTCTCTCCCCTTCAGGGATATTTCCGGTTCCGCGGGATCCGCACCTTTCTGGCCGGAGGGGACGGAATCGCCATGTGGGCATTGAATTCCTGGAGAGGGAATGAGTACCGTTCCGAAGAAAACAGGAAAGTCGATGGTGCTTTCCTCATCCACCATGGGGATGACCGGGGCTTTGTCCCGACTCTTCGATTGGAAGCATTCCGGGAAGCCATCGAAGACCTGTATTACTTGAAAATGGCCTCGAAATCCGACAGACCGGAGGTCAAATCTCTGATCACGCCGGAAAAACTGAACGAGGTTATGATCAAGGACGATCCGGCCGTCACCGCCGCCTGGCATGAGGAACTGGTCCGGGCATTGGCCGGTATTCGAGGAGAAAAAGAATGATCGAAAGAATTGATCTGTGGAAGGGAAAAGATCCGTGCGGCTCATACATGACGACTTTTCTGCTTCCCGCCCTGACGCCTCGCCCGGCGGTGCTGGTGATCCCCGGCGGCGGGTACACCAGTGTCTGCGAAAAAACCGAAGGACCGCCCGCTGCGCTGGCGTTCAATCGCCTCGGATTTCACGCGTTCGTTCTGAATTACCGGGTCGCCCCGAACCGTTTCCCCGCCCCGCTGGAAGATGCCGTCCGGGCGGTGAAGATCATCCGCGGCCACGCGGAGGAGTGGAAGATCATTCCGGACCGGATCGTCAGCTGCGGATTCTCCGCGGGAGGACATCTGGCCGGGGCGCTGGGGATCCTGCAGAAACCTCAGCACGGCTGTGCCGGAGATCAATACGATGCTGTCAGCGGCAAGGTCGACGCCATGATCCTGTGCTACGGCGTGCTGGTGCATGCGCCGTGGAGCCATGCCGGTTCATGGAAAGCTCTCACAGGCGGCGACAAAACCCTGGCGGATGATTGTTCGCTGGAACGGAAGATCACCGGTGAAACACCGCCCGCATTCGTCTGGGCCACCATGCGCGACCAGGCAGTCGACTGCCGGAACAGCATCGTTTTCGCGGAGGCAATGCTCTCGGCGGACCGTCCCTGCGAACTGCATCTCTATCCCTACGGCGATCACGGCATGCTGCTCGGACTGGGAACGCTCGACGTCATCGGCTGGCCGGCCGAGGCGAAATGTTTTCTGGAAACGCAATGGGCGATGCAGTCCGATCCTGTTGAAACGAGGCGGAAATACACTCATCTCTACCAGTGTCAGGCGGAATCGGCTTTGCCGATCTGATGCGGGATCGCCGCCGATCCCGGATACTACTGCGACACGGCTGAACCGAAAGGATTCCCGCCCGTCGGGAAAATACGGATCGCTCATGCAGCACAGCATTATCACGATCAACCATTTCTTCTGTCCGCGCCAGCCGCGGATCCGGCCTCTGACGGTCCCGCCGGGGAACCACTATGTGGAGATCGTCACCTCCGGCGTCGTCTATCACAAAGATAACGGGATCCGGAGGAAATACGGAGCCGGGACCATGTTCTGGCATGTGGGCGGCGAGGAGACGATCCATGAGACCGAACCGGACGATCCCTACCGCTGTTTCGCCTTCCATTTCGCGGGATTCGATCCGGCGCGGACCGTACCCCGCATCATCCCCGGCATGCCCGTCGAGAAGATTCTGGAATTCGGGCGGGAATGTCTGAAAACCTGGCATTCCGAGCGGAAAAACACGGAATGCTTTGTGAATTACGTCTACTATACGCTGCTTTACCGGGCCATGATGCCCAGCCCCCCTTCCGTCTCCTATCCGAAACCGCTGACCCAAGCGCTGAAATTCATCGAAAAGAATGCCGATGCCGTCTTCCCCGTCGACGACATTGCCCGGCGTGCCGAGATCAGCAAGCCGCATCTGTTCGCCCTGTTCAAGCAGTACCTTGACTGCAGTCCGTATCAGTACACGCTGAAGATGCGGATCGACCGGGCGAAGCAGCTTCTGACCAGCAGCAACGCACCCATCAAGGAGATCGCCGCCTTATGCGGCTTCAGCTCGCTGGAAGTCTTTTACCGCCAATTTCATAAAAATACCGGAATATCTCCCGCCGAGTACCGCGCACGGTTCTCGTAAAACCCGATCCCGCCGGATTCAACGGTCCGGATACAGGAAATAGGTTCGGAAATCATACCAGAGATTTTCCGCCCTCATGGATTCCACATGCCCATCCAGCCTCGGATAATTGGCGGAACCCTGATGAACGAATCGATCGAATGCGGTATATTCATCAATCATGAACGCCGTTTC
>JAFZZR010000009.1 GCA_017615635.1 Lentisphaeria bacterium
CCGCCCGCGCCGCCGCCGAAATCACCGGTCAGCCCCTCGGCAGCAGCGTTGGCTGCTTGCATACCGCCCTGGAGCTGTGTATTTCTCGCTGTGTCGTTGCTGACGGCAGCCTGTGCTTCTGCGACGTTAGTCGAGGTTCCGGCTTCGACGATCGTGTTGCCTTTACTCCGGAGCATGTTGCTGATCATCATGACGACCGGCACGAGCGCGGCGGCGACGAGGAGGACGATGATGATCCATTCCATCGCGAAGCCTTTCTGGCGTTTCCGGGCGGCTGTGGTCTTTCTGATGGCAAGTGCTCTCTGGGTTGTGGTTTGAGGTTTCATGTCGGTTTCCTTTCTTTTGGAGTTTAGGGTTTCTGGAACTTTATTGGGGTTGATTTGGTTGTATGGTCAAGGCCGGACGGACGGGTCCGGCGGTTCCCTGCCGTCGGAACCGGGGCCGGCTGTTTCCGTCAGACCTTCGTCCTGAGGCCCGGGCCAGGGCAGATATGAAACATTTGCATTAGCTCGATTGAGACCTTTTTTTAATTCCGATTCTTCCATTTCCACTTCCTGAGCAGTCTTCACGGACTGCGGATCGGGGCGAACCATACCGCTTTCATTTGTTGCGGCCGTCCCCACGCCGACAGGATAATTCACATGCGCATGACTCGTCAGATTTCTGCCGATCCACACGACGCCCAGGAGAATGAGCACGACCAGGACGAAGAAAAGGATCCAGATCTCCGCGGATCCTTTTTCCCGTTTCCGGGCGGCAATGTCTTTTTTCTCAGTCCGCTTTTTCATGTTACGGTCCTTTCGTTGGATTTATGACTGTTCCCTGCGCGGGCTGCACCACTTCCGAGCTGGAAGGCACCGAGAAATAATCAACACTCACATTCTGCAGCATATTGGAAATGACTCTGACAACCGGGACAAGCGCAATGATGAGAAGAACGAGGATAATGCAAATCTCTACGATGCAGCCTTTCCGGTTCCGGGCGGCAGTATCTTTTCCCTTAGTCCGCGTCGTCATGTTCTGCTCCTGTTGTTGCAATCATGTCTGCTCCCTGCGCCGGTTCCCGCGCTTCATCGGGACCGAATGCTTTCAGTACCCCGTTTCCGTTCTCCCTGACACGGGAAGTATACGACACGGGCATTCCAACGGGATCAGAAACAGTCCGGCCCGGCTCGGACGGGCCGAGCTTGATAGACTGCGGAGAAGTCCGCGGAGTGGCAAATACCATGAAAATCCCCACGGCGGCCGAGGCGAGAAAAATGACAATGAAGATCCACTCCCAGACACCGCGGGGAGCGGAAAAGAAGTTCCGTTTTCCAGCCTGTTTCATGATCGGTCGTGTTTCTTTCTTTTTCGTGGTCCGGACATCATGGGATCGGCAGGGCGACGCCGGACAGAAGCCGCTGGAAAAACTGCATGAGAAGCCAGCCTGTATCCGTGTAGCCCGTATCGGGACTGAAGAGGGATATCCACAGGACCATGACGGGAATGACCATCCCCATGACCATGAGATATTCCAACGTGATCGAACCGGCTGCATCTCCGGCAAAACGTTTCATGCTCGACTCCCGTCACTTTTTCTCGGAAAAATGGTCGCTCCACGGCTGACGAAGCACGGAATCTCCGGGAATCCCCAAAGAAAGGATCGTTTTTTCGATCTCTTTGCGTTCCTCCGGCGTGCTTCCCGGGATCTTTTCCAGCATGGAGGCAAGTTTCCGGTGCAGTTTCTGGTGGTTCTCCAGGACCTGCTCGCGGAAATCGTCCGGGACGAAACTGACCGTTTTGTCCTTCAGCCAGCAAACCATACCGCCGGCGATGATGCCTTTTCTTTCGTCCGGCTTGGAAAGGGCGATCTGCATCAGTTTCCGCAGAAGGCTTTTCTTTTTATCGAGGAGAGTCTCGGCGCTGGAGGCCAGTGCCATCACCTGATTGCCGGAAGAGATGCCGCGGATGATCGCCATGTCGGCAGACAGGGAAGGATCGTTCCTGGCAAAGCAGAGATCCAGGTAGGTGTTCAGCAGATCGAACACTTCGGTGGATTGGAAAAGCGTCGGGCGGAACCGGTCGTCAAACACCATCGTATCGAACACCCCGTCCAGGGAATTGAGATAATCGCAGAACGCGTAAACGCCGAGGACGGCATCATATTCGCTTGTCGCCTCTTTCTCCTGGAAACCGGGCTGTTTGAAATTCAGGCAGTCGCAGCTCAGGACCTTTTCCAGCGTTTCCTCGTCGAAGAGTTTCTTGAGGACCGGGGGATCCTGATCTGCGGAAAAGCCTTCCGCAAGGAATCTGGAGCGGTAACTGTTCAGCTGGCGGACGATCTTCGCCTGCCGGTCGCAGATCTGCTGCATCTCCGTGCATCGGTCGGCCAGTTTATTAGCGACCATGAACTGCTGCGGAGTCGGCAGCGACAGCGTCTCCGTGAATTGGTCGAAATCCATCTTCGCGATCGCTTCGTAGTTCCGCTGCAATGTCTTCTCCGACTTATAGAGGAGCTCAAGCGGGATCAGCACATCGTCGCAATACTGGACGATTGCGGAAGACGTCGGCAATTTCTTCTGGTTGCGCTCCGCGATATGCTCCGCGTTCCGAGTCCGGATGCCGCGGATGCTCTCGTAGACTTCCGCGGTTTTTTCCGCGGAGTCGAAGGAATCCATGATTTCCGTCGCTCTCTTATGGTCGCCCTGCATCAGGACCAGCTCTTTCTGCGTCTGATCAGCGGCGCTCAGAAGCGCGGGGAACTGCACGGGGGATTCCTGAGCCGACGAGTAACAGGTGGAAAGCGTATTCAGCAGACGATCCATGTATTTGAAATCCCTGTTGGAACTGCGGATGAAATCGTCCGCGGTCAGCATGGCGGAAATCAGTTCATGGGCATTCTGGGCGACCTTCATTTCCTGAAGCGCCGTGGTCGTATTCCATTTCCAGTTTTCGTTGCCGGAATAAATCAGGGTGGCGAATCTGGAATTGAGCTGACGCCAGTTCTGGCCGTTCGGCTGGAGAAGGACCTGGCGGATCCCCGCCCACTGCGTCGCCGTATTCTCCCAGATTTCCAGTTTCCGGATCAATTCCGTGCGCTGGAATGCGTCGTCATCGGCGCCTCGGGCGGTCTGGGCCAGTTTGATGTATTCCCACGCTTTGGGGAAATTGTTGGCAGCGGCGCTTTTTTCCGCCTTGATCCTGTATCCTTTCGAGGTAGGACGGAAGGTCTGTACCGCGAAAAATCCGGTGAGCACAACGGCGATCGTTATCAGGACGACGGCAAGACGAAGGAAGAAATGCGACCGGATATGCACGGCATCCTTGTCCCAGAACCGAAGATCCACATGGGCCATGGAAACGATCTGCCCGTCCTGAAGCTGACGTCCGGCCTGGTTGCCCTGGCGGACCGAAACGGGCTCCTGTGCGACTTTCGTGCCGTTTCTGCTGGGTTTGCCGGCCTTGTTTCCGTCGTAGATGAAGCACCCCTCGTCTTTCACTTCGAGCAGGGCGTGTTCCCGTGAGATCCATGATTCCTGGATCACGATATCCGCCTGATCTCCGGAACCGATGACCAGGAAATCGTCATCGTCCTTTTTCCGGATCTGGTAGATCCGGCCCTTGTTCTCGCCGGTCAGCTGCTCCAGACGATGATACTGTTCCTGTCCTTGTTTTCTGGGGGCGCTGACGATTTTCTCGATAAACAGTTTGGTGTTTCCACGTCCGATCCTGTAAACCGGTCCGGGATGCATCACGATGCGGTCCTCGATCTTCTTTTCCAGCAGGAAAATGCCGGATTTGCCGAGGTCCTCCAGGATCAGTTTGTTCCGCTTCATCACGATTCTCGCGTGATGCGGATCGATGGAGGGGTCGTTCACGATCCAGGTATTATCGGGCGAACGTCCGATCGTAATCGGCTCCCACTTGTCATTCAGTTCAATCGTCTGGAGCACACGGTTGTCTGATTCCAGACGGACGATCAAGGGAGAACGGTTGAGCTTCATTACCAGGCCTTTCGTTTAATCAGGTCATAGCGGTAGTCCGTATTCTGGACTTCCACGGGGAACGCCGCTTCGCAGGCAGCTTGAATCGCCTGCATGTCCTTCTTATTATTTTTGTTTTTTGCAAAAAGATAGGCAAGTCTCTGGCTGTTGAACCATCCGGCCTGCTGGTGCCGCAAGGACACAAGCAGATTTCTCGCGGATGCCAGATTCTCCTCGTCATTTTTTATAAGCGATTTGATGAGCGCGCTGTGAACGCAGTAGAAGACGCGCGACCATTCGCCCGGAGAGTTTTGCTGAAGCGCCAGCCTTGCATCGTCCAGGTCTTCCTTGATTTCGGTCGAAGTCCTGTATTTCGAACTGCCTTCCCAATGGTCCACGGTAATGGGATTCGCAACACGGAACATGGACGGCAGCAGACTTTTCAGGTATGTGCCGGTCTTCCACTGCATTGCCTTCGGGACCTCCACCAGATATGACACGTTCATGATCTGATAGCGGAAGAAGATCAGGTATCCGAAATAGTCGTCGTTTCCGATCCGCCGCGTGTAGGACACATAGTTCAGCGGAATGCCGGCGCTGTCTTCGAGCTCCGTATTCACAAACGTGAAATCCTCGTGCAAATCGAAATCCAGCGTCACATCCTCGTCCAGCATCTTCTTCTTGTATTGATGGAAAGCGTCCAGTCTGTCGATTTGAAGTCCGGCCGGATCATCCCAGACCGTAGCCTGAATATGAACAGGGATATCGCGCTTTGTCCCGAATGCGGTTTGGACTTCCACGGAATTGTCGGTTACGCTGTAGTTGAGCGTAGACGGGAAGACCAGACCGATATTGCCCCGGAGGACAAGTGCGCTTCTCGCGTTGGGATGGTTCAAGTCAGCCGGCCAGTCCACCAGACCTTCCGGATCGCGAAGCCAGAAAAACAGCGCAACGGAAAGTCCCAGGACCAGGAGGACCGCAAGTCCGATGAGACTTGCCTTCAGGATCCGCCTGGACTGGTATTTTTTCTTGACCTTCTCGAGCTCGTCGAAGGATGCGAAACGCGTCTGGAAATCGGTCTTCATCTCCGGGTCCGCATCCGCACCGCCTTTTGCGGCAGTTTTTGCGGAAGCCGCCGATTTGCCTTTCCCGCCGCGGCCGGGAGTGAAAAGCGCTGAGGTCGGCATGTCGTCGCCGCCCTGCCCCGCCGCGGACCGGAACGCAGTCGGCATATCG
>JAFZZR010000121.1 GCA_017615635.1 Lentisphaeria bacterium
GCCTTGGCGGAGACCTTGGGCTCGGGCTTGTTGGTGGGAGCCTTGGGCGCAGGCTTGGCCGGTGCCGGTGCCTTGGCGGAGACCTTGGGCTCGGGCTTGGCCGGTGCCGGTGCCGGTGCCTTGACGGAGACCTTGGGTGCAGGCTTGGCCGGTGCCGGTGCCTTGGCGGTGTGATGATGAGACTCGTGGCCTTTGAAGGCGTGGCGGTCGGGACGGTGCGGTGCCGGCGTCGGTCTGGGAGCCGTAACCGTATACACGGTTTTGATGAACGACAGCGACAGCAGGGGCTCATGGTACACGGGTTCGATATGCGGCGGCGGCAGTGGCTCATGGTACACAGGGTCGATATGCGGCGGCGGCAGCGGCTCATGGAACACGGCCACTGCCGGACCGCCCAGAATGTTCGCCACAAGACGAATGATGCTTGCGGCAAGCCGGACGCCGCTATTTTCCTCATGACAGCAATCATGGTCCGGACAGTGATGATCTCCCGCAAACGCGGAGGTCCCGATGGCGACGGCTGCGATGCAGACGGTAGTTTTAAGAATCGTGTTCTTCATTTTTCATCTCCTGTATTGTAGTTTTTTCAGCGCTCCCCCGGCGCTTTCTGACCATAAAACGATTTGATTTCCGAATTATTGTATTATCAAATTATTTTTCGCATTTTTTACGCTTTTCCCTTTTCGCAAGGCTGAAAACAAAAAAACACCGTCCCTTTTGGTATGAGACGGTGCTGCATTTTTTCCGGAGTCCTGTCGCCCCGCCCGGAGCGGACGGAGTCGGGAATCAGAAGTCCTGATTGCCCGGGACCAGCGTATCTTCCGGGACCGTATAGAGGACCGGGGGCAGAGGAGCGCCGAGGCGGATTTCATAGTCTTCCACGGCAAACGGGATCCGGAGGCTCCAGATCTCGTTCGGAGAATTCTCCGGACGTTCCGCCTTCAGAAGCTGTGCGTCGGCTTCGCTTCTTGCCGATGCGCGGACTTTTCCCGAAGGATCCACAAGTTCGGCTTCCACGGGCTCTCCCATGGAGCCCCGGAGCCGGATGGCAAAATTCGTCACGCCGGCGGGCACATGGAAGTAAAAAGTGCCGGTGCAGCGGAAGAGATTCAACTGGGTGTCGGCCAGGATCCCGAATCCGGGCGCCGAACTTTCGATATTTATGGCGGAACGGCCCGCCCGGGTATCGAGGCAGAACTTGTAGACGCCGCGGCCGCCCTTCAGCTCATAGGTGAAATCGTCCTTGTCGATGACGAAGCTGCCGTTGGGCGCTCCGGCGGGATCGAAGATCTCCACCTTCGGTTTGGGCGCGTTGTTTGCCTTCCAGGTCGTTTTGAAACGCAGTTTCACGGGCGTTCTGCCGTCGCAGTACTGGACGAAAAAAACGGTTTCGCGGAGACTGAACGGGTTTTTCTTCCGCCGTACGGGCGCACAGCCGGAAAACTTGACCGGAGCGGTCTCGAAATTCAGCAGATCCGGATTCGGACCGTGTCCTTCCGCGAATTTCTTCAGATCGAAGACCGAACGCGTTTCATCGGGCGCGATCACGGTGATTTCGCCCTTCGGCAGCTCCAGTCCGGCGCCCGCATGCCCGGCAAAAGAGATGACGGGCCGCTTGGGATCCTGACGGATGGTGAACTGGCCGAAATCAATCCCTCCGCAATTTTCCCTGAATTTTGTGACGATCCGGATCGGGAACTCCGCTTTCCCGGAACGGTTGTCGATCTCGCAGCCGGAAAAACTTATGGCAAGACCGCATTTCTCATCGCGAATGACGAGCGGCTGCGTGTCGTCGATGACCTGACAGTTTTCGAAACGGGCCATTCCCTCTTTCGCTTCAGTAATACAGATCCCGCCGCGGTTTCCGGCGATCCGGCAGTTGCGCACGGTAACGCCCAGGGGCCGGCTCAAATGCGGACAGCAGAACATAATGCCGGCGTAAGCATTGTTCAGGAACTCGCTCCCTTCGATCAGACAGTTCGTCACCTCTTCCGAGGCGTCGTTCGGCTCGAAGTCGATCCCGCACATCGGCGCCGTCCCGATCGTGTTCTGGATCCGGCAGTTGCGGATTACAAGCCCGTTGACGGATGTGACACTTATCCCCTGGCGGTGATGGTCGTCCAGCAGAAGATGTTCCAGAAGGATGTTGTTTTCCATCAGAGGAGCGCTCCTCCTCGAGATATAGACGCCGTCCCCGCCGCTGCTCCGGATCGTCAGGTCTTTTATCGTCACATTCCGGCAGTCGATGAGCGCGATCGCGTGACGCCATTCCCCCAGCGCGTAGCGCTTGGGATCCTGATAATCCTTCTTGTTCATCGAGAGGACCGCACGGCCCTCTCCGCGCATGACCAGGTTTTCCACACCGATGACCTGGAACAGGCAGTCGTTCCGTCCCTTGAATCCGCCGGGCAGCGCCCGCACGTGCACGCCGTCTTCGAAGATCAGTTCCTGATTGCTGCGGAGGAAAATGGGTTCGACGATATAATCGAAGCCCGGATTGTCAAAGATCACCTGCTTCGCGCCGGAATCGACAGCCTTCTGGACCGCGGCCGTGGCGTTGGCCCGGTCGGGCTTGAAATCACTGACTTTCACGGACTCCTCCGCCGCGGGAAGCAGGGCCGAAGTCATGGCAAAGAGAAGAAATGTCTTCCATTTGACCGATGCGTTGTGTAAAAAGTTCATTTTCCTTCCTTCCTGATATTTCTGATTTTTCTGCAAATAAAGTACGGATCAGTCTCTGGTTGCGCCCAGATAGGTGAAGGCCACCATAGCGCCTTTCGCCCCATCCGTTCCAATATGGTCGCCGTACGCAGCCACATCATTCATGGTAACGGACAGCGCTTTCGCGGATCCATCGGATTTCACCATGGGGATGATCTTCGTCATCCCGCCGCGGCCGTGCCCGTTGTCGGTGGTGAACGCATTGCCCATATCGTACCAGCACCCAGAAAGAATGCCCTTATGCGCGGCGATATCGGAAAGTCTCCCCGTGTGACGGATACTGGAGGCCGGCATGCCCGTTTTGGCGCTTTTCAAATACCATCCCCATGTGCCAACAGGATCACAATAGGGATCGATGTACATATAAGAACAAGCTAAAGAGAGGTTGGGGGCTGTTGCATTCTCGTGAATGAAGCCTGTTCCCATCTTAAAAGCATCCGGGATTTGATTTCCCATGGATACGGAGGCCGGACAGCGCAGATAGAGGGCTTTTCGCGAAAATGCGGCGAAATCTTCTCCGCTCGCCTTTCCCTCCAGGCGGCCAAGATACTGGGCTCTACTGACCCGTACAGGCATGTTTGTGACAGCTTGATTGTTGCTGGGATCATCCGGCTGACTGGGGAGATAGTCGTTATAATCGCCCGCATACATGGTGCATTTCAGACCGATCTGCCGGCAGTTGGAAAGGCAGTTCGTGGTCATGGCCGCGCTCTTGGCCTTGCTCAGCGAAGGGATCAGCATCCCCGCGAGAATGGCGATGATCGCTATAACGACCAGAAGCTCGATGAGGGTAAATCTTTTTTCAAGACGTGTTCTTTTCATATCAGACTCCTTGACTCGTAAAAATAAAACATGGATCAGTCCTTGGTCGAGCCCAGATAGGTGAAGGCCACGAATGCGCCTTTCGTCCCGTCTGCCGCAGTGACGTTTTTGCCATATTTGATCGCTTCCGCCAGGGAAATGGACAACGCTTTTGCGGATCCGTCGGATTTCACCATGGGGATGATCTTCGTCGTACCGCCGCGGCCGTGTCCGTTGTCGGTGGTAAACGCTTTGGTCGCCTCATACCAGCATCCGGAAAGGACCCCTTTGTGCGCGGCGATGTCGGAAAGCCTTCCCGTGTGCCGGATGTTGGCGAAAATGCCCGTCTTGTAACTGTCTTTTACATAATACTCCCATGTAGCCCAGGTTCCGAGATAGGGATCGACGTACGCGTAAGAGCAATATAAGGAGTCGTTGGGGGCAGTCGCATTCTCGTGAACAAAGCCCTCTCCCCTTTTGAAGGAACTGGGAATTTGATTTCCCGCCGAAACGGAGGCGGAACAGCGCAGATAAAGGGCTTTTCGCGAAAATTCCGCAGCTTTTTCCTTGGGGATATACGCCGATCCTTCCAGACGGCCGAGATATTGAGTTCTATCGGCACGCACAGGCGCGTTGGTGACTGCTTCACGATTGGTGGGATCATCCGGCTGACTGGGGAGATAGCCGTCGTAATCATCCGCGTACATGGTGCATTTCAAGCCGATCTGCCGGCAGTTGGAAATGCAGTTCGTGGTCATGGCCGCGCTCTTGGCCTTGCTCAGCGAAGGAATCAGCATCCCGGCCAGAATGGCGATGATCGCGATGACGACCAGCAGTTCGATCAGCGTAAATCGCTTCAGGTATGAGGTATGAGGTATGAGGTATGAGGTTCTTAATGCAGATTCCCGGTTCGTCATCATGATTACAGTCCTTTCTGAATTTTTGTTCTCATTGTAAGTTGCGCGAATCCCA
>JAFZZR010000010.1 GCA_017615635.1 Lentisphaeria bacterium
AGCCGTGGTGGCGATCCCCGTCACCAGCTTCGTCGTGGTCTGGGCAACGGACGTGAATTGTTTGGTGAAATCGGAGAAATCCTTGTTCTGAATGGCGCTGATGCAGTTGTTGATCGACGTTCCGACGTCCCATCCGTTTTTGAACGCATTGATACAGTCGAGGCCTCCGCCGAAGAATTTTGCAAGACCTTGCCAGCCCTTTGACCGCCAGAGCCAGGAGTGTGCTTCCGCGTTCTTCAGCTGTTCCTTGGCAAGTTTTTCGAGCGCCGGGGCCAGGGAACCCAAGATCTGATCAAAGGACGAGTTGACGATGTCGAACCCGGAACCCTGCTGCGTCGTCTCCGCTGCCGGGGGCGCGGCACCGGTCGTATCACCGGCGTCCGCGGCCGAAAGCGGGGCTGCGCAAAGCATGCAGAGGAGCAGGACGAGGAAAGAAATACGGAATTTTTTCATGGCAGTCACTTCCTCTGTTTCGCAAGTTCTTTTTCATACAGCGGATAGAGTTCTTTGGCGTTGGCGATGTCGAACCACTCCAAAGTCCATTTCGCATTTTCCTCTTTGACGTCCGCCGTCACGATCGCGATAAACCGGGGGAAAAGTTTGTTCATGAATGCGTAGAGATCGCGTTCCGGAGAGGTCAGCCAGTGACAGAGCTCCATGCCTTCGCGTATTTCGGCGGGCAGGGCGGCAAAGCTCTCCGCCTGTTCCTGATACGCACCCGGCTGCAGCTTCTGCTTCAGGTCCTCCGCGGTTGCCCGTTTCATGCAGGTCCGGATCGTAAGCGCCAGAAACAGCGACGCCTGATGCTCCTCCTTCAGGATCGTCAGCGCACAGCGGTTGCGGGTATCCATGACCTTTTCGATGTACCGGATGCCGGCCGTGTCGGCGGCCGGATACTTTGCCAGCGGCGCCGAGGCCGAGGTGATCTGATTGAAAACTTTTTCCGTCTCGAAGAAGAGCTGCATCAGCGCGATCGTCAGGGGCTGATTCTCTGCCGGCAGCAGACTGGCCGGAGCCGCGTCCGCGTTGAGCTTTTCGCCGCGGAATACCGCGCCGGGAAGGAACCGGAAATTTTCCACCTGGCTGAACGATTCCGCATTGTCGGTCTGCAGAAGAAGGATGACATCCTGAAACGGACTGTACAGCGCGCAGACACCTTCATCGGATGTCTGCGGGCCGACCAGCAGGACGGCGGTATTGATGAAATCCGCCACACCCATCGCGCCGGTCCGGGAATCCATCTGCGCCAGGATCTTCTGCCATGCGGCGAATGCGCCGGGCGTCATAAGCTTCTTGAATGCGGCTGCCTGATCCTTCATGGCCAGAGTGCGGAATGCCGCCGCCGAGGTGATGGTCTGCTGAATGGTTTTCTGCTCCGCAGTCATGGCTTTCCCTCCTTCGGATGCGGATCCCGCAGCCGATGCCTGCCAGGTGCAGAACAGACTGGTCCCTGTCAGGCAAAGACAGCATATCCGCCGGAAAAAGCTTTGTTTTGGGGAATACATGGGATCGGTGAACTCCTTAACTATTATTCTTGAAACGAAACCTTGCATAAACTAGCATCCGTTGCCGAAAAATCAAATCATTTTCCGGCCATCGAAAGAAAAAGTTTTTTTGCCGGATAAGGGACCGTCAGACACTGGATATCACAAAATGCAAACAGATATCACAAAATGCAAAGTGTAAAAGACTTGACAAGGATAAAAGGGTGAACTATATTTGCCTCGGGAAAACGGATATTACGTAACTCTTTTTACAGATGAGGTGTGAAATGACGACTTGGAGAAGATGGATCGTTGACGGTCGGAGCGGACGGAATCACTGGAAGGCCTGTTTCGCGGGGTGGCTCCTCACGGCGGCTGCGGTACTGCTTGCCGGTCCGGATGCGGAGCCGAAATTCTATCCGGATCTGGAAATCCTCGGGGAGACGAACCGGTCGGCCCTGAGCTATCAGCCCGGCGAGGAAATGATTTTCACGTTCAAGCTGAACGATGCGAAAAACATCCCGGAAAACAGTGTTCTCCGGTTCACCCGGCGCGGGGACGACGGCAAGACGTTTCAGGGCAAAGTGCCCGCTTCGGAGACTCTGACCGTCAGGACCTCCCTCGACAAGGCCGGTTTCGTCAACGTGGAAGTCATGCTGACGGATGAAGCCGCGCATCCGCTTCTCCGGCATAACGGAAGAAACAACAAAATCGCATTCTATGCCGGTGCGGCCGTCCATCCGGAAGAGCTTTCCGACTGCGGGGAGCCCGCGGATTTCGATGCCTTCTGGGCCCGTCAGAAAGAACGGCTGGCCTCCGTCCCCTTCAAGGATCAGACCGAATGCAAACTGGTCCGCACCATCGAAGGGAAAGGAAAGATCTATCAGGTCTCGATCCCCTGCGCCGGACCCCGTCCCGCCACCGGATATCTGACCGTGCCGGACAACGCCGGGGAAAAATCTCTGCCCGCCCGGATCGAATTTTACGGATACGGCGCCTATCCGCAGACCATGCCCGGTTCGGTCACGCCCGGACAGCTGGTCTTGAGGATCAATGCGCACGGTCAGGAGCTTGGCCGGGATGAGGCATACTACAAGGAGTTTTTCGAGTCCATCAAAAGCCGGGGATACTCCTATGCTTTCGATCCGGAACAGAACAAGGATCCGGAAAACTGCTTCTTCAACGGCATGGTCCTGCGCGTTCTCCGGGCCATGGAATATCTGAAGAGCCGCCCGGAGTGGAACGGAAAAGATCTCATCGCCGCGGGCGGAAGTCAGGGCGGACTGCAGACCATGTGGGCCGCCGCGCTGGATCCGGATGTGACGGTGGCTCTGCCTTCCATCACCTGGTGCTGCGATCTTGCGGGCGCTTCGAAGGCCGGGCGGCTTACCGGCGGCTGGAGACTTCAGTATGTGCCGGAACTGGATTACTACGATCCCGTCTTCATGGCCAAACGGATCAAAAACGCTGAGGTGAAAATTCAGCGTGCGGGGCTGGGCGATTACACCTGTCCTCCTTCGGGGCTCGCGATCTCCTACAAAAATCTTGCCACTCCGAAGAAAAGCATCCGCTGGGTGCAGGGAAGCGATCACGGCTTCGTCCCGAAGAAGTCCGAGGTCATTGTCTGGTCCACTATCGAAAAAGAATAAACAGCAGAAAGGATCGTGAACATGATTAAACATCTGCTGGTCGTTTCACTGGGGCTCACGGCCGGGCTCGCAATGCTCGCCGCCGATGAACTTCCCGATCTTTCGGAGTTCATGCCGCTTCAGGCAAACTCCGGTCCCGTTTTCTACGAGGATTTCAACAAGGGGCTGGAAGGCTGGCGGGATCTTTCGCCCGGACACTTCACCTTCTGCGCCCACGACGGGCTTATGGGCACGGGCTGTCTTATGGCCGAACGCAAGGCGGAAGATCCCCGGATCGAACTGCAGAGGGAAGTGAAGCTGAAGCACGGAGTCCTTTATCGACTGCGCGTGCGTTACCGGTCGGAGATGGTGCCGGAACCGGGCAAACCGGAGCAGGAGATCTTCTGCATTCGGTTCCGCAACGAAAAAACAGGTGAATTCGATCGAGGCAGCTTCAACAAGAAAAGATCGGATGAAAACCATCCCGAATGGACGGAATGGGTCCACAGCTTCCGAGTGCCGGAGGGATATGATTCCAAGGTGGTTCTGGGGCTTCTGATTTGTCACAAACGAACGGGAAAGGTATGGTTTGAGGACATCTCCATTGAAGGCGAGGCGGACAGTTGCGCTCTTTTCCCGGTGAAGAGCAACATCATGACCTACGCCCCAAAGGAAGGGATCACCTGGTTTATCAGTATGCCTGCAAATTTTTCGAAGTCCGACTACAAGGTCCTTGCCGAAGCAGGCGGAAGGAAAAAACTGCTGGAAGTCGAGGGGAATTATGCTCACGGATTCTTCGGCGATTTTCCCGAAGGGAGTCTGCCGATCAAGGCATCCCTGCTTGATATGAACAATAAAACAATCCTCGCTTCCGACGAATCCGTCCTGTTTGTCCGCCATGTGGAAAATATCCCCGGACGGATCGTCATGGGAGATGGAGGCAGAATGATTCGCGACGGCAAGCCCTATTTGCCTGTGGGCGTTTTCCTGGGGTGGCATGAAGCCCGGGATACGCAGATCCTCCGGCGCATCAAAGATGCCGGATTCAACAGTGTGGAGATGGTCTGGCGCTGGATAGATTTTGCAGGGCCCAGGTCCACGGTTACAGAAACGATGCTGGCAGGGATCCGTGAAATGGCGAAACATGACCTCTCGCTCCTCTGCGCCATCAAATATCAGATTCCCTGCTCTCCAAGCAAAACCGAGGAGATCGACGGGATCAAGGGCCTTGACGAAGTGACGCGCCACATCATTTGTGCTGTCCGGCACGAGCCGAATTTGATCGCGTATTATATCAGCGACGAAAACCCCGTTACCGAGATTCCCTCGATACGCCGTCTTCGCGAAACGGCTGCGAAGCTGGACCCCTGGCATCCGTCCATGACTCTTACCTGTCGGGCGGACGACCTTTCGGTCTTCGCCGGAACGGGTGATTATCTGATGTTCGACAGCTATCCGGTAGGGGTAGGTCTGGATAACATGTCGCCTCGTCAAAGCATGAAGGAAACACATCTGGGCATGAAAAAAGCGAAAAGGACAGGGGTCCCGTTTGTCTGGGTACCGCAGATATTCTGCTGGAACTCCTCCAACAGCAGCTGGTGCAAACGCTATCCTACTGCGAAAGAGATCCGCTCCATGGCCCTTCTGGGCGCCGTCTACGAGGCCAGAGCCTACTTCTTCTATTCCTATCACCACATCTTCTATCTCGGCGAAAAGAATGATCCCGGACACTCCGAAGAAGCCTGGAAGAATGCTGTGGTCGGCGCAAAACTGATCTCCTCGCTGGCGCCCTGGTTCCTCAGCACCGAGCCCGCGCCCGAAGCGCAGATCAAACAGATCTCCGGTGCCGAAGTCGCTGCCCGGGCCTTTGTCCACGAAGGCAAACCGCTGGTAGTTATCACCGCGGACGGTCCCGACGAATGCGAAGCGGAGATCACCATTCCAGGCTTCACGGGACTGAAGTCCCGCTACGGCAACACACAGGAAGTTGCCCCCGGCGTCTACCGGTTCAAAGGACTCAACATCGATTCCGATGTGCTTGAAAAAACCGAGGAAAAATAAACAAAAAGAAACGAAAGGTAAACATAAAAAAAACGAAAGGATTTGAAATGAAAAAACTCTCATCTCTCACTTGCCGCGGTGGAGCCTTCAGGCAAAGCCGGGTCTCTCATCTCTCATCTCTGAAGAGTTTCACGCTGATCGAGCTGCTGGTCGTCATCGCGATCATCGCCATCCTGGCGGGTATGCTCCTGCCGGCTTTGGGCAAAGCTAAGGAAATGTCGAAAACCATTGCCTGCGCCTCGAATCTGAAAACCATCGGGACTGCGGGTACCATGTATTCCGATGATTTTGATGACTGGATCGTGCCTTGCGGCGTCCGCCCGCTCCGTCAGACGAGCTACGCCAGAAGATATGTCTGGTACGGACTTCTTTGCGGCAAAGGCGGGGGAAGCAATTACGGTCTGAGCGTGGGCAGCTTTCAGAACAACACTGCATCGGCCATCAATATCAAAGAAAACGGAACACTGGTCTGCCCCAGTGCCGAAGGCTTCGATTTGGTAAAACGAGGGGACTACACGGATTATGGGATCAACAACGGTCTGACCGGAGATATTGCAGGCTCGGAAAATGATCACTGGTCAAAGGCCAGAAAAACCACTCAGGTCAAAATTCCCAGCGCGGCCATTTTTGTGGCCGATCACATCCAGACCACTTGGGGGCTCTTCAATACCACCTATATGCGCTTCGGTCACGGAGCCAAAGACCCGAGAACGTCATGCGCCAGAAGTCCGGGGGCGTTGACTTCCTTCTACTACCTGAAGGGCCGTGTCAACGTTGTCTGGATGGATGGGCATGTGGAGGCAAAAAACATCAGCGATTTTCCTGCTTCCGATGCCAACGCTGCTATTACCAGTGCTGATGTTCGGGAATGCGGCTATGATCGAACAACGGGCATTCCTTCATCTGCCATGTAATTGAGCCATACCGCGATCATCCCGAGGGCATGACAGCTGCCTTCCTGAAAAGTCACCCTTCATCGTCCGTCTCGGCTGGTGGCGTGGCGGGAGAAGGCAGGAAGTCGCTCCCGGCGTCTACAAGTTCAATGGCCTCAACATCGATTCCGATGTACTGGAGTTGAACTAAAAGGAGTTAAAACGGAAAGGAATCATGACCTGCATTACAGATTTTCCGCACAGTGGAGCCGATATTTCCGCGGCGCTGATCCCTGCCGTCCGTGCGGCGGCCGCAGGGGACAGGATACTGTTTTTCCCGCCGGGGGAATATCACATATATCCCTCGGGCTGCACGACCCGGTACTGCTATTTCTCCAACAACGATCACGGACTGAAGACCATCGCGCTGCGCCTGGAGGATCTGGAGGATTTCACCGTGCGCGGCCCGGACGCCCTGCTGATTTTCCATGGACGGATCTCCCCGCTTTACGCGTTCAACTGCCGGAATCTGACTGTGGAAGGGCTGAAGGTGGATTTTGAAGACTCGTTCGTTTCGGACGCGGATCTGGTCAAGAGGGAGAACGGGGTGGCCTGGTTCCGTTTTCCGGGGAAACACCGGGTGGAGGCGGGCCGGATCATCTTCACCGACGACCCGTATGACAATCTTTCGGGGAAACTGCCCTTCATCAGCTACGATCCGGCGACGGGCGAGATTCCGTACGATTCGAAGACCATAACCGTGCCCAACCGTGCCATTCTCTGCCGGGACGGACTGGTGGGCGTGGAAGACCGTTTTGCCGAAGCGAAGACCACGGCCTTCATGGTCAAGCATGAGGAGCGGTTCTGTCCGGGTATGGTGTTCGACGGCTGCCGCGATCTGAATCTGAAGGATGTGACGATCCACCACTGCTGCGGCATCGGGATCATGATCCAGAACACGGAGAACTGCCGTCTGCATGGCGTGGTCGTGGAGCCCCGGGGCCGCCGGGCGTCCTCCAGCGTGGATTCCGTTCACATAGCGGACTGCCGGGGACAGATCCGGGTGGAGGAGTGCCGTCTCTCCGGGACGCTGGACGACTCGCTGAACGTGCACGGCATGTTCCGGAAACTGAAAAGCCGGATCCCCGGAGGCAAATTCTACTATCTGGAACAGGGTCACCGTCAGCAGGAGGGCGTCTTCAATGTCCGGGCGGGCGACACGATGCGTCTGTACGACCGGCGGAGCGGCCGTCCGTACGCGGAGATCAAACTGACGGACGTGAAGGCCGGCACCAGTGCATTTGTCGCCGTGAAGTTCGACGAGTCGGAACTGCCCGCGGAATTCGTTCAGGGGGATCCGGCGCTGATCGTGGAGACTCTGGCGGAACTGGAAGTGGTGAACACGGAATGCCGGCCGCTTCACGGACGCGGGATCCTGGCATCTGGCCTGAAGAAGGTACATATTTCCGGATGCCGTCTTCACTCATCCTTTTCGGGCGTGTTCATCTCCGGCGACTGGAGTTACTGGTACGAATCGGGCCCGGTGGAGGAGGCGGTGATCGAAAACAACGTCTTCGACAACTGCGACTACAATCTGCACGGTCCCACGCAGGAGGCGCTGGCCGTCTTCCCCGAACTGGCCGAACTGACCGAAGGATACTTCTATCACGGCGCCATAAGAATCCGGAACAACACGTTCCGCGCCCCCGTGCGTCCGCTGATCTCCGTGATGTCGGCAGCCGAGGCGGAAGTCACCGGGAACAGACTGGAATCCGATGACCGGTATCCGTTCGTGCCCCGATCCGTTCCCGGATGGTACTTCACCAACGCGGACTCTCCCGCCATCTCGTTTCTCCATTGCGGAAAGATCATCGAGCGGGACAACGCCGGATTCGACCCAACAACCGGAAAGGCGGAGAAGTAATTCCCGCCGCAAGAGAAAGGGCAAGATTATGAACTTGAATCTGCCGAAGGAACTTCTGATCTGCGGAAGCGGAGCCAGCGAGGCCGTGCCCGCGCTGTTCTGCGACTGCGAACTATGCCGTCAGGCCTGGAAAAATGGCGGCAAGGATATCCGGTCGCGGACCGCGTATCAGCTGGGGGATGAGATCCGGATCGACTTCGGACCGGACTCGCTGCTGCACCGGTACCGCTTCAATCTGCACTACGAAAATATGCGGCATCTCTTCATCACGCATCCGCACAAGGATCATTTTTCGCCGCTGCAGATGAACTATCACGTG
>JAFZZR010000122.1 GCA_017615635.1 Lentisphaeria bacterium
ACATAGAAAGGACTGCAAGAAATTGCAGAGGTCGGATTTTTGCCTTCCGAAGGCAAAAATGAGTCAAAAACAACCAAAAAACAACAAAAAAACGTAAAAAACAAGGTTCAGCCCCTTGAATTTTACATAACAGGAGAAAAAACACCATGAGTAGAAAAGGTTTCACACTCATCGAATTGCTGGTCGTCATCGCCATCATCGCCATTCTCGCGGGAATGCTTCTTCCTGCACTGGGACAGGTGAAGGAGACGGCCATGAACACGCAATGTCTGAACAATCAGAAGCAGATGGCCATTGCGGCGACCATGTATTTCGACGACAACAACGGATTCTTTCCGCTCAGGACGACTATGCCCGACACGAACAATTATATCTATCTGATGAAATTCGTGCCGTATCTGGACGCAAACAGGAAAACCATGGCGCCTGCCGACCTGAAAACGAAATACGGGCTCTCCAGTGAACAGTATTATTTCACTTACGATCCTCCGGAGACCATGGTGTGTCCGAAGGCCCGGGGCGTTTCGTACCATGAGGAAATGTGGCGGAAACTGGGAATCAGTTATTTCGCCTGGAATTATTTGTTTGGAGCACAAGTCGAAAGGGCCGTGCGGGGGCCGAAGGCAAAAGGCCAGAAGCCCTGGCTCTTCATGGAAAGCTGCATGCTTGTTCGGAACAATTATGTGCCGAACGACTGGAATGCGTGCTATCATTATCATCCGAAATCCAGGAGCAACTTCTCCTTTTTCGATGGTTCCGTGCTGACTCTTCCCATTTCGTTCGATTCATCAGGAAAAACCAACGTCTCCAATTTCTGGCCGCCGAAGGAATATCAGTGGAATTAATAAGGAAGGATCTTTATATCATGAAAACCGGATTTTTGAGTGTCCTTTTTCTGGGAGCGGCGCTGCTCGTCACCGCCCAGGAGCGGAAGGTCGTATTGGACGAAAGCAAGCCTCTGACGTTGGCGGAGGACGGAAAATCGTGCTGCCGGATCGAAGCGGCCGACTATCCCGTGGCGAAGTACGCCGCCGCCGAGCTGGAGAAGTATCTGACTCTCGCCACCGGCGCGGGACCGTCGCAAAACGGAACCGTGGTCATCAAGGTCGGGACTCTGCCGCCCGGCGTGGACGAGGCAGCACTGCCTCGGGACGGATTTGTGATCAAGTCGGAAAGGAACGTGATTTACATTGCGGGACGCGACGACCGGAAGTGTACGCCGAACGCAAAACGGGGGGCGCCGTTCGGAGATCTGTTCGAGCGGGCGACTCTTTTCGCCGTGTACGATTTTCTGGAACGGTTCGCCGGGGCGCGGTTCGTGTTTCCCGGAGAGGCCGGGGAGTATGTGCGGAAGAGTCCCACGCTGAAAGTGCCTGCCATGGATATTTTCGAGCGTCCGGACAACACGGTGCGGTTCTGGACCTGGGAAAACACGGACGGGGTAAAAATAAACAATTACCGTCTGCGCCGTCAGACTACGCTTATTCCCAACAACCACGGACTGCGCCGCCTGGGGTTTGCGGACCGCTTCGGAAAGAGTCATCCGGAATACTTTGCCATGCGAGCCAACGGGACGCGGAGCGTGAATCCCCAGGAGCATTGCGGAGGACATTTGTGCTATTCCTCGCCGGTCCGAGAGGAGATCTATCAGGATGCAAAAGCATACCTGACGGGCGTGAGCGCGAAAGACCGCGGCGTATGGGTTGACCGGTTCAAGGGGTATGTCTGGGATTTCAATGCGGCGTATGGAAGAAAGTATATCAACATCATGCCTCCGGACGGCATGACCGGGTGCCTTTGTCCGGCGTGCAAGGCTCTGGCGGAAAAGGATCCGAACTGGCTCAGCAATCAGATCTGGGGCATGACGGCGGAAATCGCCAACCGCCTGAAGGCGGAAGGAATCGAGGGTTACGTCACTCAGATGGCTTATGGCGTCCCGCGGAACATTCCCGACTGCGACATCCCCGAAAACGTGGTGGTGCAGCTGGCCGTGGACGGCCCCTGGTCCATCCGGAAGCCGGACTTCTGGGTGTTTCAGGACAAGCTGCTGACGGACTGGACGAAGAAGCTGGGGCACACGGTCTATCTGTGGACCTATCCATGCAAGTATTCTGCGCGGAACATTCGGAACGTCCCGTGCTCCACGCCCCGGGCCATCGCGGCGTTTCACCGTCAGGCCATGGACCGTATTTTCGGCGGCTTCATGGAGACCGAGACGGATCAGGCGTCCTATCAGGCATTCAATAAGTACATCTTTGCAAAGATGATGTGGAACAAGGACCTGGATGGAGAAAAGCTCTACGAGGATACCTGCCGCGATCTTTTCGGGCAGGGCGCCGATGCCATGCTGAAGTTTTTCGACCGTCTGGAAGACCTGTGGCTGGATAAGATCTGCTGCAACGTGGTCATGACGCCCACCGGTCCGGAAGGCTGCGCCCCCAATGAGCGCACCCTCTGGGAAAAACTCTATTCCCCCGAAGTCCGGGCGGAACTCCGCTCGTATATCGACGAGGCCCGGAAGGCGGCGGAAGGGGATGGAGAATCCCTGAAAAGGATCGATTACTTCGAGCGGGAATATCTGGGCCGTCTGGAGAGCGCAGCGGTTCAGTTCGAGGCCATGCAGAAGGCCCGGGAACTCTGTTCCGCCGTCATAACGGACGGCAGGGAGACGGCGAAAAAGCTGTATTTGAGGACTCCGGGCGAAGCGCCGACAACGCTTCAGGTCTGGAAGGATGCGGAGAACCTGTACATCCATGCAGACTGCGCCGAGCCGGAAATGGAGAAGGTCTATACGCAGAAACTGCCGAAGGACGACGGATCCATCTGGACGTTGAACTGCATGGAACTTTTTCTGGATCCGGGCGCGGAAGGGAAGATGTACTTCCAGTTCATGATAAGTTCCGACGGGCAGATGTGCGATCTGTCGGTCGACGCCGTCACCAAGCACACAAATGTTTCGTGGAACAGCGGTGCCGTGCTGACGATGGAGCCGTTCGAGGCCGGCTGGAGTTATACGCTGGCAATTCCCATGGCGTCGCTTGGCACGATCCCCAATGGCCGGTTCGGCGCCGATTTCGTCCGGGACCGCGTATTGAAGGCGGAGAAGCCGCAGTATACCCGCTGGAGTCCCTTTGCCAAATCCCACGGCGATGCGGAAAACTTTGGGTTGCTGTATCTTGAGGCGCCGGAGAAAAAGAATCTGCTGGAATCGGCCGTCTCCAATTTGGACAGTATTTCTCCCTGGATCGCCTCGAAGGAAGACCGGAGTCTGGCCGTATCCGACCGTCAGGAGTTTCTCTTCGACGGGCGCAGCATCCGTCTGGAGAATCCGGACAAGCGGGATTTGCATGTCGACCGGGTCATCACCGGACTGAAAAGCGGGAAACGCTACCGGATCCGGATCTTCGTGAAGACGGCGCTGAAGTCGGGCAGCGTTTTCCTGCAGCTGAATACGGGCTCGAACGAGGCTTTCCCCAACGGCGGAATCCGCGGCGTGACGCCCTGGACGGCGTATGCGTACGAGTTCACTGCGCCCGAAGGGATCGAAAACAGGCAGCCCTATCTCCGGCTCTACGTTTACAAGGCGGAAGGATCCGCGTGGTTCGACGGCGTTTCGCTGGAAGAGATCTTGCCCTGACCGGATCCGGGATGCGGCGTCTGCTGCTGCGGGTATTCCAGCTTGTCCACGGGGAATCCCCAGGACTCCGCCATCCGGAGCAGCTCGGCTCTCGTATTCTCGGGAAGCTCGGGCGTCCGCGAGAGGATCCAGAAGCAGTCCATGGTATCGGAGGTGACCATGGCGATGGAGCTGTCGTCATTCAGGTAGATGATCCTGTACTTTCCGTAGAAGGGACGGAAGAAGGAGACTTCCAGTTCGCCGACGGAGGGCGGATAGCTCTCGTCTTTCCGCGCAATGCCGCGCACTTCCTTTTCTTTGCCGTCCCGGATCCCGCGGTTCACTACATCGATCCGGCCGTCCGGCCGAAGCGTGTATTCCGCCCGCACGTCTGACATATCCCGTTCGAACCACTGGGGCAGGCGTGCGATCTCGTGCCAGACCCCGGCGTATCGCGCCGGTTCGAAATTCGTGACGGCCGGGATGTGCGCGGAGCTTTTGCCGCCGCATCCGAGGCACCCGGCCAGAAGACAGCAGAGACACAGCGAGCCCGTTGAAATCAGGAATGATCCCCTCATTTTTTTCTCCTCCTCATTTTTTCCCCGGATCCTTCCGCGGATCCACGGAAGGACAGACAGCGTTTTCCGCGGAATGTTCCCTTTCGGCCGGACGGAAGAAAAGGACCGCATTTTTTTCACTTGACAATCGGTCCGTTGAAATTATATTATGGAGTATTCAGGGACGATCCTGCCAAAACTCGCGGCTGGTCTTTCGGCGTCTCTCGAAAGTTCGAAATCCGGTACTTTTCGGCTGTTGCCGCACAGGGCAGCAGCCTCAAAATTCCGGACATCGTCTTTTTCGAGATCCATCCGAAATCCGGGGCCGCTACTTTTTGCAGGGCCGTCTTCCGAGTCCCACAAATCAAATAACAGGAAAGGATTTTTCCATGTCTCACCGTACCCTTGCAATCCTCGCGATCCCCGCTCTCCTTTTCGTCGGAGCCCTCACCGGATGCCGTTCGACCTCCTCGGAGGTGAAGTCCGTGCCCGTGATCTCGCAGAAGGGGGATATGACCCTGGATCAGGCGAAGTTCATCATCGAAGAAGCGCTGCAGAATCCGCCGGTGGGCCGCCGCCCGAGCAATCCCGGGTTTGAGGTTCTTGCGAAGGAGACCAAAGGCGTCCGCACGAGACCGAACAATCGCGGCGGGAACTGCCTGGTGGAAGTCATGGGAGAAAAGAAGGCCATTCTCAAGTTCTATACGCGGACCGAGGATGATGCGAATAAATTCACGGCCGCACTGGCCCGGATCAAGGCGGAATACGCCGAGTAAGTTCGTCCGGCCCGCACGCTCTTGCGGACAGAGTTCGATTTTCCCTGTCCGCAAGACAAAAAAAATCCGGTGCGCAAAACGGGAAAGATTTTTCCGTTGCGCAGCCGGATTTTTTTATTCCGAAGTCAGTTGACTTTCGGGTTTCCGTGACAGCAGCAGCCGACGCAGCCCGTGGGATCGCATCCGTCGAAACAGAAGGTGCAGATCTTTTCCTTGGGCAGGCCGATGGCTTTGACCAGACTTTCGATGCTCTGGTACTTGAGGGAGGTCAGCCCCAGGCTTTTCCGGATCTCTTCGACCATCCGGTTGTACCGGTCCGTGCCCGCGGTTGTGTACTCCTTGAGCGCATCGGCATCGGGCTCCCCTCCTTCCAGCGTGTTGATGATCCGGCGGGCGATGAGATCGAGGACGGATTTCGACCGGGAGAAGTTGAGGAAGTAGCAGGGGAACGCCAGCGGCGGAGAGGCGGAACGCATGTGGACTTCCTTGGCGCCCCGTTCGAAGAGACGCCGGGCAATGTCCTTGAACTGCGTGCCGCGGACGATGGAATCGTCGCAGAAAAGGAGTTTCCGTCCGGCGATCTGTTCATCCACGGGCAGAAGCTTCATTCTTGCCACAAGATTCCGCATGGCCTGATTCTGCGGCATGAAGCTGCGCGGCCAGGTGGGCGTGTATTTGACCAGCGCCCGGCGGTATTTGCGTCCGCTGGCATTGGAATAGCCGATGGCGTGCGCCACACCGGAATCCGGAATGCCGCAGACGGAGTCGATGTCCAGATTGTCCGCCTTGTCTGCTTCGGCCAGGAAGGAGCCGTTGGCGTAGCGGACCGTTTCGGTGTTCCGTCCCTCGTAGTTGGAAGAAGGATATCCGAAATAGACCCAGAAGAACGAGCAGATCTGGAGCATGTCGCCCGGCTTCCGCACCTGAAGGATGCCATCCCGGGTGATCTTTACGATCTCGCCCGGACCCAGTTCCCGTTCCAGTTCGAAATCCAGGTTCGGCAGAGCGGTGGATTCCATGGCGGCGGCATAGGCGCCGTGCCGTTTTCCGATAATGAGCGGGGTGCGTCCGAAGCGGTCGCGGGCGGCGTAGATGGAGTTTCCGGCCATGACCAGCATGGAGCAGGAGCCCTTGATGGTCTCCATGGCATGGGCGATGCCTTCCTCGATGGTGGAGCAGGTGTTGATGAGGGAGGCGACGACCTCCGTGGGATTGTATTCACCGGAGCTCAGCTCGGAAAAATGGATGTGATGGACTTCGATCCCGCGGTTCGTCAGCTCCTCGATGTTGTTGAGCTTGCCGACGGTGACGATGGAGTAGACGCCCAAGTGGGATCCGATGATGAGCGGCTGGTCTTCCAGATCGCTGATGACGCCGATCCCGCAGTTTCCGGAAAGATGGCAGAGATCCGCATCGAACTTGGAGCGGAACTGGGAGTTCGTGATGTCGTGGATGAACCGGATGATGGATCCGTGGGAATTGGTGACGGCCAGTCCGCCGCGTCTGGTTCCCAGGTGAGAGTGATAATCCGTTCCGTAGAAGAGATCGCCGACACAGTCCGTCTCAGAGACGACGCCGAAGAAACCGCCCATGATCGCATCCTCAATGTAATGGTTCAATCTTTCGCTTATCCGGTAATATATCATGAAAAGGGTCCTTTTGCAACTGCCCGGATGCGGGAAAAACGCGGGTGTTTCGGGTGTTTTTCGTTTGACATAGCGTACTTTTGTGTTATATTACGGCATTTATTCTCAAAAAAACAAAACACGAGGATTTTACAATGAAGAGATGTTTCGGCCTTTTCTTCGCCGCCGGCGCGGTCCTTTTCACGACCGCCTGTTCCGAACCGTTTGTCACCAACACGGCCCGTTCGGCCGTGGAGGAGATGCTGATCTGCACCGTGGTTGAACGAGGCATTTCCAAGGCGGAATTCGGCCGCTACAGCGGGAAGGTGGTCAAGCTGGATTTCGCGAATCTGGCGCCCCAGGTCGACAAGGAACTCGTTATGGCCTATACGGAACTGCATCTGGCCAACAGCGGCGGGATCGTTTCCAAGTCGGATTATCTGAAACACGAGTACATCTTCCAGGTCTCCTGCGGCGTGCTGGCCACTGATATCGACAAGTTCATGCTCGGTACGCCCGCACTCCCGATCCCGGTCAACAATACGTCTTTGAACATCGTGATTCCTGAGATCCCGATCTTCCGCCGTATCTCGCGCCGCGGCTACTCCCGCTTCTTCATAAACGTGCTGGATGCCGCCACCGCGAAGCCGGTCGAGGCCTTCGTCGGACTCAATGCTTCCGCCGAGTTCATCAACTGGACCATCATGCTGATCCCGTTCAAGACGCACAACGTGCCTCTGGAAGACGAGGGCCGCGTCAGTCACGAAGTCGTTCTTCCGTACGAAGAATAAGTGAACTGCGGGAGCCGGTAAATCATGGATGCTGCAAAACTTTGCGAAGCGTTGATGATGCTTGCCTTCGGAGCCAGCTGGCCCATGAATCTCATCAAGACGATCCGGATGAAGAATCCCATCGGCAAGAGTTTCGTC
>JAFZZR010000123.1 GCA_017615635.1 Lentisphaeria bacterium
CTGGCCGTCTGTGCTCTCCTCTCCGTGAGCTGTACCGTTTACGGATACACGGAGCCGGGGAAGAAGAAACTCATTCATTTCGGCTGGTCCGCTCCTTCGACGGTGGAGCAGTTCCTCAAGACGGACATCCGGGATTTCGATGCGCGCTGTCCCTTTGACGGAATCGGGATCTATCCTTCGCTCAACCTCAAACGGGATGGCAAAATCGTCCGGTACAATCCTGTCCGGGCAGCCGGGGATCCGCAGCTTCTGACGTGGGAGGATTGCGAAGAGTGGATCCCGGTGCTGCGGCGTCTGCAGGAGACCCGGCTCAAGCACAACTTCATCCGATGCAATTCCTCGATGTTCAACGGAAACTGGTTCGACGACGAAGTCTGGAAGCGCACGCTGAACAACTACGGCATGATGGCCCGGATGGCGAAGGAGGCGGGATTCGAGGGACTCTGCGTCGACCTCGAGGGGTATCCGTACACAAAAAAACCTTTCATGTTCCGTCAGGAATACGGACACAGCTTCGAGGAGACCGCGGCGCAGGTACGGAAACGCGGCAAAGAGTGGATCGAAGAGGTGAACCGGCAGTTCCCGGACCTGACGCTGTTCACCTTTGTCTGGACGATCATGAACTGCGACAGCGATAACCGAGCCCTGCATCCGGAATTGAACTGCGGCAGCCAGGACGAGCTGCTGACCGCCTTTTTCAACGGGATCTACGACGGCGCCTCCGACACCATGAAGATCGTCGACGGGCAGGAGATCCGGGGATATTACGCGGCCACGGATATGGATTTCGACCGGATCGCCGCCAACTACCGAAGCTATGCGGATGCCTGGATCGATCCGGCGAACTATGGAAAATTCAGGAAGATCACCTCCATGGGGATGGCGCTTTACCTCGACAGCTACGTCAAGAAGAGCAAGCCGACGCGGTTCGATCACCTTAACGACCACTTTTCCGATCCGACGACGCTGCTGGCGCACAATGTCATGAAGACCCTTTCCCGCGCCGACGAGTATGCCTGGATCTGGTGCGAACGCGGAACCTTCTGGCCCGATGCGGAGTTCAATTTCGCCAAAGGAAAAAAGCTCTATCCGTTCTGGGATGAAATCCTTCCCTCCTGCACGGAAGCCATCCGGTTCGGCAAAGACTGGGCGAAAGGAATCCCCTCTCTGGCCGGGAAGGATATTGCCCGGAACGGTTCCCTGGAGCCGGGGGAGAGCGGAGACGCGGCCGGGCCCGATCAGAATAAGAGCGGCATCCTCGAATGGTGGACCTGGCAGTCGGGCAGTTCTCCGAAGGGGACCATCGTTCCGGAAAACGGCATGGTCCGTTTCGTGAATGTGACCGACGGAAGTATCGCGCAGATTTTCGACAGCGACGTGAAACCCGGACGGAAATACATCCTCACGGCCCGCTGCAAAAACGAAAGCAGAGTCTCGATGCCTCTGCTCAGCTTCTTTTTCAGCAACAGGAACAGTCAGGGACTTTGGGATACCCGGGAGTTCGGACTTTTCACAGAAGAGGATTCCGACGGATGGAAACGGGCCACACTGCTCATCAACGTCCCGGACGGAAGGAATATCACGCGGTTGACCGTCACGCTCGGAACCAAGGGCACGCAGGATCCGGCAGACAAGGGCGTCCTTTTCGATGACGTGGCGCTGTACGAAGTCGAATATCCCTGGGAAAAATGAGCTATGAAAGATGAAATAAATAAGCAGGGGACATCTGTTATTCCCAGTACCCCTGGAACTTTTAGAACCCCCAGTAAACACAACCTTTGAGGAGAAAAGAACCATGAGTAAGAAAAGTTTCACGCTGATCGAACTGCTGGTTGTCATCGCAATCATCGCCATTCTCGCCGGAATGCTTCTGCCGTCATTGAGCAAGGTGAAGAAAACGGCCTTGACCACGAACTGTCTCTCTAACTGCCGGCAGATCGGTTTGAAGTGCACCATGTATGCGGATGATTACGACGGCTATCTCCCCGGGCCGGGGAAGGGAAGTATCGATCCGGATAATGCTGCTCACCACAACTACGTGGTTCTTCAGAATACAGCCACTTATCTTGGTCTTCTGGAGGGCGCGCAGAGTGTTCCCAGGGAAAAATACCCCGAATTCGGGCGGAAACTCATCTATATGCGCTGTCCCGCCTCTGTTTCGGCGGGTAATCAGTTCCTGGATGATCAGAAAAACGGACGGGATTTCGTCGGCGAGAATACATATGCCGGTGACAGTGGCATAACGATGTGGAGTTCCTATTTGTACCTGAATCCTTACAGCGATCCCTACAGGACATGGCAATCCTACATAAAGAGCACCTACCGTACGGGCATCTTTTCCGATGACAATATCAAGCATAACGGAAGACTTTCCGATATTTCCGCACACAGAGGCGTCCTTTCCGGCTGCTGGGATTCTCCGGGCAATGCGTTCACCACCGACAACGGGCATGGACGCGGCGGCACGACGAAGATCATCCCCATGGTGAAATCCGACGGGTCCGCCAAAGCATTGTCCATTACCCAGGATGAAGCGAACACATACGGCAGAAACATCGGGACAGACGGCAAGTGGGGCGCTATTGTGGC
>JAFZZR010000124.1 GCA_017615635.1 Lentisphaeria bacterium
CTTGATTTTGCACGGCAAGGTGAACTTGGCACAGCGAACTGTGATGGTTCCGCCCTCTTTCATTTGGGCTATCGCCATTGCACGCCCATTATACAATTTCACGGTTCTGCGCTTGAACGGCAGCAAGCAGCGTGCATCACCGTTGTCTATACCGATCAAAGTTCCGCCTGTGATTTCGATTTCTAATTCATCCCCAGCCGTTTCAACTTCATTTCCCTGTGCATCGGTCAGGTACAATTCGGCAAAGACATATGTGCCACCGGAAGTGCTGGGTTCCCGTTCGATGCGGCAGCCGATTGCGGCGGGTTCTCCTGCCGTGACCCGGCACGAGCGGGCGATCTCCCGGAGGTTCTCATCATATCCGATCGCTTCAAGTTTTCCGACTTCAAAGGAAATGTTGTCCCAAACCAGCCGCGGCGCGCCAGGTTTCGTATATCGGACACCGAGTGATCTTCCATTCAGAAACAGCTCCGCTGAAGCGCACGATGTGAAAACATGAACCGGAACCTTCTGTCCCTCCAGCCAGTTCCAATGAGGCAGAATATGCAGGACTTCCGGCGTCCCTTTTCGATGCCATTGCGCAGCATAGAGGTAAGCTCGATCCTTGGGTAGACCGGCCAGATCGAACAGCGCAAAGCAGGAACTCCGGTTCGGGAACGGATGCGGAAAAGGTTCTCCCAGATAATCGAAGGTACACCACGCAAATTCCCCAAGCACCCATGAACACTCTTCCAATGCTTGGAACATTATCTCCGAATCATTGCTCCATACTGCATATTCCGTGCCGTAGGCGGAATTGTATCCTTCCGGACGTTTTATGTCGATTCCCGGTTCTGGAAAGAAATACTCCCCGCGGCTGCTCACCACTGCGGAAGTTTCCGAACCGTAAATCGCTTTATTTGGATGCCTTTTATGCAGAATAGGATATAATTCCGGTTTGTAATTAAACCCGATGACATCAAGTTTTTCTGCAAAGGCATGAAGTTCCGGTTTGTCTTCTTCCTTCTGATGAGAAATTGCCGCCGTGACCGGACGGGACATGTCTTCCTCATGGCAAATCCTGACCAGTTCCTCCGCAATCTCTGCTCCTTGCTCCAACACTTCGTCGGGGATTTCATTGCCGATACTCCACAGCACGACACATGGATGATTCCGATCGCGCCGGATCAGATCGCGCAGATCCCGCTCATGGCAGGCATCGAATTCGTTATGATAATCGCCGGAAGTCTTCTTTGTCCGCCACATGTCAAAAGCCTCGTCCATGACCAGAAATCCCATTTCATCGCACAAATCCAGCAGTTTCGGATCGGGTGGGTTGTGTGCCATGCGCAATGCATTACAGCCGAGTGCTTTGACCTTTCTCAGTCGCCAAGTCATAACTTCCTTGTGGAATGCAGTCCCGAACACACCCAAATCATGGTGCATGCAGAGTCCTCGGAAACGGTAAGGCGCCCCGTTTAATTTCATTCCATTATTTGAATCGAAGATCAATTTCCGGAACCCATACTTCAAGGTTACTTCGTCTTCTCCTCCACGTACAGTGACTTCATACAGCGCCGGATTTTCCGGGCTCCACAATTCGATTCCGGCCAGATGTAGTTCTGCTTCGCCGATCGAAACTACTTTTCCGCCGAACCGGATTTCCGTGTGGAGTTCTTCTGCGGAAAATCCTTCTGCAGTGATTTTGAGAGTCGCCGTTTTCTTGATGCAATCCAATTCCGTTGTTTCCAGATGGATACCGTTATAGCAGAAATGTTTTTGAGGTAGACAGACAAGCCGAACCTCCCGATAAATTCCGGCACCCGGATACCAGCGGGAAAGATAAACGGGATTTTCCGCTTTGACCACAATCCGGTTTCTTTTTTTTCCGAAATTAACCAACGGCGTTATGTCACAGGCAAATGAACTGTAGCCATATACACGTCCTCCGGCAATCTTGTCATTGACCATGACAGTCGAATGGCTCATCACACCATCGAATTCCAACCGGAAAGACTGTCCCTTTTCCACCTCGGGCAGATAGAAGTCATGCACATAATACCCGCAGCCAGTCCAGGGAAGTGCCCCAGTATCGTTGCCCGGCATAAAAACAGCCCCCGTTTCCGTACTGGAAGTAAATTTTGGTTCTATCCAGCCGTCAAATGGGCCCTCAATGCCCCAGTCATGCGGTAAGGTCACACTGCGCCAACCCGGATCTTCGAGATGAAAGGGAAGCGGTTCTCCCGCACCTTTTCTGAAGTACCAACCGCTACTCAATACCGTTTCCCGCCTCATTCTGTCATCCTTGTTTTTCAATCACCATGAAATCATAAGTTCTGTTCAGTCGTTCAAAATCAAGCTTTATTCGGAATATAGCCGAAACAGCCCGGACAAACGAAAAAAACATTGCCACGCGTCAATAAGGTATATCGTTTTTTTCATTTTATCAAGAGCTGTTCTCTTTATTTCAAAGATTTTTTTCGCTCGCTTTAACAGTAATGCATACCTCGGCGCGGACAAGTACAATGTCGAAACATGAAAATAGAAACAGTCGCGGACAAAGATGAGTTGAACTTGATATGCTGATGGTATTTTTTGCAACGACGGTACCCCCAATACCGTTAATTCTCTTTCGTCCGTACTATACGGAGCAAATCTCATTAGGCGCTTCACTCTACTTCGAACAGCTTTTTCTGGTCCGACCAGCGCACCGGCAGCTCCTTCCGAATTTTGATCGAAAAGATGGGGATCAAGGAGGTGCTGACAGATCGTTGACGGATGACTGGATTCCGTTAAACTTCCGCATGGTGCGGTCCTAACGGTTCGTCAGATTACATACAGTATAGTCTGATTTGAAGTGAGCAAACTGCTGTTCAGCGGAAGGGCGTCCTTTGGGGCAGCCTCAAAACCGTTCCCCGCAGGACTTTTCCGTTGAATTACTGCAAGGGGGCCATTCAGCAATAACTGCGAATGTTTCGAGGCTGAGAGAATTTTCGCAGTTTTTACTGCAACCTCCACCAGCCTTCGAAAATCCGGCAGGAACCCTGCCGGATTTTTTTTTTCGGCTGGGCAAGCCGTCCGCGATCAGCGGCGAGCGCAGACAAACCCGCCCGGCGGGGACGACTTCCCCAGCGTTCCATGTCCCCGCAATAAAAATAAGTCCGGGGAAAAGACTTCAGCTTTGCGAGGTCAGAAGCATGGATTCGCAGACTTCATGCAGACATGGTTCATCCGAGGCGAAGCGTTTGTATTCCGCGATCATATAATCGGACATGCGGTGCACTTCATCGTTGATCGAGCCTGCGATATGCGGGGAAAGCACAACGTTCGGCAGCGTATACAGTCTGGACCCGGCTTTGGGCGGTTCGGGCCAGGTGACATCCAGCAGAGCCGTCAGATCCGGGCGGCTTTCCAGAACCTCGATCAGCTCCGCCTCATTGACCTGCCGGCCGCGTCCGGTATTGATGAATACGGCACCTTCCCGCATGGACCGGAACAGGTCGCCGTTCAGAACTCCGACATTGTCGTCCCGATTCGGAAGATGGTTGCTGACCACCATGGCTTTGGAGAAGGCCTCTTCCAGGGAGACGGTCCGTTTCTCCTTCCGGGAGGGGACCGTGATCACATTCACCTGAAAATTCGTGAGAAGGTCCCGGATATGATTCGAGATCGCTCCGGCGCCGATCAAGGCGACTGTTTCGCCATACACGCCCGGTCCGCACAGCTTGGTGTTGAAGTATTCCGGCGACTTCAGCATCCGCGAAGCGCGGAAATAGCCTTTGAGGCTCAGCAGGATCTGCCCGAGACAGAATTCCGCAACGGGGATCGCGTTGGCCCGCCATGCGCTGAACAGCCGGATTCCCCGGGCAAACAGCGGACGTGCAAAACTGTCCGTCGCTCCGGCGGAATAAAACACCGCTTTCAGAGATGGCATCAAGTCAAGCTGAGCGTCCGAAAGCACCGGCATCCCCCAGGTGGAAAACAGTACTTCCACCTCGCGCAAAGCGCCGGAAGCGATATCGTCCGGCCCGGCAATGCCCGGGTGCAGGTTCGTGACGGAAGCGATTTCCTGAATCTGTTTTTCCGAATAGACGTAAGGGATTTGAGATTGCGCCGGATTGTTTGTGATGAATGCCGCCTGACAGCGTTTCATTTTGCCTGTTCCTCCTGAAGATAGTCCATAATGGTTGCAATGTTCCGAATCAAAACCGGATTCGACGTGACCGCCGGATCATGACCGGGGATGAAGCTGAGCAGTTTCCCGCCCCACGGAGATACCGCTTCACAGCACTGGACAAAGGTCCCCTCTTCGATGTGCGTCTCCATCAGGCGCATGCAGGGACAGGTGTTTTCCAGATTCGTATAAATTTCGTCTTCCGGCAATTCCATGGCGGACAGCTTTGAAGCCAGCTCGTGCCGGGTTTTGGAAATCCGAACCGTGTACGGCTTGCGCGGATGCGTGGAGGCTTCCACTCCGTCGGGATCGTTCGGGCGTACCCAGCGTTCGCCGGGAAGACGGCGCCACCAGTCCCATTCCCAGAAGGCGGCGCTGGAGCCGTGGAGGAGAAGGATGCTTCCCCCCCGTTCCAGGTATGTACGCACACGTTTCTCCGCCTCCGCCCCCGGGTGAGGCTGTCCGCAGGTGCCTCCGATCATGTGCAGAATCAGGAGCCCGCATTCCGTTTCCCAGGGGGAATGTTCCAGAACATTCCAGTCGTTTTCAAAAAAATGTATTCGGTTCCGGATTTGTTCCGGGAGATGCTCATAGATGACTCTTCCCGGATGCACTCCGTAATGGTCGTCCGCGAAAAACCAATTCATTTTCGTTCACTTTCCTTTCGGCGGAAAAACTCTTACGCTTTTGCCGCCTTTTTGATTTCCTTCAGATGCGCCGCTTCCGGACGCTGCTTATAGAAATGATCCAGCGGATAGCATCCCGAAACCATTCCGTTGCGGGGCGCGCTTGTGCAGTCCCCGAAGGTGCGGCAGATCCGGCAGCGGTCCGGCGTTCTGTCCGCCAGCACGTCCGCACAGATTTCCGGGTAGGAGAGCACCATGCGCCCGATTCCGGCGAAATCCGTTTCATCGTGGGAGACCGCATATTCGGCGGCGTTGGGCAGATACTCCTGCAAACAGGTGTAGCCGGAGCCGACGACCAGCATCCCCGGACACCGGCGGCGCAGTTCGCGCACGGCCTCCAGATGGCGGGCGACATTATAGAGCGGATGTTCCGGCATCAGATATCCGTCCGAAACCGGATAATAGGCGGGTCTCTGCATGTGCACGTTGTAGTACGGACTGCCGATCGTCGCACAGATAAGTCCGACTCCGTATTCCTTCAGCAGATTCACGAACCGGACAGGCTCCTTGAGTTCGGGATCCATATACATCCCGGTCCCGTCCCCTCCGAACGCATACGGATAATGCCCGTGCCATTCCATCGGATGCCCGACGCCGTCCTCTCCCTTGACGAAGGGAAAAATGTCGAACAGGCTCAGCCGGACCGAAATTTCCAGTCCGGGCGCGGCCTTGCGGATGCCTTCGGCGATCTCCCGGAAAAAGCGTGTCCGGTTCTCGAAGGTGCCGCCGTACGGACCGGGCCGATCGTATGCGGTCAGGAACTCGTGCCCGAGATAGCCGTGCGCGTGCTTGACGTCGACGAAATCGAATCCTGCGTTCCGGGCGATGACCGCAGCCTGAATGAAATGATCGATGATCTCCCGGACTTCCGCATCGGAAACGACATCGGCCGGACTGCAGCCGAATTTCCTGTCGAGGAGCGGATGAGCGTATGCCGTCCTGGGCTCCAGCACGTCCGGCTTGTTCGGATGGGAAAACCGTCCGGAATGGGTCAGCTGGAGGCCGATCATCAGATCATCGTTTCTTCCGAAACGCTCCTTGTGCGCAGCCCGCATTTCCGTACACAGGCTTTTCAAGGCGTCCGCGGTATGCGGAGCGACAAGAAGCTGACGCGGATTGCTTCGGCCGGAGTGCATGACCGCGGCGGCCTCCGTCCCGTAAATGAGTTTTGCCCCGCTGATCGCAAAACGGAGCCAGCGGCGTCGGGTCAGTTCGCTCGGGCGGCCGTCCTGTTCACAATCCCAGCCCTCCATGGGCAGAATCGCCCAGCGGTTGCCGATGGTCCGGCCGTGAAGCGTGCACGGTCTTGCGAGCGCTCCGCCGCCGGACGGGATCTTTTCGGTAATGCCGATGGAAAAGTTTTCGCTCTTCAGGTATTCGGAAAATGCCTCGGGCGTCTTGAATTCCGTTACTTTTCTCCAGATTTTCGCCATAATGTCAGAATCTCTTTCCTTTCCTCAAATGCACAATGATAAGCTCGGAATCCTCCAGCGCTTCATACGTATGTTCCAGCAGAGCATCGAACTGGATCGACGCCCCCTGCTTCAATTCATAGGATTCGTTGGGAAGCGTGAAGCGCAGACGCCCTTTCAGCACCCAGCAGAGTTCGTAATCGTCCCGGTGCAGTTCCGGACGGGAAACTTTCGCCCCCTTTTTTGCGACAGCGTGCATGCAGCGCATATTGGCATAGTTCACGCGTTCGAACACGAAATCGCCGGATTTGTACCGTTCCGAACTGACGCAATGGGCGGTACGGTTTTCCGCCAGAGAGATCAGGTCGGAAAGCGTGAGGCCGAATACGCGTGCGATCCGGTAAAGAGTGTCCATTTCCGCGATATTCCGGTTCCGTTCCAGTTTGGAAATCACGCTGGCGGAGATGCCGCTTCGCTCGGAAAGTTCGGCAATGCTCATATTTTCGCGTTTCCGCAGTTCACGCAGAATTCCGAAGTCGCAAATCAGGTCTGTTTCACTCATTTCTTTCCTCCATATATGGTTCCGTTCCGGAAATCATTCCAGATGTTCTCGAACCAGCCGTCGGTTTCCGGGACCGGACGGCAGGACTCCCAGGAGATTTCCGGATACCCGTTTTCTCCGTATCCGCACAGCATGATCTGATTCCGGTATGACTTTTTTTCCGCGGCCATGCGCCAGCGGGAATCCAGCTTCGGATGGATCGGCACCCCGTCTTTTGCGAGCACGATGGAACCGCCGCGCGAGCCGATATAATCGATTTGCATCAGGATGCTCTCCAGATAAAAAATCTGCGCCGTCAGCAGCTGACGGTTCCGCAGCGTCTCCGCGAAATCCCGCGGGGAGAGACCGCCCAGCCCGTCGGACAGCATGGCGGCGGACTGCTTGTATGCGCCGTCAAGCGCGGCCGTCACCTTTTCCTGCGAGCGGATGAATGCGCCTGCCTCGCTCATGCGGTGCTGCAGGATGGCCCGTTCCTGTTTCCAGTCCCGTTTTGCGGGAATTTTACGCAGTCCTTCCAGTATGGACAGTTCCTTCTCCGCAATCTGCCGGAAAACAGACTCGTCCACGGTTTTTTCCCGGTACTTTGCCGCGATGAATTCCGCGGCACGGAAGGCGCCGACCTGACCGGCATTGAGCGCCGTTCCGCCGGGACGGGTCACGCCGTGGGATCCGTTTACCTCTCCGATGGGAAACAGGTGTTTGATGTTTACGGATTCCCACCAGATATTTCCTGCGAGACCGCCATTGTTGTGCTGGGCGCAGACCGCGATCTCCAGAGGTTCCGCCGTGAGGTCGATCTTATGTTTTGCATACAGTTCGATGGCCGGCGCATTCAGAATGGACAGGCGCTTCAGCGGAGAATCCGCCACCGCGCCGGACCGCTCCAGATACCCGCGCGTTTCAGCGCTCAGCGAGGCGAAATCGAAGTCCGCGGGATCGGCCCGGTAGTCCAGCCAGACGCGCCGTCCCCGTTCAACCGTTTCAATGAAGGTGAAGATATCGATCAGCGAAGAGCCCGGCACATGTTCCGCGGCGAACGGCCACTGATAGCCTTTCAGGAAAATGGCATCGTACATGTCCGGAACGGAGTCGAAATACTCCCGCAGGAACTCGCGCTCGTCGCCGCCGTCCGGATCGGTGGAAATGAACCGCGGGAGCACCTGCATGTAGCTGCCGGATACATTCCAGCGGAATTTGACCGAGGCCAGACCGAACTGGGATTCGGCAAGATTGCAGGACCTTGCACCGGCTTCCAGCGCCAGTCCGATCGCGCCCGTATGGACTTTCGGGTACACGCTCGTTTCATAAAGGCCGCCGGGACCGCCGACGGCAAAGACGGTATTCTCCGCCTGTACGCATTCCAGACTGCCGTCCTCCGTATGGATGAAAACTGCGCCCGCCGCCCGTTTTTCGTGTGTCAGAAGCTTCAGCGCTACCCGGTTCTCGAATACCGGAATGCCGCGGCGTTTGACCTCGGCGATCAGCGCCAGACACATATCCCGGGAGGTGTAGGGCCCGCAGCTCGTCGCTCGGCGCTTCGGGTCGTGATCCGTCTTGTATCCGACGTATTGCCCGAACGGATCGTGAGGAAACGGTACTCCCAGTGTGACCAGATGCCCGAATGCCGGAATGGAAAGTGCCGCCTCGACCAGGGCAAGATCTCCATGTACCGATCCGCCTCGTACCAGATCGTGCGCCATCCCGACGGGCGAATCCGCTTCCTCCCCGTACATGCCCAGCTTGTAGTAGGTCTGCTTGTCGCTGCCCGTATTGATCGAAGTCCCCATGCGGAGTCCTTCCGTATACAGGACGATGTCTTCCACGCCGAGGGCATGAAGCCGGACCGCCGCGGCCAGTCCGGCGGCGCCGCTCCCGATGATCAGTGTATTGCAGCAGGACGTCGTCATGATGGGCTTCAGAACCTTTCGATCGTGAGGCCGCCGTCGATATTGATGACCTGTCCGGTGGAATAGGACAGAGCCCCGGAAACGAGCATCGCCACGGCGCGTCCGATGTCGGCCGGCTCGCCCCAGCGTTTCTGCAGCGTCAGACCGGCCGCGATCATCTTATCGTATTTTGCGGAAACGCAGCTGGTCATGTCGCTCCGGATCACGCCGGGCCGAAGTTCGTATACACAGATCCCTTCGTCCGCCAGACGCACCGACCAGAGTTTTGTGGCCATGGCAACGCCCGCTTTGGAGAGACAGTACTCGCCCCGGTTGATGCTGGCATAGTCTGCGGAGACGGACCCCGTATTGATGATGCAGTGAAAACGGCCGTTGTGATTGGCCATGATCCGCTTCGCCGCCGCCTGCGTCAGAAAGAACGGACCCCGCAGATTGATCCCGAGTACGCGGTCGAAACTCTCCTCGCTCATCTCCAGCAGGTCCGCACGGACATCCGGCGCAACGCCTGCATTGTTCACCAGAACGTCAAGCGGTCCGAACTCCGACTCGAAATCATCCAGCATCGCCTCTCTGTCCGCCGCACGGGAGACGTCGCAGCGGAAATAGGCGAATTTTCCCGGATATTCCTGCTTCAGACGGCTTAGAAAATCCTGCACGCCTTCCGGCGTGCCCCGTCCGCAGAACGCCACATTGTGTCCGGCTCCCGCAAGGGCCTCCACGATACCGGCTCCGATCCCGCGCCCCCCGCCCGTAACCAGTACATTGCATGAATTCATGGCTGTCAAATCCTTTCTGTTTGTTCTAATGCGCAGCGTTATCTTGAGAAATGCTGTATTTGAACGTCATTTTTACCTGACGGACTTTCTCTTTTACCGCAAAAGTCATTCTGTTCACCGGACGTTTGTGGTCGGTCTGTTCCTTGATGATCTCGATATGGAAATCGAACGGCAGAGAGGCATCGACTTCCAGAAGCAGACTCTTCCCTTTTTCCGTAATGAGGAAGGTTTTTTCACTGAGCTGACGGACTTCGCCGAAGGTTATAACGGCATCTTCGAATTCCAGAGGATCGCGGAATACCGCTTCATCGGTGACGGTGAAACCTTCGCCATCTCTTCTCGCAAAGGAGAAAGAGCGTTCCAGTTTTTCGATCCCTTCAACATGCTGATAAGGCCGCCGGATATCGAATCTGACGAACAGCGGGGATCCATCGGCAAGCTTCTCCTCCAGAAGCCTGGCGCGAGTATCGCCTGTATGCTTCATTTCCGTTTGCAGCTTGCCGCCGATTCTTGGCACACTGTGTCCGAAGCTGTTGAGCAGATCGGATTCATAACGGCGTTCGCTGAATGTCCGTGCCTGATACGTTTCCTTGCCCGGATCGGTAACCACGGCCGTATCGTCCACTGCAACAATATAGGAGCCGACATCATTGTGATTGTGCATTTCGTTGTTGCTCCCGCCCTTGAATGCAACGGAAAGGTGGGTATCCGCTGTTCTTCGTACAATGTACGACTCTGCCGATGGAAACACGTTCATCGGTGCCGTTTTACAGCTCTCCGGCGAGAATGGCGGTTCGCCGGAAAAGAGAGAGAGCTGAAGAGCCAGCGCATTCAGTCCGTTGTCAAATTGAGCGATGGAGACCAGATTGCCGTTGGGCGGAACCTTGCAGGAAAAGCCATTCCGTCTGCCGATGAGAATATCCCGCAATTCCATAAGAAACGGGTTCAATTTGAAATCGATGGGAATGTCGGCGTACGTGGGAAAACAGACGGGTGAAATCATGAAGTTTTCCGGGAACATGGCGATCTTGAACGCCCGGGGATCCGCTTCGAACAGATCCCGCCCGTCAAACTGCTTCAGAAGCATCACCATACGCATATAGTGACCGAAGCCGAAAAAGAAATAGCTTATTCCTTCGCTGCAATAAAAATCCGGGCCGAAACCATCCAGAAATTTTTTGCTGGTTTCCAGCATATGATTCAATATGCCATCTCTGCGCGTCGCCTGCATGGGCAGCCGGAGAACCGCCCCAACCACGCCACTGGTGCAGACCGCATTCCAGTTGCTGTTTGTCAGCATCCAGAAGGGCAGCGGGGATTTACCGCCGATAGCATCCTCCACAGGTATGACAAGCCGCCGGAAGAGTTCCGCCTTGAGTTTTTCTGCCAGATCGTGATTCAGCACAGGCCCAAGCAGATAAAGAAGCGTGCTCAGCTCATCCGCGAGTTTTGAGGAATTCAAGTCGATATCGACCGTCTTTCCGGAAACGTTCAATTTCTCCCGGTCATGCGCCGGAAGGATCCACGTAGGAAGATCCAGCAGAAGCCTCAGCCGGTCCTCGATATTTTTCAGAAAACGGGGCTCCTGATCGATACAGCAGGCAATGGCAAGACTGCCGAAATCCTGAACGGAAAAAAGCTTTTCCTGATAGCAAATGCGGTTTCCCGTAACAAACACATCATAGTAGTGCGGCATGGGCGAAATCAATTCCTGTGAACAGGCCTCTTGCGCGTTCTTCCGGATTTCCGGATAAAGCGGGTTCGAACGCTGTTTCTCCCAGAATTTCCGGTCTGTGACATCCGGAAGATTATTCCAGCAGACGATTTCATTCGTCTCCGCAGCCGGCTTTCCTGTTTCGATTTCTTTCGCCATCTTCAAAACCTTTCGATTCCGCTGTCTTCGGTGGCACCTGCAGCGTTATTTACCGGATCTCTCGTTTGTCTTTCTTTAAGATTATATCTCTACATAAAATATATCGTATAAGAAAAGAAAGTCAAGCGCACAAATAAAAAAATCCGGTCTCCCCTTTTTTTTCGCCGTTTTTTCTTTTCGCCTGATGGATGTGACATCCCCGGCAGCACGCGGGCGCATCTCATCGTCCCGGACGGGGACGGGATGTACTACCGCACCTTCCTGAAGGACATGAAGATCATCAATTCCCATGTCCGGGTAATCGGGCTCAAGAGAAGTAAAGCAAGTTACCTGAAGTCCGACACCTTCAGCTTCAAAAAGACAGCGATCGCTGCCGTTCGTCATCATACCGGTCTTCAATTTTTTTCAGGCTATTTTTCAAATTTTCCTTGACAAACGGCATTCCGCATGTATAGTAATTGCCTGTACGACGATTTTTTGTCGAGTCGGGGCGTAGCTCAGTCTGGTTGGAGCGCTACGTTCGGGACGTAGAGGTCGCTGGTTCGAATCCAGTCGCCCCGACCAGTTTTTTTGTTCTCTCTTTTCCAGTCCTTTATGACTGGATTTTTTGTTTTAAACCCGTTCGTGGCTGAGTCGCAAGGTTTTACAGCGTCATATCCCGCCCGGCAGAGACCGGAGAGAAACCGCCATTCTCCCGCCGAAGGGGTGTGTTTCGCATAGAATCGGCCCGGATTCTCTGAAACGTCAGGTCTGCCGACCTTTATGCCGAAAAGATTTGTCAGGCGTTAGTGTGAAAGCTGAGGACTTGGACGGCTGCGTTCTGCTCTGTGCGGAAGCAACAGCTGAAAAATGTCATCCCCAGGAAAATGCGGACGGCAGACGACCGCTTTCCCTCGGCTTTTTTCAGCATCGGAGGGGACTGGCGGATGCACGGATTTTGAAGGATGTAAGGAGGCTTTCCGGGGCAAATCAAATCTTCCCCGGTCCGGTTACCGAATCCGGACGCACAACTTTTCTTTGAACGGAGAGGAATCCGTTTTTACGCCTTGTAGGAAAGGCCGACTTCCGGCAGATGCAGCGGGAATCCGAGGCCGCGCAGACGCTCCTGGATTTTTGTCGGATCGAGGCGGCAAGGATCCGTCTCCGTCTCCACCGACATCGAAGCGGCCACGCCGGCCACCTGGCCCGTCAGGGCGGCGGTAGGAATCACGCGGGTCACCTCCCAGGCGTCGCCCAGGGATCCGATGCAGCGGCCCGCCGCGAGAAATGCGCCGGTACCGTCGGCCGGACAAAGGCTCCGGTACGGGATTTCCCAGGCGGGACCGGACTTCCGCCAGTCGCCGATGAGCCCGATGGAGTCCTCGAAACGGAGGTTGTTCTCATCTGTTTGAAGATCCCGCATGGATTTGATGGCGAAGATTTTCCGGTACTGCAGCATAGCCGGAAGATGTACGGGAAACAGAGTCTTCCGGTCCATATTTCCCTCCTGCCAGTTCCGTTTGTAGTAGTCCAGAAGCATGGCATGGCCCTTCACTACAAAATCCGTGACCTGCTTTCCGGAAATGCCGCGGTAGACGGTTTCCTCCGGTGCCTTCGATTCGTCACGGGGCACGCCCATGACGTTCATGCGCAGAGACGGCGACAAATCAAAATTCTCGCTGTTTTCCAGTCTCTTGTCATACTGCAGGGCCCAAATCGAAAGATAGTTCGGTTCCTTGTCCCAGCCCGGGATTCCCGCCCGCCTCGCCAGGATCCCCGTTCCGGAGGCGTCGATGAAGCATTTCGCCTGAATTTCGATCCGTCCGGACTCATTTTCCACAAACACGGACTTCACTTTCCCTTCCGCCTTTTCCGCTCCGATCACGAGGGTATCGTACCAGATGTCCACGCCGTTTTCCCGGAGCAGCTCCGTCAGGGCCAGCATGAAGGATGCCGGGGAGAACGCCACGCGGAACCGCTTGACTTCCGGTGCATTCTGCCCCTTCTGCCAGTTCGGGATATCTCCGGGCCCGTAGACGATGCTCTTCCGAAGAAGTTCTTCTGTGAGCCCGAAGGCCAGCTGATGTCCGTTTCCGTCGCACAGCGGAAGGTAGATGTAGATCAGGCCCGTTGTGGCCAATCCTCCGGGCAGCACCGTCTTTTCCAGCAGCACGGTTTTCTTTCCCTCGCGCGCCGACTGAACGGCGGCGGCTATGCCCGCCATGCCTGCGCCGACCACGGCAACGTCATACTGTTTCACCTGTCCGCCCATAATACATCGCTCCTTGCCGGTCAGGACTGAATCCGGCCTGTGAAATACGGAGATCACCGCCGACGCTTTTTCCGACAGCAATCCCGATTGTTTCCGGGGTGGGAATCTCCGGATGAGATTTTCCCGTATTTTTTACGCTAGCATCTTGATTTCTCTTTTTCAAGCCTCTGCGATGAAAAAACAAGTTTTTCATTCATTTTTTGCGATCGGGAGCGAAGGGGCTCTTGCAGCGCCTATCCTCCGTTTTCTAAAAAATAGTAACCGGGCCACATCTTCGAAATTACCTATAAACAGACAAATGCGGCTGGGTCAAGTCATGGCTGTTTACAGATAGTTTTCGTGTTTTTCTCTTGACTAAGCTGCTTTTTGATGGTATAGTTACTTTGATTGCAATGCAGACACCCCTGAACGGTACTATCTCACCATGGCAAAGACCCTGACAGAGCAAATCACCAGCGCCTTGACGCAGGAACTGGAGGATGGGAAATATCCATTGGGAAGTCGTTTTCCCTCGGAGACAATGTTGTCCGAACGTTTCCACGTGAACAAGTGGACCGTCAACAAAGCCGTGACGCAACTGGTGGAGGCGGGGATGCTTCAGAGGAAAGGCCGCGGCGGCGGCACCATTGTTATACAGACGAGACGTTTTCCCCTGGGTACCATCGGCTACATGGCTCCTCTTGACCGCTATCCCGTCCAGATTCTGCAGGGAGTTCAGGCGGCAGCGCTTCACAGAGGATATTTCACTGTGATGCTTTCCCCGGCTCCGGAAGAACGCGAGCACTACCTGAGACTGCTGTCGACGAACTCCATCCAGGGGCTCATACTGGTTCATTCCGGCCTCCCCAAGGTACCGGCTGGCATTCACTGCATCTACGTTGACCATGACTTTCCCCAGGAGGACAAAAGCCATCACACGGTCAACTGCGACAATTATACGGCCGGCATAGCCATGATGAAACTGATTCTGGAACGGGGACACAGGGACATTGCCGTTTTTCTGTCGGAACCATTTCCGTACTCCCCCTCGCTGCCTTACCAGGTACGCGTAATGGGGTTTCACGAGCAGATGCGGGCGGCAGGCATTACAGACTGGCTGGAGCGCACCTACACGGGTGTCCAGCATTCGCTGCCGGACGCCTGCTACTGCCTGAAGCGAATGATCGCTGAACATCCGAATCTGACGCTGATCGCCTGTGACTCCGACAACAGCGCCGAACTGATATGGCAGGCCGCCAAAGAGCTGGGAGTTGACATTCCGGGGCGGATTGGGCTCACGGGCTTTGGCAATATCAGCCACTTGCCGTTCGTTACGGCGGACCCCTGTCCGCAGCTTCTGGGCGAGCACGCCTGCAACCATCTCATCGACATGATCGAGAAACGTTATCGGGGCAGCATGCCGCTCCACGAAAGGCATAGCGTTTCACTGGTCAAAACCGAATTCATTCCGAAAGTCTTACATCCCTGATGTCCCAAGAGCAAAAATACGCCTTCCGCCGGAGAATGCAGGCCATTCACCAGCCTGGCATGCGGATCCGCAGCACACCGAAGGATGGGGAAATTGCCCTCGACAGTTCCTGGAGCATCCTGAATCCGGACGGAGCGGCAGCGCAAATCAGATCGGCAGCAGAAGACTTGCAGAATTATCTGACCGTCTCGCAGGATCTCCGGCTGGACCTTGACACGGAGCAGACGGCGAATCAAATCGCTTTTCGTGTCTCTCCGCCGTCCCGGCCGCACCGCGGCGCCTTTTGTGTCCGGATCACGCAGAACACGGTTTTGGTGTCCGGGGACGACCTGCGGGGTGTCCTGAACGGACAGATCTGGCTGGAGGATATGATGAATCTGGCGGGTGGTCCGTTTCTCCCGCAGGGCACGATCCGCCGTATGCCGCGAGTAAAGAACCGCGTCATTTTCTCGGGCAGCGGGATAGACGACTATCCGGACTGGCAGCTGGAAGCCATCCGCCACGCTGGATTCGACACCATCACCATACTGGTACGCGGCTTCGACCTGAACGGATTGCGTAAAAACTGCGACTTCAACGATATCATCGAAAGAGCCGAGGCGCACGGTCTGGATACCATGCTCTACAATCACCTGGGAGCGCATGTCCATCCGGACGATCCCGGCGCGGATGCCGCGCTGGATTCCGTATTCGGCGAACTGTTCCGACGTTATCCGAAGGCGGCAGGACTCCACCTGGTCGGCGAATCCCTGGAGTATCCCAGCAAGGACCCTCGTACGACAGGGAAGTCCTTCCGCGAAAGCGTGGTCGACGGCATTCCCGACCCCCGTCCGAGTCCGGGCTGGTTCCCGGGCTTCGACTATCCCGCTCTGCTTCGAAAAATTGTCACGGCCGTGCATCACGTCAAGCCCGAAGCGGAGGTGATTTTCAGCACCTACAACTTCTGCTATCTTCCATCCGACGTACGGGAAGCGTTTCTGGCTGAACTCCCCAAGGACCTGACCATCAACATTGCCTTTGAAATGCAGAAGGCCAGAACGACCGATGGAGTGCGGAGACCCGCTATGGACTATACTGTTTCGGTCACCGACCCCGGAGAATATTTCACGAGCGAGGCGACGGCAGCACACCGCCAGGGGTTGCATTTTCGAGCCTGCACGAACACGGGCGGGTTGTGCTGGGATGTAGGATGTGTCCCGTATCTTCCCGTTCATCAGTTGTGGTCGAAGCGCATGGAGGCCGTGCTTCCCTATATCAGAAAGGGCGACTGCACCAGTCTTTTTGAGGGAATACATTATGGATGGTGGCCCAATCCCGCACAGGATCTTGGAAAACTTTTCTACTGGCAGCAGGAAGGCGGCAGAGAGCCCTCCTCCGGCGAACTGCTGTATGCAATAGCCCGTCGTGACTACGGAACGGAGGAAGTTGCCGAAATCTGGGCGGCATGGAGCGAAGCCCTGACCGGACGAATCGTCACCTCCAATGAAGATCAGTACGGCCCTCTGCGGGTCGGTCCGGCTTATCCATTTATCTTTCAGGTCAATATGACACGCACCATGCTGTCCAAAGAGATTCCCTTTCCCTGCGAGCCCGGACAGATGTTCGGCAATACCATTATCATGACCGGCTACCAGCCCTTCGAAAGCGCCAATCAGTCGCCGGGGATACAGCGTTACCCTCTGGATATTCGGGAAATGACGGAACTGATTTGTCTGTGGGAGGCAGCCGATGACCGTCTGGCCGGACTTCTTCCGCAAATGCCGTCCGGCCGCTGCCGCGGGAACGGCGAACGTCTGCTGGCGCTGGGCCGTTTCATCGCCGCCGCCTTCCGTACCACGCTCAACATCAAACACTGGTGGCTGCTCAACCGCCGTCTCCAACTCACCGCGGAGCCGGACAGAGCCAATGCCCTGCTGGACGAAATGGTGCAGATACTCTCCGCCGAGGAGAAAAACGTGGAGGATGTCCTTCCCTGTGTCGAGCTGGATTCACGTCTGGGCTGGGAGCCCTCCATGGGCTATGTTGCCGATGCCCGGCATCTCTGCTGGAAACTGCGTCAACTGGATTTCGCCCGCCGCGAAATCGATCAATATCGAAACATTCTGTCAATTCCACAAACAGCAAACAGAGGCATTTTCTGACCATGAAGTATCTGTACATGCAGCCCGACCAGATCCGGAAAGCAATCGAACGCAACATCCCCGCCGTCCTCCCGCTGGGGGTGGTCGAATATCATGCGGAGCATCTGCCCGTGGGAGTGGATTTTCTTGTCTGCGAGAAAGTGCTGGACATGGTGGAGCAGGAACGCCCGGACGACGTAATACTGCTGCCGCCATTCTACTACGGAACAGCCACCTATGCGGTTGCGAAGCCGGAGAACAACGGAACAGTCAGTGTTTCGCCGGAAAAACTCATTCCTGTTGCAGAGGAGATTTTCCGCGGTCTGCTCACTGTGGGCTTCCGCAACATCCACTGCTTCATCGCTCATCAGACGGAGGAGTTTGTGCAGGGAATGCCCACGGATCTGGCGTTTCGATTCGCAGGGCGGAAAGTCATTATCGAGTTCCTCGACGAGACGCTCGGCAAAGGCTGGTGGGGGCAGGAGGTCAACGCCACCTATTACACGGGCGGGCTCAACCCTTTCAATTACATCCGGGTCCATCCTGTCCGCACACGGGAAAGCACAAAGAAACGCTTCAAGGGCGATCATGCGGGCATACTGGAGACCAGCGAGATGCTCGCCATGCATCCGGAAACCGTCCGTATGGACAAGATAGACGACAACCTCTGGTTCACCCGGACGGCGCATCAGGCCACTGCCGAATACGGTGCGGAGGCATTGAAGGAAACCTCCATTGACGTACGAACCATTTTGTTCGGAGAGTGACCCATGATCAGCATCTGCGGCCTGAAAGTCGAAAATCTGGAATTTCCGCTGGGCATTGCGGAAGAGCGCCCCCGTTTCTCCTGGCATCTGGAGAGTGCAGAACCCGGACTGTTCCAGACGTCTTACCGCCTCGTGATACAGGAGGAAGGCGGCGACTGGCAATGGGATTCAGGTGTCATTGAGTCCGACGCATCCCTCAATATCGAAGGCTGCCCCAGGCTCAAACCCTGCTCCCGTTACTGCTGGAAGGTCATTGTGTCTGCAACAAGCAGAGAACACGACCGACTGGAAGCAGCTGCCGAAAGCTGGTTCGAAACAGGAAAATTGAATCAGCACTGGGATGCTCTCTGGATCGCCGGGATTCATAACGGCGAAACCCACCAGCCGGTGAACTGCCTGCGGAAAACCTTCACGCTGACAAAGTCCGTGGCCCGCGCCCGACTCTATGCCACCGCGCTGGGCTGCTACGACTGCGCCATCAACGGCGAACCCGTTTCGGACGAATCACTCGCCCCGGGCTGGACGGATTACTACTTCCGGGTCCAGCACCAGACCTATGATGTGACCGCTCTGCTTCGGCAGGGCACCAACGCCATCGGGGCACGACTGGGAGACGGCTGGTACTGCGGAAGCATTGCACGCCGCCGCAATTCGAACCGTCCCAGTTACGGCAGTATCCCCGTCTTCCGCGCCGAACTCCACATACTGTACATGGACGGAACGCAGGAATGCGTTCTGACCGACCGTTCCTGGCGGTGCTCCATCGGCAGTCCGCTCCGTTTCTCCGACATCTACGACGGCGAACTCTACGACTCGCGGTTCGTACTGGGCGACTGGACGAAGGGAGACTATCCCGCGCAGGGATGGTCTCCCTGTCTGGCGAAAAACCGCCGCGTCGCCATCGTCGGGCGAACCGCCCCGCCTGTGAGACCGACAGAGGAGCTTGCCCCCGTACAAGTCCGCGACATTGATCCGGGGCTGTGGAAGCGAGAGCCGAACATTCCCGACCCGCATCGTCTGACCATTATTGATTTCGGACAAAATCTGGTGGGACGAATCCGCCTGCGCATCCGTCTGCCGCAAGATGCCTCCATCTCCATCCGTCACGGCGAAATGCTTCTGAAGGACGGCAGCCTGTTTCTGGGCAATCTGCGCAGTGCCCGCGCCGCCATTACCCTTATCGGCAATGGTGAATGGTTCGACTACGAACCCAGTTTCTCTTTCTTCGGATTCCGTTACCTGCAGATCACAAATCTGCCCGACGATTTCGATCCGCAGACGCTACGGGTTCGCGTGCTTCACACAGATCTGCAGCGAACCGGATGGTTCCAGTGCTCGGATCCGCTTCTCAATCGACTCTACCTCAATCAGCTCTGGAGCAACCGCAGCAACTATCTCGACGTTCCCACGGACTGCAATCAGCGAGACGAGCGGCTCGGCTGGCTCGGTGATGCCTGGATCTTCGCCGACACCGCCACCTATAATTTCAACGCCGGCGCCTTCCTGGCAAAATATCTGGAGGAAGTAAATCTCTCCCGCACCGCCGAAGGCGAATACCCGCAATATGCGCCTTTCTTCGCCGTCTCGCATCTGGATGCGGACTACTACGGCACCGACTACTACAAGGGACACAACGGCTGGGCCGAGGGGGCGATCATCATCCCCTGGATACTCTACCGCAAGTACAATGACCGCCGTATCCTCGCCCGGCACTATGACCGCATGCTGGCCTGGATACGCTATCAGGAGACCAACAGCGATCATCTTCTGCGTCGTTCATGCGTATGGCGTGATTGGCTCAATCATGACGACCCCACCAGTGAGACACTCATCTCCACCGCCTTCTTTGCTTACGGTACCAGTCTGATGGCGCGGATCGCCGCCGTTCTCGGCAAAACGGAGGACGCAGAGGAACTTCAGGCCCTTTTCCAGAATATCCGCAGCGCCTGCCAAAGACATTTCATGAAGGATGGACGGCTCGGCGAGACCAGCCAGACAGCCGCGCTGCTTACGCTGGCATTCGATCTGGCCCCGCAGGATATGCGTCCCGCCATTCTGGAACAGCTTACCGCCAACATCGCAAAGCGGGGAGATCGCCTTTCCACAGGTTTTCTGGGCACACCGTTCCTGCTGCCGATCCTGGCCGGCGAAGGACAGGATGATCTGGCCTGCCGGCTTCTTTTCCAGCAGGCGTTCCCCTCCTGGCTCTATCCGGTCCTGCAAGGCGCCACCACCATCTGGGAACGCTGGGATGGCTATACCGTGGAGAACGGCATCCTTGCCCAGCCGATGAACTCCTTCAATCACTATGCCTACGGGGCTGTCGCCTCCTATCTTTACGCTCATATCGGCGGAATACGCATAACGGACAAAGACTCCGACATCGGGTTCCGGCATTTTCTCATCGCACCCGTGTTCGCCGAGCAGCTCTCCTGGGCGGAAACCACCTTCGACTCCCCTTGCGGACGGATCCGTACCCGCTGGGACCGTGAGGACGATGGCTCCGTCACGCTGGAGGCCGTTATTCCGTCCAACACCACGGCCACATTGATTCTGCCCGATCGACCGGAACAGGAACTGGAACCCGGCGCGCATCGTTTCACCTGTTCGCCGATGCGGAAATGATCGAAAGGCTGTCCGGAAGGAGACGGAAGTTTTTTTGAAAAAAATAGTGGCCGGGTTACTTTTAGAAAATCACCTATATTCCAGCCGATGCAACCGGGTCAAACAATCATCATTTGTACTTGATTACAATGTTTTTCGCTTGACTAAACTGCTTTTTGCGGTATACTATCTGTAATGAGGTGACCCCCAGGCTCCGGCCGGGATCGGGTTGCTTGCATGGCCGTAACGGACAATCAACCAGGAGCAAGCATGAAACAGATTCTTCGTTTCTTCACATCCGCAGTCTCTCTGTTTTGCAGCCTGTTCTGTGCCGCCCAGACGCAGACAGTCGAGCTGACACTGCCCCGCCAGGAAAACCTTCCATGGCGGCATGCTTCGTTCCTGCGCGAACAGCAGATCGGCAGGAGCGAAGACGGCTCTCTTATCTTCGGGCAGGACAGTTTTATTCAATCCGTTCTGGCCGTCAAGCCGGACGACTGGGACCTTTCCTTCTCATTCCGCCCTCAATCTCAGGATTTTCCCGAAGGAGAGTCCCACCGCATCAGTCCCATCGTCACTCTTCGTGATCTTGGCAGTTCTGCAACCGTCATCCTGGTGGAATACCCCGGCAGGCAGGAACAACTTCTCTGCTGCACCATCAATCTGGAGGGAAAGAAGTATTGTGCCGTGCAGGCCCGGCGGAACTTTCCGGCGGATCAGTGGACAACGGTCGAGATCGCCAGCCGCGAAGGAAAACTCACTCTGTCCGTCAACGGCGAAATCGTCCAGAGCGAGACGTATGCGGGAACACCTTTACCCGTTCGCAAGATGATCATCGGCTCTACGGGAAACAACGGTTTGGTCATGCAGCTCCGGCAGCTGCGCTTTTCCGCTGCACGGATTCCCGTTACAGCCTTCCGCCAGACAGCCGATCTACCGGACGAATCCGAATGGGAAGTCCGCTGCCACGGCAATGCAAAAGTCAGTCTGACGAAGCGGGACGACGGGCTGCTCATAGATTATGACGGAGGAGACGGCACCGCCGAAATAATCTGGAAAAAGGAAGTCTTCCTGGCCGAAGAGCAGAATCATATTCACTTCACGGGAACATACACCACGCTGCACCAGGAGTACGGAAGCAATATCGAGTGGACACTCAACACGATCCGGGAACCCAGAGCGATGTCCATGTCCGGAGACAAGTCGTTTCCGCTGGGCTTCCAGTGCCATCCCACGGGAGAACGGGACCGCGTTGACTACTCCGTACCCGCGTACCCTGATACCGGGTATCGTCTGCGCATCGTGCTGGACGGCAATCCCTCCGCCATTTTGCTGCATACTCTGGATGTGCGTTCTGAAAAGATCGTCCGCGATCCAAGGCCCCCCGTCAATGCGGAAAACCGCTCCTATGACCGGGCCGCAGTAGAGGCCAGTCTGGCAAAAATATCCCCTTGCCGGGCCGCCGTGAATATACGGGAAGGTGCTGCCGAACTTCTGCTGGACGGGAAACCTGTCTTCCCCGCCATGTACCGCCGGGGCCTCAATTACCCGCAATGGAGCCGCTATGCCGCCTTCCGGGACGAAGGATTCAAACTCTTCACCTTTTATGCAACGTTCAACAAGCCCCCGACCATCCATCGCGACGCCATCGGGAATCTGTGGCAGGGACTGAATACATACGACTTTTCCGGAATCGCTGAAGAGCTTCGCATTATTCACTCCATCGCGCCGGATGCCAGGGTCCTTCTGTCCGTCTGTGTGGAAGCTTATCCGACTTGGGATAAAGATTTTCCGCAGGCAACCATGACCAATGCGAAAGGAGAACTCGGGTATGGCTGCTACGGCACCACATTCAAGACGGTCTGGTACGGCAAGGATGTCGAGCCCGCCCGCGAAAAATACGGAGACGATATAGCCCCCGCACCCTCCCTCTATAGTGAGGAATTCCGCCGTGAGGCATCCCGCGCGATGGAAGCGCTGGCCCGCTTCCTTGAAACGGATCCCGCCGGAAAAATCGTTCTGGGCATCCACGTTACCGGCGGCGCGGACGGACAGTATTTCCCCTTGGACCGCGAAGTGACCAGCGGCGAAGACCACAGTCCGTCCGCCGTGCGTGCCTGGTCGGAGTGGCTGACCCGGAAATACCGTACGGACGAGGCGCTCCGCGCAGCCTGGGAGGACCCGCAGGCGTCTCTGGCTCAGCCCGGCGTACCTACGCCTCACGAGCGAGGCTGGGACAACACAGGCGTACCATCTACTCAGCAGGGCGTTGACTTTACCTCGTTCATCAATGACAGCCTGGCGGAACTCCGTCTGGCGCTGTTTGCCGCGGTGAAGCGGGGCTCCAACGGCCGGCTGATTACCGGCGCATACGCGCCTGCCGGCTACGCGGGGAACTGCCGGGTGGACACTCTTCTGGACTCACCCGACACCGACTTTCTGGTGACCATTCTGCGCAATTCCCCTACAGGCAGTTACCTGCTTCACAAAAAACTTCATCTGGCCGAGGAAGATCTGCGTTCACCGCACAGCATGGCGCCCATCGGCAACTATCTCTTCGACGAGGAGTATTTCCGCTGCGTCGCACTGGAGGCCACGGCGCTTTCCCTCCAGCGTCTGGCCGGAGCATACTACCTCTTCGACATCGGCGAGTGCTACTATCACGATGCTCCCATACACGGCTATCTGGGCGGGAATATGCGGATGCTGCAGAGTGTCTATTCTCCGGAGGACACACCGCCGATCCAGGCTGGCGTGTTCATCGACATCGATCAGTTCGCCGGACTGCCTTTTCGGGATGCAAGCAAACTCCGCCGGGTCGCCGAGCAGGAAACTTGCTGTGCGCTGGAGCATAGCGGCATCCCGTTCCGTGTCTTTTCCGCCCGTGATGTGTTCCATCCGGACCTCGAACTGCCGAAACTGGTCGTCTTCCCGCTTCAGCCGGGCTTCACGGAGGAACAAGTCGCAAAACTCCGGGAAAAGGCGCGCAAATCCGGCACCCTCATCATCTGGGGCTATCCGCTGCTGCGGCGACCCGTCGAAGCGCTGGAACGCTGCGGATTCCGCCTCCAGTTCCGAGACGATCTGCCGAACCGTCAGCCCAGACTGGTTGACGGCGGGAAACTTCTGGGACGCAGATATCGTGCCATGGGCTCCTCATGGTTCCAGTGGCAGGAAGGGATGCCCGCCAGTATCGTCCCCGAACCGGGCGATACCGTACTGGCAACCTACGGCGAAAATGGGCCGGCTGCCATCGTCCTGCGTGACAGAAACGGTGCAAAGGAGATTTTCAACGGAGCGCCCGGGGCATACAGCCCTGCACTTCTCCGCCGGCTCGCCGGACTCTGCGGCGCAGCGTATTTCTCCGATGATGACAGCCAGGTTGTTTCCGCCGCCAACGGCTTCGTTTCCGTCCTTTGCGAACGAGGCGGCGAGCATACCTTCCGTATCCCCGACGGGATGGAGATCACCTCTACCCCTACCGCTCATACGTTCCAGATAAAGGACGGCAGACTCACCTTCCATTCAAAAATGGATGGCGAGACCGCGATCTTCCAGCTCCGCAAGGTCAAATAATGTCCGTCAAACTGAATCAAGGAGGAAAAAAATGAAGAGCCGCTCTTTCACCCTCATCGAGCTGCTGGTCGTGATCGCAATTATTGCCATCCTCGCGGGGATGCTTCTGCCTGCCCTGGGGAAGGTCAAGGAGAAGGCAAACGGTACATCCTGCAGCAACACCTTGAAGCAGATTTCTCTTGCCGTCAATTCCTACGAAACGGACAACAATGATGTCATTATGCCGTGTCTGCAGACCAGCCGCTGGTTCGTCTTTCTGAAAAGCGGCAACTACTGGTCATTGGGCTACTATGACGCGGATAAAAGAATGCCTCTGGGAATCGAATGCCCTTCCGAATCGCGTGAACGTGTGGAAAGCGGTGTAACCTACGAACACGTTCAGATCAACAAGGGGGAAACCTACGACTACGGATTCAATTCAAGCACCCGGACCAAAGTGGACCTCGATAATCTGTCCACGTACCCGTGGAAAAAGCAAAGTTCGATCAGGAACCCGTCTCAGCGGTACAGTATCCTTGAAGGAAAGAAATACGCTATTCCCTGCAGTGAAGTGTCTATTGACCTGAACATCAACCCATCGGGCACAACCCGCCACACCAAGCCGCAGTACGGCGGCAACATGGTCTATTTCGATCTCCATGTCGAGTTCCTCCCGAAAATCATCGGCATCGCAACCTCGGAAATCGCGACCAGTCCCAACGCCGCGCACTGGAGTAAAAATCCGGGAGAATAATCGTCGTTTTTTTTATACGGCATAAAATGCCGCCCCTGTGGTCAAGAGGAGGCAGAACATTCCACACGGAGAAC
>JAFZZR010000125.1 GCA_017615635.1 Lentisphaeria bacterium
CGAAACTGCTGCCGATACCTGTGAGACGGAGAGAACGGAGCTCTTCACGGTCTGAGCGGCCGCCGCCGCGGGTTCCGCCGCACCTCCGCCGTTTATCCGGTTGGCGAGCGCCGCGCCGCCGAATCCGCATGTCCCGGAGAGGATCACGCAGGCCGCGCAGAGGGCCGCGATCGATCCGGCGGATTTCTTCTTTTTCTTCGCCTTTGTATTCTGTTCCCCGGCGGGGACGTACAGGATCCCGTGATCCGTTCCCGTCACTTCGTAGGACTCCGTCCGTTCCGTTTTCGCATCGGCAGCTTCCTTTTCGTTCCCGGTATGCATCGTCCAATCGAATTCTCTCATGATATCGTCCTTTCTCCGGGAGTCCCTCCCGGACTTTGCCTTGGTTGTTTTCTTTGTTGTGAGCGTATTATAGCCCCCTTTTCTGACGGACAAAGGACGGTTATGTGAAGATTCCCGGAAAAGGAACTGGCGTTTTCGGGGATAAAAAAGGCAGTTTTATGAAAAAGCGGGCGTGCGTGTGAACTTCCGGGAAAGAAAAAAACTGACTCCGGCCGGATGAACCGCTCCAGTAAAAACGGACAATGACAAAAGAGACCTCCTGTGGTAGAATAAAGGAAAGCCACAGGAGGTGTTTTTATGGCAAGAAGTTATCGACATATGGAAGAGTACGAAGAAGAAATACTACGGATGAGGCAGGAGGGGAAGACGCGGCGGGAAATCTGCGAAAAGTTCGGTTTCACGATGAAGCAGATAACGGGTTTCATCACGAGATACAATAACAGAGAGAAGAAGCTGGCAGCGGGAATCGTGGTTCGAAGAAGGGGACGACCGCCCAAAGACTATGTAGTCAGCGAAGAAAGCAAACTGGCAGAACTGAGGTATATCCTTGACCGAAAGAACGCGCGGATAAAGAGTCTCGAAATGGAAAACGAATTGTTGCGGGATTTTCTCTCGCTCACAGAAAGGAAGTGAAAGCCAGCGTTAAATATCAGGTAGTCTATCGTCACAGGGAAAAGTACAGCGTCTCTGAAATGTGCCGATTTTTCAAGGTCTCACGGAGCGGGTACTATGACTTCGTGCGCCGCATGGATCGTCAGTCGAAGGATGAAAAACTCGCAGGGTTAATAGGGGAATGTCAGGAAAGCTGTAAACGTACATATGGCTACCGACGCGTAGCGATCTGGCTGGATCGGAAAGGGATTCACCGCAATCCGAAGACAGTTCTGAGAGTGATGCAGAAATACAATCTTCTCTCCGTAACCAGAAGTAAAAAGTATCAGCGTTACGGAGAGTGTCTGCACCGATACCCAAATCTTCTGAACCGGGACTTCCACGCGGATCGACCCAATCAGAAGTGGGTAACTGACATTTCATACATCAAAACAGAACAGGGATTTCTGTATCTATCCATCATCCGGGATCTGTATGACAACAGCATCGTTGCTTACAAGACCAGTACGGAGCAGAATGTTCTCCTTGTCTTGAGTACGATCAAAGCGGCGAAAAAGAAAGAGAAAGTCACTGTAGATTTGCAGCTCCACAGTGACCAAGGCTTTCAATACACATCCCAAGCATATTTTAGCCTGACACAATCATACCACATTTCCCCGTCCATGTCAAGACGTGGAAACCCATATGACAATGCTCCGGCTGAAAATTTCTTCTCGATTCTGAAGACAGAGTGTATTCACCGCACGAAACTTCGTTCCTTTGATGAAGCCAAGCGTCTGATCGACGATTACATCCGCTTCTACAACCACGACCGGATTCAGTTCAAAACAAAACTGACTCCGCTTGAATTGCGAAGCCAGTTTGCTCATTAACATTTCCTTTTCTCTGCTATTAGGAGTCTCTTTTGTGCTGTCCGTACAAAGTGGAGCGGTTCACACGTCAGCCCCTTTTTTTGTGTCCGTATATGTTTCGGTTTTGCATGATCGTCCGCGCAGCTTCACGGCCGCAGTTCCACCATCGCCAGCATGGAACTGCGGATATCCAGAGGCGCGATGGAGACGGGCTGGCCGATGCTGTGGGCGTGGATGATCCACTGCTGACCGTCCGATTCGCCGAGATACAGCATCACGTGGCCCTGCCGGTGGATCGCCGCGGGGAACCGGCTCGAAACGAAGAGAGCAGCCCGCTCGTCCCCGCTCATTGCGGAAATGTCCGTCACCGCGCCGCTCCAGACGCGCTGTTCCGCCGTGTTGCGCGGAATGAGGATGCCGAAGGAACGCATGACGGCGCACAGGAATCCGGAGCAGTCCACGCCGCCGTCCGCCCCGCCCCATCCGTATAGAGTGCCGAGCCAGCGGAAGGCCTGTTCGTAGACGTTCTTCATGGTGTAGGGCAGCCGTCCGGCCACCGCGTCGCCGTACGACAGATGCGCCGCCGTTTCGGCGTATTCGCCGTCATACCCCCGCACGGGGATCAGCACGTCGTATCCCCCGTCGACCTCGCCCAGCAGCGGGAGCCAGACGCCCATATCCAGCCGGATGCCGCCCGCGCTGACAGAGGCTGCCGTGACCGTCACGCCGGTTGATGGATCCCGCCGGGCAAACTGGTCGAAGGTGTCCCGCCCGCAGACCGCCGCGCTCCGGACCGGGATCCAGCCGCAGTAATGGTAGGTCAAAACGAAGTACCACGCTTCGTCCGCGCTCCGGTGCAGGATGATGACGGGCGTTCCGAGGGTCAGCTCCGTCTCCTGCACCTGATTGAACCCCGGATTGCCCCACGGATAAAAGCCGTCCTCCATGGGAAAGCTCTTCATGTCGCAGCGTTCCGTCACCACGGCCCTCTCCGCCGGCACGGTCTCGCCGAGGGCGTCCAGATTCCGGTTGGCCAGGATCATCGACCGCTCGTATTCGCTGATGAAAGTCCCCTCCCGGCTGAAGTCATATCCCTTCGGCA
>JAFZZR010000126.1 GCA_017615635.1 Lentisphaeria bacterium
TACAAATTGACCGGCATGGGCTTCTCCTATTTTTGTGTTGTGGTGATTCAAAAATAGAACCCATGCCGGTCTTTTTCAAACCCGTCTTCCTCCTTTTACCATTTTTTCCCTCATTCTTTGTCAGAAACCGTCGAAGAACCCTTTTTCTTCCGGCTTGTCCTGTCCGGCGGAGTCCTCCTCCTCTTTCTTCTTTCTTTTTTCCAGCAGCTCCACGAATCCGGCGCTGAGGATGCCCGTCGGCACGGCGGCCATCCCGATCCCCAGCAGAGCTATGATCGCGCCCAAAATCCTTCCGATCGGTGTGACCGGGTAGATGTCTCCGTATCCCACGGTGGTGAGCGTGGCCACAGCCCACCAGAGCCCGGAGAAGGCGTTGGAAAACTGCTGAGGCTGGGCGTCATGCTCGGCGTAGAAGATGAAGAGCGAAGCGACGATCAGCAGCAGAAACACGATGAAGAGCGAGACCATGATCTCCCGGATCTTTCCCCGGAAGACTTCCATGATCGAAAGAAAGGCATCCGAATACCGGTTGAGCTTGAAGATCCGGAGCAGCCGGACCAGCCGGAGCGCCCGGATCCCCACCAGATTGATCGAAACCAGCATGGGCAGATAAAAGGGCAGGATCGCGACGAGGTCGATGACCGCCATGGGGGAACAGACGAATTTCAGCCGTGCCCGCCAGGGTGACAGTTCCGGATACAGCAGGTCGGCGGTCCAGATCCGCAGGACATATTCCACGGTGAATACCAGAATAGTGGCGCACTCCGCTTCCCGCAGACAGCGGAGGATGGTGCGGGGAATCTCATCAAAGGTCATGATGAAGACCGAAACCACGCTGACAAGGATGAGGAACATGATGAAGAGGTCGAACAGCCGGCTGGCCAGTTTCCCTTCCGCGGAGGGCTGTATGATCTCGAACACTTTTTCCTTGAAATTCCGATACGTCATGTCAATCCTTTCATTTTGCCGGAATCGAGCCGGCTGTTTTCTGATCCGGACATCCGCCATCCGCCTGATTTTTACCGCGTGCCAGCAGGAAGCCTCCGGCGACGGCCGTGAACGGAGCCACCAGAACCAGAGCGAAGCTGCCGATCAGGGTTTTGACGGCTTCCGAAGCGACCAGCGGGTTATTGAGAAACTCCCAGGGGGAATTCCCCTGTACGCAGAACATCATCAGCAGCGTGATATAGCCGCCGGAGTAGGCCAGAAGCAGTGTCGTCGTCATGGTCCCCACCACGCTCCGTCCGATGCGGAGTCCGGAGCCGATCAGCTGACGGACCGGAAGACCCGGCGAATGGCGCGCCACCTCGTCGATCCCGGCGGCGATATCCATGGCCAGATCCATCACGGCGCCCGAGGAGGCCAGGATCATGGCGCCGACGAAGATATCCTGCAGATCGAGGAAATCGCACCCGCAGTAGATCAGGTTCTGGGAGTAGGGCAGGACCGCCCCGTTGATTTTCATGAGGGCCGTGAACCCGTGGGCCATGCAGAGTCCTGCGAAGACTCCGGAAATGGCGCCCGTGAAGGCGGCCAGCCCTTTCCGGTTGATCCCGGAGACCAGAAAGAGGATCGCCGCCGTCAGAAGGCACACGGCCGCGAAGATCGTCCAGCCGGCGGGCCAGCCGCGCAGCGTCAGGGGGATCACCGCCTTCCAGATGGTCAGACAGCAGAAGACGACGCTGAGAAGCGCCTTGACTCCGATCCATCCGCCGAATACGCAGAGCACGGCGCAGAAGCTGATCCCCAGCACCAGAAACCAGAAGCTCCGGTCATGGTCCTGCGCGGTGACGACGGTCCGGCCGTCCAGTTCGCCGGAAGGCATGACGACGATGGCCGTATCTCCGGGGGAAAAGACCTTGTCCAGTTCCATCTGGGCCCGGAGTTCGTTTGCGGCGGTACATCGCTTCCCCGCATCGGGTCCATCCAGAATCTCGATGGTCAGGACCTGCGTTCCGAATTTCAGGAGTCCGTGCGTCTGGATTTCGCTCTCATCCGTTGCCAGCACGCGGGCCGAGGCGCGCCGTCCCATCTGTGAAGCAAGGGGCCTGGGCGCCGGTATGAAGCACATGCCCGCACAGACCAGTGCGAGGATGGATACGATGATGATCTCCCGGCGGAGCGAGCGTTTCATTCTTCGCGCAGCAATGCCTTGAGCTTGCGGGAAATGTCCGTGTTTTCGATAAGGCCCGTGAACCGATCCGCGCCTTTTCCGAAACTGGTTGTGAGCACGGGCAGTCCGGTATGGGCGCCGCTGGTCCAGCCCACGCCGGATTTTGCGCTGATGAGTCGCCGGGCCGCATCGGGCAGTTTTCCTGCGTCGAAGGCTTTTTTGAGTTCATCCATATCGCCGTCACGTACGAAAAGCGGAGATTTGTCGTCATCGAAAACGAATCCGTAGTTTTCGGCGAGAAGCAGCTTCGCATCCTCAAAGCCGAACTCCGGAGACTCTTTCTGCGCCGTCTTCAAAATCGTCGTGAAACGGCCCGTGGAGCATCTCTGATTCGCCAGCCGTTCCACGTAGAGCGCGTAGCCCGTTCCCGCAAATCCCATAGTCATTCCGCCGGTCTCGTGGTCGCCCGTGACCACGATCAAAGTCTCGTCCGGATGATTTTTCGCAAAATCCATGCCCACCCGGACGGCGTTGTCGAAAGCCAGCACTTCGCGGAGATTGGTCGCCGCCTCGTTGGAGTGGCCGGCCCAGTCGATGCTGCCGCCCTCGACCATCAGGAAGAATCCTTTGGGATTGTCCAGCATTTCCAGCGCTTTCTTCGTGTAGTCCGCCAGCGTGAGATCTTCCGCGGGCATATCGATGGCGTAGGGCAGGGCGCCCGGGGCTCCGAAGGCCATCACCTTTTTTCCGTCGCCCGGAGTGAGCGAGCGGATCTTCGCCTGATCGCCGTCGATGACAGTGTAGCCCGCCTCTTCCGCCAGTTTGTAGATATCACCCTTGTAGGCCGCGGCTTTCTGGTCGTCCCGCTTACTGACGCCGCCGCCTGCGAAAAAGTCGAATTTCGAGGCGATCATATCCAGTCCCAGATCATAGGACTGGCCGCGGTTGGGTCTGTGTCCGTAGAAGCTCGCGGGCGTGGCATGATTCATGGTCACCGAGGTGACGATCCCCACTTTCCTGCCCTGATCGCGGGCCACTTCGGCCACGGATTCCAGCACTTCCAGCGCCGGGCCCATGCCGATCCGGCCGTTGTTGGTCTTTTCCCCGCAGGCGATGGCCGTCCCGGATGCGGCGGAGTCGGTCACCAGAGAATTGGCGGATACGGTCCGGGTCGTGGCGTGATTGGGCAGATGATTGATGGTCAGCGGACCGTGGCCGGTCTTCAATGCGAATTCCTCGGCGATCATGCGCTGGGGCGTGGAGAGTCCGTCACCGATGAAAAGGATGATATATTTCGGACTGTCGGCGAAGAGCGCCAGAGAAAACAGAACCAGGGTCAGCGTGAGCATCTTTTTTGCACTCATGGGAAACCTCCTTGGAGTTTGCCTTTTTTCATGATTCAAAGAATATATCACTTTTTTTCCGCAAATGCAAATTCGCAATCCGGGATTTTATCCGGATGCGGTGGACGGCGGATTATTTTTTGTCCATCCCGTTTGCAAATGGAGAAAACAGGTATTATCTTACATCCTCGCGTTTTGGGAAGTCCGCGCGGTAAAAACGTAACTTTGATGAAGGAAACTGATATGAAAAATTTCGGTATCGGATGCGGTCTGTTCGTCCTGCTCTCCATTGTTATGTCGGTCGTCTCCGCCGCCATCCCGGTCGTGATGCCGACGGATACGGGTCTCAGCATCGTCTCGTATGCGTTCCTGTTTGCTTTGCCGGTCTTTTTCATTTCCTTCTTCGTTGCAAAATTCGACCGCGTCAAATGGTATGTCTGGGGCGCCGTCTGGGCTGTCAGCATCCTGCTGGGATTCGTGGCCCCGTTCAAGTTCGATACGGAAACGGAGGAAAAATCCTCCGCGAAGAACGAAGCGGAAGCCGAATCCTCGAAACCGGCTGATAAATCGTCGAAACAGGAGGGAAAGGCTGAAGGGAAACAGGCCCTTACCGATACCCCCGCTCCCCAGCCGAAGCCGCCGCACCGGACGCTGGATGAGGCGCTGGCCGAACTGGACTCCATGGTCGGACTGCGGGAAGTCAAGGCGGAGATCCACAAGCTCGTGGATTACACCAAGGTCGTACAGGCCCGCAAAGCCCAGGGATTGAAAGTGCCCTCGATCTCCTATCACTGCGTTTTCACCGGCAATCCCGGCACGGGAAAAACCACCGTCGCCCGGATCCTCGGCGACATCTACCGGGAACTCGGCATCCTGAAATCCGGTCATCTGGTGGAAACCGACCGTTCCGGACTTGTCGGGAGCTACGTCGGCGAGACCGCCATCAAAACCAACAAGCTGATCGACAGCGCGATCGACGGAGTCCTGTTCATCGATGAAGCCTATGCGCTCGCGGGCGGCGGCAAGTCCGACTACGGCGCCGAAGCCATAGCCACGCTGCTCAAACGCATGGAGGACGACCGCGACCGGCTGGTGGTGGTCGTCGCCGGATACTCCAAGGAGATGCGCGATTTCCTCGATGCCAACAGCGGCATGCGTTCGCGGTTCAACCGGTATATCAATTTCCCCGATTACTCCGCCGAGGAACTGACCGAGATGTTCAAGCTGCGTGCCAAAAAGAATCAGTTCACCCTTTCTCCCGACCTGGAGGAGGGCCTCACCCGCTACATGAAGAAAGTGACGAGCCACCCCGATCCCCGGTTCGGCAACGGACGGTTCGTCCGCAACCTCTTCGAGACCGCGGTGGAACGGCAGGCGATCCGCCTGGCCTCGGAAAAGGATCTGAGCAAGGAGCAGCTGATGACCCTCACCCTCGCCGATCTCGATCCGAAGACCGGACCCGCGGATGAAAAGGAGTCCACGCTGGAAGAGGTCCTGGCGGAGCTCGACCAGCTGATCGGCATGCAGTCCGTCAAAACCGAAGTCCGGAAAATGGCGGAGTTCTGCCAGATCGCCCGGGAACGGGAGAAGGCCGGCATGAAAAACGCCAAGCTCAGTTATCACTGCGTGTTCGTGGGCAATCCCGGCACCGGAAAAACCACCGTCGCGCGGATCATGGCGAAGGTCTTCAAGGCGCTCGGCATCCTCGAAAAGGGCCATCTGGTGGAGACCGACCGCTCCGGTCTTGTCGCAAAGTATGTCGGGCAGACCGCCGCCAAGACCAACGAAGTGATCGACAGCGCCCTGGGCGGTGTCCTTTTCATTGATGAAGCCTACACCCTGGTCGCCGGAGGCAGTCAGGATTACGGACAGGAGGCCATCGCCACGCTGCTCAAACGCATGGAGGACGACCGCGACCGGCTGATCGTGATCGTGGCGGGATATCCGGATGAGATGCAAAAATTCATCGACGCCAATCCCGGGTTGAGCTCCCGCTTCACCCGCTACATCAACTTCCCGGACTACAACAACCGCGAACTTGCGGATATGTTCCGCATGTACGCGAAGCGCAGCCAGTACCAGCTCTCGCCCGAATTCGATCAGAATCTCCTCGGATGCATGGCCTACCTGACCCGGAACCGCGACAAGAATTTCGGAAACGGCCGGTTCGTCCGCAACCTTTTCGAAAAAGCGGTGGAACATCAGGCCAACCGTCTTGCGAATCTTCCGGAGCGCACCCCGGAAATGCTCAAGACCCTGGAGATCTCCGATATCGGTCTGCGCCTGAAGACCAAGCAGGAGACCGACGAGAACAAAAACGCCTCCGGACAGAAGTGAGGCCGATTACGACGGCCCTGCCAAAAGTGGCGCCCCCCGGATTTCGGCCTTTCGAGAGACGCCGAAAGACCAGCCGCGAGTTTTTGGCAGGTCCGTCGATTACGCCGGTGCGGGGCAAAAATTGCTTTTTTATCCGGTTGGGGACTTGACATTTCAGAAAAAGCGGGTATAATTGTAGAAAGTGGAAATGCAATCGATTGTACAGTCAAGGAGACATACCATGAAACCTTTCCCTGATTTGTTCGCCGACGGTGTCCATGACGACACCGCCGCCATTCAGGCTCGGCTGGACAGCGGCATGTCATGTGTCTACTTGCCGCCCACACCGCACCATTATGTGATTTCCAAACCGCTTCGGCTCGGTTCGGATCAGGAACTGAAGCTGGACCGATTCACACGGATCCGTCTTGCACCTCATTCCGACTGTGTCATGCTGACCAACCGGGACTATGAAAAAGGAAACTCGCGCTGCGCTCTCACGGGCGGGATCTGGGATTTCGACAACCTCAACCAGGGTCCGAATTTCATGTGTCAGCATGTTCTCGGCCTTCCTGCCTACAAGGACTCCCCCTATTACAGAGTCTTCCTGCCTGACCGCTACAGGGCTGAGGCGATCTATTTTCAGAATGTTTCCAACATGACGGTAAAGGGGATCACGATCCGTAATCCGGGAACGTATGCGATCCAGTTCTGTAAACTCTCATACTTCGTCATCGACGACGTGGAGTTTGATTTTACAACCTGCAATCCCGCAAAGGCCAATATGGACGGCGTTCATCTGGATGGCGCCTGCCATCACGGAAAGATCTCCAATATCCGCGGAACCTGCTACGATGACATGATCGCGCTCAATGCCAACGATGGTGCCTGCACCTTCGAGGAAGGCCCCATCACGGATATAGACATCGACGGCGTTTACTGCGAATACTGCCACAGCGCGGTGCGCCTGCTTTCCACGGGCGCGGATATCCGCCGCGTGACGATCCGCCATGTGCACGGCAATTTCTACCGCTATGGTGTCGGTCTCACCCATTTCTTCCGCGACAGAAAGACACGAGGTGTTTTCGATGATATCGTCATTGAGGATTGCTTCATGGCAAAGGCCCGTCAGCCGGAGGATCTGTGGGAACTCCTTCCGGTTTTCCCCATGATTTACTGCGACGACAGAATCGATGTCGGCAAACTCTCCATCGTCCGTCTCTGCCGCGACGAGAAAACACTCCCCGAAGCGGCCATTGAGATCATGCCGGACTGCCGGATCGGAAATCTCTCCATTACCGACTGCAAACAGGTCAACCGGCTCGATGTCCCCCTGACTTTCCTCTGGAACAAGGGCCTCGTCGATCATATGGAATTCCGAAACAACGAACTTGTATCCGCCCCGGGAATGAATATAGAAAGGAAAGGACCGAAAGCATGAAGCCGATTCAAAAACGACGGACATCTTCCACCAAAAGAAAATCAATCCGCTTTACCCTGATCGAACTCCTGGTCGTCATCGCCATTATCGCCATCCTCGCCGGCATGCTTCTGCCTGCTTTGGGAGAGGTGAAAAAAACAGGTAACCGGATCCATTGCCTGAACAGTCAGAAAACGATTCTTATGGGGGAACAGCTGTATCTCTCGACCTATGACGATTTCCTCATGCCGACCATTCTCAATACCGGCGGAACGATCTTCGGCGCCACCAACAAGTGGCTGATCTGGAGCGAACAGATTCAGCTTCTCCTGAATCCGAAGAATGCCCCTACGATAAAGGACGCCAATAATTACTGGCTTTGTCCCGCCGAACCTGTCAAGCTCACGAACCAGACGGCAGGCGGATACAAGTACGGACATCTTGCTCTGAATTCCGTCATGGGCGGGATCTTTCCCGACCGGGGCACCGCCACCGTCCCCTACTCGAAAAAATTCCGAAAGGCCGCCGTCTGCAAAATTCCGTCTGTGAACATGATCTGCACCGATTCATCGCAGAAAGACGATTACCGCATACGAATCGATTTCGGGATCAGCGTCGTTGCGTTCCGTCACGGACGAGGATATAACCCGAACATCGCACAGACCGGAGACGTAACGAATGTCGGATATCTGGATGGACATGTTGCCTCGGAAATAATCGACCTCTTTCAGGAAAAAGACGGATCCTTCATGAAGCAGTTCCTGGTGGACAGATCCGCAGCTCGATCCGCTCCGTACTGAACAAAATGATATATTCAGGGACAAATCGGACAAATATCGGGAGAATGTGTTTGAAAAAACGAGTGAAGTATGCTATAATAACGGGGTCGGTCGGAACTTCAGTCAGAAGGAAATGGAGCCAATATCATGAAAAGAAAGAATGATCGCCGGAAAAACCGTTTTACGCTCATCGAACTGCTCGTCGTCACTACTTGCTTTTGATGTGTTTTGAGTTGCAGCCATCAAGGTATGAGGTATGAGGTATGAGGTATGAGGTAAAAGAGAGTTCCGGCAACCTGATGATGGAGAAGTCATTTTTGTTTGCCTTGCGGATCGTCAAGTTGTATCAGCATCTTTCCGAGAAGAAAAAAGAGTATGTTTTGAGCA
>JAFZZR010000127.1 GCA_017615635.1 Lentisphaeria bacterium
CGAAGAACTTTTTAACGGCTTCGCGCTCGTCGGCGCGACCAGCATGGAATGCTTCAACGATGTCCTGCGGACCTTCATCGCAAGGAGTCCGTATGCCGGGGAACTGACGGACACCATGTCCACCGCGGATATGGCTCTGCTGGTGTATCTCCATAATCCCGAAGAACTCAGCGTTCTGGAAACGGATTATGCCGCGCTGAAAAAGAAGTCATTTGCGATGCGCGCGACGAGACGGGATATCCGGGATCTGGTCGTCACCCCGGACCAGATACACGACTTCGAGGAAGGGATGAACCGGATCTTCCAGTCGAAAAACTACGGAAGCACAGCCCGTGTGACCCTGACGGAGAACGACAGCGGAGAAATCGTGCTGCTGGTGCGGCACGGCGACTCCTACCGTCGGCAGGGCATCGTCATGAACGGTCGGAAGTCCAAGACCATCGGTTTTCAGCCGGAAAGTTACAACACGCTGAGCATCAACAGGGAAACAGGGGAACTGCGTCTCGGCATCCCCACCAGTCCCAAATGGATGGAGGATGCCTACTGCAGGCAGCTCGGCAAGAGCCTCTTCGATGATTACGACGCCTTTTCCGCACCGCGCATCAACGATCTGGACAAGATCAAGGAACTCGGACGAAACATCCTCGTCTATCACGGGGCGGCGGAGGTGAAGAGCATCTCCCTGCTGTCGATCAAAGCGTTCCTCAGCGGCGACAGCGGCATGTGTGCAATCCTTGAAGCGGACAACGGGGACCTGTTCCGGGACATGGATCGGCATCATTTCAAACTGACGAGCATGGGGCGGATCACCAGAGCGAAGTTTCTGGTGAGAATCGGCAGGTCGGAGCGTACCATCATTCTCGACGCATCCAACCGGTCGGGATACGACTACGATGATTTCGGCATGGTGGTGGACGAGTGGCTGCGGCAGGTCGGCGTCATCCACACCATAATGCAGGATGAAGAGGTGAATTATGTGGAACTCCTTGCTGGCGAATGCAAGATCGCTGCCGCTGTTTGACTGGAAAGTCCTGCTTCCCGGCATTGACATCGGGCAGTTCAGGTCAAAGTATCTGAACCCGGCTCCGGGAGAGGCCTTGCGTCTGCTCTGCCCGGATGCCGCCGACTGTTCGGAGGAGTGCCACTACCGGAGAGTCCGGGAACTGAGTTCCGGACTGATGGCATGCTGTCCCCAGGACATCACCCGGCCCAGAATCCCGGTCACGCAGGAGGATATCGGCATTTACCGCCTGAATTACGCCCGTGTCCACAAGGAAATCGCCGATGCCCTCGGCATCGAGTTTTCCAGTGTGGATCTGGACGACGCTTTTTTCTGGGAACTCGGCTGTCTGAAGACCGGGACGGGAAGCCGGATGCCGGTATACATTTCCTATTATATAAATACAATGGTCTTTGAACATCGGCTGGAGAACCTGCTCCGGGATGACCGGCCGTTCATCCTCCTTGTCGGCAGACTTGCGGACGTTCCGAAAGCGATGCTCACCGCGCTGCGTCAGAAAAAGTGTGTCTGCCTTGGGCTGGATGACTGCGTATCCATCGCGCCGGACGGCAGTTTCGCCGCAGACGGAGAAACCGTGAATCTCCTGAACGGCATCCGTTCCGCCAGACAGCCGATGGCGCTGACGGAATACCAGTGCGCTCCCGACACCAAGTGGGCGGATGTTCACATCCGGAAAAAGGACGGCGACAGCGTTTCGATCTGGGTCAAGGGGGAGGCTCCGATCCAGATCAATTATCTGCAACTCGGTCTGTGCAACCAGGTCAAGGGCTGTCCTTCCCATGCGTTTACCGCTCTGCTCGCCTTGCTGGCCATGCCGGGCAAGGTTCTCCCGCTCCCTGCCAGAGGCACACCAGAGTATGATTTCTGGAAGCGCCGGAAACTTGATATCTGCGCCGCGCTGAGAAGATTCTTCCCGAACATCAACGATGGCGACCCCATTGAATTCGTGAAAAACGAGGGCTATCGGGTGCGCTTCGTCAACAGGGACGATGCCACCGGCTCTTCCAACTACCATCCCTCCCGCACATAATCCGATTCCATAGCGGATTCCTCGGCACTCTGTCAATCACGGCAGGGTGCTTTTTTTTGCCTTTTTTCCCGGTTTTCGGTGCAAAGTCCGGTGCAAAAACCACGTGTCCGGTGCAATGCACCGGGTTTTACACCGGCATTTTAGACTTTTTTTGAGAAAAATTCGATGATATAAACCTTTAATTATCAACAACAATATGATTTTGCACCCGGTGCAGCACCCGTTTCTGCACCGGGACCCGGTGCAATTGCACCATAGGGGAGCGGAAGGCAAAAACGAAAAACAATGCCGGACGCTTCAGTCCTCCGCCTTCCGCTCTGGAGCGGCCGGGGAGGAGAGCAAAAATGGCTCACATTATCACCGACGCGGAAGCGCAGACACTCATCAGAATCGCAAAATCACTCATCGGACCTCTCGTCAGTCAGGGGCTGATACAGAAACGGGACATGGATGACACCGTCCAGGATCTGCTTCTCGCGGCAGTTCGAAATGCGGACAAATACAATGAGACATCCGATGCAGGTTTTCTCACATTCGCTCACAGCGTAATGCAGAAGGCGGCATTCCGGGCGGTCAGGAAAAACAACAGCCCATCCGCAAAGATCATTGCCAATGCAGTTTCGATTGAAGAGGTCTGCGGACAGGAGGACACGGACGACCCGCCGTCCTACACTTCGGCAAACATCCATCTCTCCACGGATGATGCCCCCGATTCCAGCATCAAGCGGTGGGAAACCATCGTCAAGGTCAGATTGGCACTGGCCGGACTGCCGGAAGATCTGCAGGAGGTCTGCAAGCTCCTCATGGACGCGTGCACGATTCAGGAAATTGCCTGTTCCCTTGATATCTCCCGGAAGACCGTCCGATACCGCATGGAGAAAATCCGGGAGAATTTCGTCAAGGCATCGCTCGGTCCGGAAAAAAATTGAGATTTTTTCCAAAAACTTGGGGCCATTTTTCAATCTGCCTGGCAATAACCCCGATAGAGAGCAACGAATCCGAAACAAGGAGAAAGCATCAATGAACACCAATTTCATCACTCATGAACCGGCGGACATCTATCATGCCCGCAGCCGCCGCGGAGAATTTATGTCCAGCCATCTTCTGGCGGACTTCCGGGAATCCCCGGCTCTCTTCCGCAAAGAGATCAACGGCGAAATCGAACAGAAGGACACCCCGGCCTTCGTTCTGGGCCGCGCCGCCCACAGCCTGATTCTGGAAGGCCGCACCGCCTTCGACCGCGACTTCGTGGTCTCCGACGGGCCGGTCAATCCCAAGACCGGCGAACCCTACGGGACCAAGACCAAGACGTATGCCGACTGGCTGGCGACCCAGGAGCGGGAGGTCGTGTCCGGCAAGGACTACTCCTTCATCCTGAATCTTCAAAGGAGCGTCCGTCTCCACGCCGCCGCATCCGAACTGCTCGCCCAGGGCGAAGCCGAGGGCGTGGTCCGGGCAGAATACTGCGGCGTTCCCTGCCAGATCCGTATGGACTGGTTCTCGCCGGAGTCCGGGCTGGTCGATCTCAAGACTTGCGACAGTTTGAAGTGGTTCGAGTCCGACTGCCGTCGCTTCGGATACATCTTCCAGCTGGCCTTTTACCGGGCCGTCATCCGGATCGCAACGGAAATCACTGTTCCGGTCCACATCATTGCTGTAGAGAAGAACGAGCCCTTCGCCACCGGCGTGTGGCAGCTCACCGGCGAAGTCCTCGATCTCGCTGAACGGATCAACGAGGCCGCGCTGGAGCGTTACAGAAAGTGCCAGTACACCGGCATCTGGCCAACCGGCTACGAAGAAGTCCGCGTCATCGATTCACTCTAAACATTTTTTACCAAGGTGCAAACTATGAGCAACAACACTTTCAAGGAAGTTCCGGTTTCGTCTCTCCGGATCGATTCCCCGTTCAAAGACATTTTTCCCTTCGATGACCGCGCGGTCACGGCCATTGCGGACAGTATGCGGGAATCCGGATACGACACTGCTTTTCCGATTGTCGTCTGGAAGGATCGCGAAGGATTGATCGTCGACGGGCATCTCCGCTTTGCCGCCGCTCAGAAGGCGGGACTCAAATCCGTGTTTATCTTCGAGAAGGAATTTTCCGACGAAGAACAGGCTCTGGATTATTCCCTCCACCACAATCTTTACAGGAAATCCTGCACAGATGACGAAGCCATCGCAATCTACGAAAAAGGCATAATGGGCGTTCTTTGCGAAGCCAGAGGAAAACTTCTCAGAAACGCCCGGAAAGCGTGTGAGGTGAAGTGATGAAAGAGATCAACGAACAAACGGTGAGGAAGAGCATCGAGATCATGCCGCCCTCCATGCTGAAAACGGAGGCCCCGTTCAACGGGATCTTCCCGGTCCAGGATGCGGTTTTGTAGAAAATCATCGGACGGATCAAAAAGTCCGGTTATGATACGGCATATCCCATCATCGCGTGGCGCAGAGGCGATGACCGTATCGTTCTGGACGGACATACCCGCCTTCAGGCCGCTCTCGCTGCCGGACTGGAAAATGTCCCCGTCACGCTGAGGGAGTTTGACGATCCCGTGGATGCATTGGATTATGCGGTCAGTCAGCAGATCGAACGCAGAAATCTTTCTCCTGCGGATATGCTTCGGTATGTCACGGAAGCGGATAAACTTTTCAAGGCCGGACGGAAAAAATTAGCGCCGGACGGCGCTAATTCCGAACCGCCCAGAGGAAAAAGCGCCGTGAAACTGGCCGAGGTGATGCATGTTTCTCCGCGAAAAGTCGAGCGCCTGCGGAAGATCGCCAAAGACGGTTCAGAGGCGACGAAACAGGCTCTCGGGAAAGGGGAAATCTCCATCAACAAAGCCTATGACACCACGGTCGCGGAATGCGCCGCCAAGGGGCAAAACGATGAGATCGTTTCGGACCTTTCCCGAGAGGAACAGTTCAAACTGGCGCAAAGGCTCCGTCTGAAGAACATCCCGGACAATCTGGTCGCCGCGCTGGAGAAAGAAGTCAAATTTGAGAAATCTCACTATCCCTTTCTCCACTACACCGACAAACAGATCGCCTCGATAAAAGAACTGCTTCTGAGCAGGATCGACTCTGTCCTTAATCAACTTGCATAACATAAAGGAAAACAACCATGCGTATTGTCTCCACCACCGAAGAATTTGATTTTCTCGTCCAGACCCATTATCAGGAAATGTTCATCCTCGCGTCCTCGCCGGATATTGC
>JAFZZR010000128.1 GCA_017615635.1 Lentisphaeria bacterium
CGGGACGCTGTTCCTCCTGCATGGCGGTCACTGAACCTCCCGCCGCAGCAGTTATCTTTCATCTCTCCTCTTTCATCTTTCCTCTTTCATCTTTCTTTAGTCTTTCCCCCCGGCAACGGGTGATGGTCCGGCGCAGCTGCGAGCGGGACAACGCATCCTTGCAGGACACTCCCGGTCCCGGATTTTCGTAAGTGAGAGGAGCATAATAACGGTTCAGGATATCACCCAGTCTTTCCACTTCGGCCCAATATTTGTCCCGGTCTTTCCCCAGGCGGAACGCCCGGTAATACTCCATGAGAGCCGCTTCGAGCCGGTAAAGATCCCGCCCGTAAACGAGCCCGCGCAGATCTTCGCCGAGACGATATTCGGCGGCGTCGTAGAAACGGTGTTTTTCCAGCTCCTGCGGCGTGAGCACCAGCGGCAGGATCTGACCGGCCGGAAGCGTCTTCCAGTTTTCCCGGCGTTCCCGTTCGATGCAGTCCTGAGTCAGCTCGATCGCCTTCTCCAGCGAGCGGATATGTTCGCGGATCCGCCGGATCGACTGCTGTTCATTCTTCGAATGGGAATGTTCCAGCGGTTTCTCCGGTTTCGTTCCCTCCCAGCGGCTCAGCCGGGAAAGGATGCTCGGACCGTATCCGCGCCAGGCCGAGATCGGACGCATCGCTTTTTCCGTCAGCGCGTAGACTTCCCGCATCCGGGCGGCGTGGACGCCGTAGCGTTTCCGGAAATACTCGTCCGCAAAAGTTTTGTCATCGGTCCGGATATCCCAGGCATATTGCAGATGCATCAGCTGGATCAGCGTGCGCACGCCCCAGTTCGGAGAAAAGTTATGCATATAGGTCGCGCCCGTGCAGCCCTGCGCGTGATAATAACGCATCTCGCCCGGGATCAGCTGCGTGAACACGACCGGCATATCCTCGAACTTGGACACATTGTAATATTCCCCGCTCCAAAGCCCGATCCGTTTCGCATATTTGCTCCAGCCGCGCATGGAACGGTCATAGCGCCGGTTCGAATCGCACGATCCGTCCGCCAGCGGATGCTCGTAACAGCGCGCGATCGGATAAAAGATCACGAAACAGTCCGCATCCGTCAGATTGTCCGGGATCGCTTTGGACGGCGGATCCATGGTCGCCGTCCCCTCATACGAGACCGTGTTCAGGCGGACCGTCCGCCCGAGATGTTTCTGAAGATAAGACTGCACTTCCGAAAGGAGATAGAGGTTCTGATCCGAGCCGTTCCCCAGTTTTCTGCATGCCGGACAGGAGCAGGCATTTCCCCAGGTGTCGAAGCCCCAGAGATCGAGGATGTCGATCTCTTTCAGCTCATGTTTCAGCAGATCGCAGATCTTCCCGGACAGATACCGCATCATTTCCCGGTTGGACAGACACAGCTGCGTATCGGCGGCATGGGCCCGGGTCCGTATTCCATCGGGCGGAAGACCAAACCAGCCGGGGTGTGCCTCCCAGAGCGTGCGCCCGTCCTCCGTCAGGGAATCCGGGTGCATGATCTTCCAGAGCAGATGTCCGCCGATGCGCGAATACATGCCGAGCTTGTCCGCGAATTTTCCGGTCGCCGGTTTCCAGAAGACGACATTGGCCCGGTTCCGGGAGAACCATTTCAGGAGCTCGACGGACGCATCCGAGTCCCGGTACTGGTCGATCATGCGGAACTTGAAAGACGGCACGTATTTCCCGCTGCTTTTCAGGAAATCGAGCGTCGGTTTTTCCGGTGCGGTCTCCCCGTAAGGTCCGGGTTCCAGCCAGCGCCAGCCCTGGATCCGCAGCAGTTCATAGATCCCGTTGAGCAGGCCGTTCCGCCCCTGCCCCGTCACGCGGACCCCGTTCTTCCGGCTTTTCAGGATGAAACTTCCGATATTGCTGTCATCCCGGATCTCCAGCTCGATGAACTTTCCCCGGGCCGGGACTTTCTCCTCGATCCGGACGGTGAGCTCCGGCATCGCCTTGGTCAGGAAATAACGCAGTTCCGAGGCGGCATAAGCAGCAGTGCAGCGTTTCGCGGATTCCGGGTCGCGGCGGAAATCGATCCTCGATTCGCCGTTCGCCCAGAGCTGCCACTTCTGCGCGGCGCCGGGGTATTTCAAAATGACGGTCAGCTGGTCCATGCACGCCTCCGCTCACCACACGGGGTAGAGATGATGGATCCGGTGACGGTATTTGTCGTGGATCGGCTTGTTGTGTTCATCGCAGCCGGGGATGTTGTTGCTCCGCCAGATCTCGGGCGTGACGCCTTTCTCTTTGATGAGGCGGATCGTCTCGGCCATGATCAGGTTCAGCGTGAAGCAGGTCAGCGTGGTGGCGGTGGGGGCGACTTTCTCCTCCACGCCCGGGATTTCCAGGATGGCATCCGGATAAGGAACGTGATTGTCGATGGCGATATCGGCGAAATCATTGATGTTCTTTTTGGTGGAATGACGCCAGATGAAGTTTTTCGGCACTTTCTTCGCGAACTTGTGGGCGTTGACCGTGATGAGCTTGACCCCGCGTTTGCGCGCCTCGATCGCGACGTCCACCGCAGTGATGTTCAACCCGTAGAAGTTCACCAGGATCAGCACGTCGTCCTTGTAAACATCGTAGAAGTTCAGGATATAGGGCGCGAACCCTTCGATCTTCGCCGTGGTGGGATTCGCGGAGATTATATTGGTCCCCGCCGGGAAAAGCGGATTGACCTGCGCAATGCCGCCCGCCCGCCAGAAGATCTCCATCGCGGCAATGGCGGAGTGTCCGCCTGCTCCGTAAATGTTGATCAGCTTCCCGGCGACGACGGTGTCGGAAAGCATCTCCGCCGCCTGAAGGATCTTTTCCTCTTCCTCTTTCGCGATCTCCTGCAGCAAAGCGGTGACCTGTGCCGTGTACTCTCCGATCAATTTGCTCATTTTCGAACCCCTTTCCGGTTGTTGTTTTGCAGATTTTCGAAATCGTTCATCCCCGATCCGCGATTTATGTCTATGGTGAATATAATATTGATTCTGGATTTTTTCAATCGATGGACCGTCGGTCAGCCGGTTTTTCTCGATATATTATCGTGAGATGTCCCGCAGCCATCATTTTTCTGTAAATTTGGCATTTTTTGTATTTGACAATGCAGTCCATATGTGTTACATTGTATTACAAAACCAATGGAGGTGTATTATGGCCACGACAACAGTCAGTTTCAGAACCGATGCGGAATTGCGCAAAAATGCGGACCTTTTTTTTGAAACCGTCGGCATGACCATGTCCACGGCGATCAATCTGTATCTCCGCAAAATCGTGATGGAACAGAGGATCCCGTTTGAAATCTCCGTTCCTGTCATGAGCAGGGAATCCATAGATGCGCTCAAGGAAGCGGAAGAGCTCAAAAAGCCCGGGGTGGGAAAGGCTTTTAAAAATGTTGACCAGCTCCGCAAGGATCTGCTGTCATGATCCGGACCATCAAGCGCACCAGTCAGTTCAAAAAAGATGTCAAGCTGATGTTGCGGCAGGGGAAAAAGCTGGAACCGCTGCTTGCTGTCGTTGAAATGCTGCAAAATGACATCCCGCTGCCGCCGGAGCTGAAAGATCATGCGCTCGTCGGCAACTGGCTCGGAAAAAGGGAGTGCCATATCGAATCGGACTGGCTGCTCATCTACGAGAAAACCGATTCCGTTTTGCTGTTGACTCTGATACGGACCGGAACCCACAGCGGGATACTGGGACTCTGAAACGCCGGAGTCCGAATCCAACTCGACTCCGGCATTATTGGTGATCGGGAAAGAACCCCTGACGGATGCTGTGGCCGGCGTATTGCGAGTGCCGCGGAGGAAGTTTCTATGCCGCGCTTCTTGCGAAAAAAACCTTACCGCACCGGCTGCAAAGTCCCATTTTCCTGCACGATGTAGTCCACCGACTTGAAACTGGAATAGAAACGGATCTTCCGGACGGTGACCCGGATCACGCAGTAGTCCGGATCGGTGACGCCCTGGCTGTAATACTGCTCGTCGCCGTCGCGCCAGATCCGCTCCTTCGAGGCGGCGTCCTCGAGGATCTCGGCCGTTCCCGCGAGGCTGAGCCCCCGGAAGAAACGGCGGTCGACGAAGTATATGCTCGCTTTCGGTTCGTTCCTCAACGCCTTCACCTTTTCGCTGGAGGTGTTGGTCGTGAAATAGAACTCGCGAAGGCCGTTCCGTTCCCGCGGTTCGAGCATGGCGCGGGTGACGGGAAAGCCGTCCTTGTCGATATAGCAAAGCTGAGCGGTCGAGCACTTGTCGATCAGATTGCCGAAAGTTTTTTCAGGGTCGCGGATCATTTTTAACCTCCTGACAATAATATACGGTGCTTCGATCATTTTTCAATCCAGA
>JAFZZR010000129.1 GCA_017615635.1 Lentisphaeria bacterium
GTGCTTGATGACGACGGCGTCGACCGCCGGTACAATGGGCAGATATTCTATCGTCCGAACCGTGAAAACGGCTTCGTCCATCCCACGACTCCCGCGAACAGCCGGAAGCTGCGGTCCGCGACGTTGAAAAAACCGTCCCTGTACGTCACGGTGGCGGAACCGAATTCGCCGGCGAAAGGCGGGACCAACGGATTCGAATTCCGCTGGTCCGCAGAATCTTCGGAGAAAAGGGTCTGTCTGACGGCGCATGGCCGGGATTCCATTTATCTCCACGGCGACGGACATGCCGACGCTATGGAGCTGCAGGAGATCGACCGTGCAAAGGCTGCGTGGAACGCCTATTTTATTCCATAACGTATCTACTTTCGTTTCGAACACTTATAAAAAAAAGAAAAAAAATGCTGACCATGAACAGGCTCCTGATCTTTTTGCTGTTGATCGGCGCTTTCGTCTCCTCTGCGGCGGATATCACGCTGGCGGAAAACGGGAAAGCGGCGGCGGTTATCGTAATTCCGGAAAAGGCGAAACCCGTTGTTGAATTTGCCGCCAAAGAGCTGGCAAAGCATCTGAAGGCCATGACCGGTGCGGACTTTCCGATCATGACCGATCCGGGATCGAAAACCGGCATCTTTCTGGGATTCGGCGAGGCAAACGGGTTTGTACCGGATGAATATGTCATCAAGGCAAAGGATGGCCGCATCGACATTTACGGAAAGGATGCCGGAGGCCCGGCCAGTCTGTTCAACCTGTTTTTCGACAATCCGGACAAGGGAACCTTGCGCGGCGTTTATAATTTCCTGGATTCGCTGGGCGTCCGCTGGCTGGCTCCGGGCAAGGACGGCGAACACATCCCCTTCCGGCCTGCGCTCCGAATCCCGGAACAGGACATCCATTTCACCCCCTGTTTTCAGGACCGGCAGATCACCGACACCTGGAATTTCATGCAGAAGTACATGGATGCAAAAGAATATACCGAAAACGCTTCCGAGCTGTTTCTCTGGGGACTCCGGAACAATGCCTCCACAAGAAACATGGTGCCCGGATGTCATTCGGAACATTCCATCGGGCTCTACAAGAATCCGGAATGGCTGGCGCATCCCGAAGCGCAGCAGCTGGACAGCACGGGCAAGCGGGATCCGCGTCATTCCTGCTGGACCGATCCGTTCACGAAAGAGATCTGGCTCCGGGCGGTGGACGGATATTTCTCCGGCAAGACGCCGAAGGAATGCGGATTCGACCTCAACGGCTACCTGCACTCGAAGTGGCCGTTCCCCTTCATTTCCCCCAATGAGTTCATGATCGACCTGGCGGATCACTATTCCAACCATGACGGACGCTGCCGGTGCGAACGGTGCAACGAATTCCGGAAGAATCATCCCTGCGCGGACGATACGGAAATCGTCTGGCACGTCCTCGGTGAGATCGCCGATCACGTGAACGAGAAATATCCGGGCTGCTTCATCAGCACATTGGTCTATCCGCCGAAAAGACTGATCCCCCAAACCATCCGGAAACCGAAGAACATCCGCGTGCGTCTCTGTCTGCCCGGCGCAATAGATCTTCTGTATTCCGAAAAGCTGGAACAGGATATGAAACTGCTTCGGGACTGGGGTGCGTTTCTGGGCGCGGAAAACATCCCCCTGTGGATCTATCAGTGCCGCGCGGCTTTCGGGGAATACCTGCCCGGGATCCCGGAGCCGTATCCGCACCTGACGGCGAAATACATACGCATGGTCAAGCCGCTCTGCGCCGGCATGTATCAGGAAAATCATGCCATGTCGCACACCGCACGCAATTTGGATGTCTACCTTTTTCTGCGCATGATCTGGAATCCCGAGCGGGATGTGGAAAAAGAACTGGATGAATACTTCACGCTGTATTACGGTCCCGCCGCCACGCCCGCGAAGGAACTGTTCACCCTTCTGGAAAACAACTGGGTCAAACTGGAAAAAGTTCTGCGGAACGATCTCGAAAAACGGTCCGATCTCGGCGTTGTGAAGACGGACAAGGATACGGCCCGGAAACTGGTCTGGAGTCAGGTGTACTCCGCGGAGGAGATGGAAAAGATCACCGCTCTCGCTCAGGAAATCCTCCGTCACGCCCCGGCCGGTTCGGTCTATGCGAAACGGGCCGGACTCCTGCAGGAATATCTTGTCCGGATAATGCTGGAAGAGCGGAGCTGCATCATGGACAAGGAGGAACGGCGCAAACAGCTCAGGATCCCGGTCCCGGAAATTACTCTTTCGGAAGATTTTCCATCCGAAGAAAATTGGGCTTCGGCGCAGGAATTCACGCTGGTTCCCGCAAAGAAAAACGGGGCGGGACTGAATGCCGGCGGATCGTTTAAACTTCTCACTGCCAACGATACGCTTTTCCTGCGGGCCGTGCTGGAGGAACCCCGGATGTCCGAAACCCGAACGGATCCGGTCCGGCTTTCCGGCAATCCGGACATCTGGAAAGATAACTGCATCGAACTGTTTTTCTTTGCGGAGAAAAGCGGAAAGTTCTGGCAGATTATCGTAAATGACAACAACGCCTGGAGTTCCCGGACACGGGACCGGATCCAGAACCGCTGGGAACAGATGAAGGATCTGAAACTGAAGACGATTCGTAAGGCGGGCGGCTGGACGGCGGAAATCGCCGTTCCGCTGAACTGCCTGAAAACAGACAAAGGCGATCTCCGGTTCAATCTCACGAGGGAACGCAACGTCACCGGACGGAACAAGACGGAATACTCCACCTGGTCGCCGCTGGCTACGACGGGCAACTGGAACAATGCGGACAACTATGGCAGTCTGATCTTTGAAAACCAAGCACAAATTTCTGACAACAAATAAAAACGGAAAGGAAACATCATGTCGCAGGAAGGATTCAGACTTCTTCAGAGAGAATGCATCAACACGGGACTCTGCTACGAGTGCGGACTCTGCGCCGCCGTCTGCCCGGAAAAAGCCATCGAAATCAAGATGTACGACTGGGGACGGAATCCGGAACTCACCGGGACCTGCTCCTGTGGATCCTGTACGAAGTGCTATGACGTCTGCGCGGCGAAAATTGTCCCGCTGGCCAAAATGGAAAAGCATTTCTTCGGCCGGAACCGGAAGATGGATACCGTGGAGAAAGTCGGTGGTGTATTCCGTTTTGTAGGAACGGGATGTGCGGCAGACCCGGAGATCCGGAAAGTCGGCGTCTCCGGCGGCGTGGCGACCTCGCTTATGATCTTCGCGCTGGAAAAGGGATATATCGACGGTGCCGTTCTCGCCGGATACGATCAGGAAAAGCCTTGGATCGCAAAAGCCTATGTGGCTACTTCCAAAAAAGATGTGATCGCCTGCGCGGGTTCCAAATATCAGCCGCATCCGCAGCTTCTGGGCATCCGGGAAGCCTATGAGATGGGACTGAAGAAGATCGCCGTCTCCGCAACCCCGTGCCATGCGCAAAGCATCCGCAGGATGATGATGGATCCGGAACTCCAGGATATCGCTTCCATCATCAAACTGGTTTCCTGCAACTTCTGCGCGGCCCACTGGGCTCTCGCCGGAACGAAATGGCTCCTCAAGACCTGGCTCAATATCGATATGGAAGACGTCCGGGAAATGAATTACCGGACAGGCGCCTTCCCCGGAACCATGCGGATCCGCACCAAAGACGGCCAGCTCCATGAAAAAGCCTTTGTCCGCAGCGGCGGCGTGGCGGCGCTGGGCCGGTTCACACCCGAAGAGTGCCGCATCTGTCTGGAAAAAGTCGGATACGCCGGGGATGTGGTCTTCGGCGACACCTGGGGACATCCGGTCCTGCCGCCGAACTTCGATCTTTTCCCGCCCACGGAAGAGCAGAAGAAGGCCGATCCGCGGATCCGTCATGCGGCGGAAAAGGGTCTTTCCGCCATCGTGGCCCGCAGCGAATTCGGACTGAAACTCCTTCAGGAATGCCGGGATGCGGGAAAGATCCTCATGTGGGAAAACACGCCCGAAGAGACCGAGGCGTTCCTGACCAGCGTGGCCGCGGAAAAACCCACCTGGTACGGCCCCTGGATCGAAGCCCGCAAGCATCGCGGCATGCCCGTCCGGGAGTATATACTCTGATTTCCGGAGAATGCCCATGAAAGAGGAATACGATGTGATCGTTGTCGGCGGCGGGATCGCGGGTGCTGCGGCCGCCGTCGCGGCGTCGAAGAAAGGCGCAAAGACCCTGCTTCTTGAAAAAACCTGTTATGTCGGCGGTCTCGCCACCGGCGGATTGATCAATATCTTTCTGCCGCTGTGCGACGGCAACGGACACCAGGTGACGTTCGGGATCACGGAGGAAATGCTCCGGCGATCCATGAAATACGGACCGGGCAAAGTTCCGCCGGACTGGAAGGAGAAGAAAAACGCCGCGGAGGAAGAACGTCTGCGCTGCGTCTTTTCGCCCGCAGCCATGATCCTGGCGCTGGAGGAGTTCCTGCTGGAAAACAAGGTGGAGATCCGCTATGACACGCTGGTGACGTCCATCCGGAAAGACGAATGCATCATCCGGTCCGTGACTGTGGAAAACAGCGACGGACGATCCGAAATCGCGGGCCGCGCCTTCGTGGACGCCTCCGGCTCGGCCGTCCTGGCAAAGATGGCCGGCGAAGACGTCTCTTTCGGAAAAAACGTTCTTTCCTACTGGGCGCTGGAGTACGAAGGATCGCGTCAGTACGGACGCGACCGGATGGTCCCCGAGATCAACATGCTGACGGGCGGCACGGCGGAACGCACTTTCTGCGGGGTGAACGCGAAGGACGTGACGGACTATCTGCTGGAGACACGTACCATGATCCGCCGTTTTTACCGGGAACAGGCGGCGGCCGGTACCGACCGGTTCCATCGCTGGCCTCTCTTCATCGCCTCCATGCCGCAGTTCCGCAAAATCGCCGCCATGAAAGGCCGGTGCGGGATCTCCGACGGCATGAACAACCGCACTTTCGCCGACTCCATCGGTCTGGTCTCCGACTGGCGGAAGAGCGGACCTGTCTGGGAGATCCCCTTCGGCACGCTGGAAGCGGTTCGCACAGACAACCTTTTCGCCGCCGGACGATGCATCTCCTCCACGGGCGACGCCTGGGAGATCACCCGGTGCATCCCCTGCTCCGGACTGACCGGCGAGGCGGCCGGATATGCCGCCGCTCTGTTCCGTGAGGACCGCAGAGAGAGTCTCGTCGGGTCCGTTCAGCACGCCATGACGGAAAACGGCAATATCCTGCATTGGGAAGAGGCCCTTCGGCGCTGACGGGCCCCATCGGGATGATCCCTCCGTTCCGGCCTTGCCGTTCGCATCCGGCGAAAGGCAGGGCCGCATGTTTTTTTGGGGCCAGGCCTCCGCAAATTTCCGGAAAAAAAACAAAGAAAGCAGTTTCTTTTTGACTTGTTTTTCCCATTTTGCA
>JAFZZR010000130.1 GCA_017615635.1 Lentisphaeria bacterium
AGCATTAAGACTTGTTCTTCTGGCCCGGATCGACATCCAGAAAAACATCGACTATGCGATCCGGATCGCGGGCAGGATCAAAACCCCAGTCGTGTTCGATATTTACGGGACTCGTCATGATGAGAAATATGTTCAGGAGTGTCTCTCTCTGATAAAACGGATGCCGTCCAATGTCCATGTTTTCATGAAAGGCGCAGTTCCTCATGATGAGGTGATGAACACGCTTCTGGATTATGATCTGTTTTTCCTGCCGACCAAGAACGAGAATTTCTGTCATGTCATCCATGAGGCGCTTCTTTCCGGGCTGCCCGTGTTGACCAGCGATCAGACTCCATGGCACGAATTGGGATCCCGAAATGCCGGTTGGGAAGTCCCTCTTGACGATCCCGATCGATTTGTTGAAATCCTGGAGAGATTCATCGCGATGAATCCGGAAGATCGTCTTCGGATGCGGCGGGCCGCCATCCAGTATGGCATTGATGTGAGCCATGACCGGAAAAACGTTCAGGACAACATCGAAATGTTCGATTCCGTTCTAAAATATTTCCCCAGGAAAAAAGCCGGAAACAGAGCGATGAAACTTCTGATCTTGACAGAACGTTATTTCCCGGAAGAATTTCTGATCAACGATCTGGTTTCGGAATGGAAAAACCGGGGATATGAGATCGAGGTGCTTACGCAGGTCCCGAGTTATCCTCGGGATGCGATTTTCGAAGGATACGAGAACAAGTTTTATCAGACGACCTGCGAATATCTTGATATCCCGGTCCATCGTGTGCGGACCGTTCTGGGATATAACAGCGGGGGGATGAAACGGAAAGTCTTAAACTACATCAGTTTCGCGGTCTGGACCTCTCTCTGGGCACTTTTCAACGGCTGGAGATATGACAGGGTCTTCGTCTATCACACCGGGCCGCTTACCATGGCCACCGCCGCCTTGTTCCTGCGTTTCGTCTGGTGGCGCAAATGCTCGATCTGGACACAGGATGTATGGCCTGCGGCCGTGTATGGCTACGGCATAAAGCCGACGCTGCCCATGCGGGTATTCCTGAATACCCTCGTCTGGCTGATCTATACGGCTTTCAGGCGGATTTCGGTTTCCTCCCCGGCTTTTATCAAAAAACTGAGCCCGTATACAGGCAAGGTGGTCAAGTTCATTCCGCAGTGGACGACCGGGATCCGGGAGCTGCCGCCGCGCCCGCCGGACGGGAAACGCATCTTTACGTTCGCGGGGAATGTCGGTTCGGTGCAGAATTTAGACAATCTCGTTCTGGCTTTCGGAAAAGCAAAATGTGAAAATGCGGAATTGTGGATCGTAGGGGACGGCGTATATCTGGAGCGGATCAGGAAGCTGGCGGAAGAAATGAAATGCGGAAACATCATTTTCACGGGGCAGCGTCCTCGTTCGGAAATGGAGCATTACTTTTTCAACTCGGACGTTCTGATCATATCCCTGACGGAAAGCTTTGATCTGACCATGCCGGCAAAGTTCCAGGCTTATACGGCTGCGGGACGGCCTGTTTTCGGCGTACTGCGAGGCGATGCGGCCGTTATGATCGAACGATATCATCTGGGCATAACTGCGGATCCGGCGGATGTCGATTCCATCGTAAGAGGGTTTGAAGCATTGTGCGATGTGCCGCAGCAGCAGTTGGAGGAGTGGGGAAAGAATTCTTCCGCTCTGTCCCGGGATCTATTTGACAGAATGACCCAGATCGACAAGCTGGAGAAGGAGATCCTGTAGTCTGTCGACCGATATTTTGGGCGATTTATAAAATAGTACATGCTTTCAATAATTTATTCGCGTATCGAAAGATTGTATTTTCCCCCGCCCTGCTGTATAGTATTGATGAAAAAAAAGTCCGTGCCATGCTGAGGACACGGTTTCCCGTCCGCGATTTCTTCACCCCTAACCAAACAGGAAAAAAGTATATGAAACCGCAAAACTACGGCTTCCTCGCCGGCGCGCTGATGCTCCTCTCCGCGCCTCTCCTGGCCCAGAACCCGATCATCCGGGACAACTTCACGGCCGACCCCTCCGCCCACGTCTTCAACGGACGCGTGTACCTGTACCCCTCGCACGACATCCCCGCGCCGTACGACTACAACCGCAAGGACTGGTTCTGCATGGCGGACTACCACGTGTACTCCTCCGACAACCTGGTCGACTGGGTGGACCACGGCGTGATCGTGGACCAGACCTATGTACCGTGGGTGAACACGCGTTCCTACAGCATGTGGGCGCCCGACTGCAACGTGAAGGACGGCAAATACTACTTCTATTTCCCGGCGAACAACCGCATCGGCCTCGCCACCGCCGACCAGCCCTACGGTCCGTTCCGCGTCGAGGAGCAGCCCATCCAGGGCGCGAACGGCATCGACCCGTGCATCTTCATCGACGATGACGGTACCCCGTACCTGATCTGGTCCGGCATGGGCATGCAGATCGCGAAGCTGAAGGACAACATGAAGGAATTCGACGGCGCGTCCAGAAGCATCCAGCACAACACTCCGCAGAGCGGCATGAAGGAAGGTCCGTTCATGTTCAAGCGCAACGGCATCTACTACTTCACGTTCCCGTGGGCGGAGAAGGAACGCGAGACGCTGGCGTACTGCATGGGCAGCAGCCCGTACGGCC
>JAFZZR010000131.1 GCA_017615635.1 Lentisphaeria bacterium
CCGCATCCTGACCCATCGTCCAGTTTTGTAAGACTAAATGCACCCTTTCCTTTTTGTAAGAGTGAACGCACCTGCGCCCCTTTGTAAGAGTAAATGCACTTCCCGCTCTCCTCTGCGTGCGTTTAACTTTACAACGCACACGGGAGACGCTTTTTTGCCGGAGAGACTTGCTTTTCGGCAATCCGAATGTATAATGATAGGGTTATGTAGAGAAACGGGAAAACCGTCCGGAGGAAAAGTCATGAATCTGTTTTTCGGGAAAGAGGTCTGCGGATCCGCTGCACAGAAGGCAGGCGGGCGGCCTGCTTTTCCGGGAGAAGACGGTGAACGGGGAGTCGGCCGTGCCCATGAGTGACTCCGTTGCCAAAGTTCTCATCAATCTCTCGCTGGACCGGACGTTCGATTACCGGATCCCGGCCGAACTGGAAGGCCGGATCGCCCCCGGCGCGAAGGTCAGCGTGCCCTTCGGGAAGGGAGATTCTCCGAGGTCGGCCTTCGTCGTCTCCGTTTCGCCCTCCTCGCACCGGAAGGATCTGAAGCCGATCCTGTCCCTTTGCGGAGACAAGCCCATGATCCCGGCCAATCTTCTGAAGCTGGGCGAATGGATCGCCTCCTACTACTGCTGCACACGGGAACAGGCGGTCCGGGTGCTTCTGCCCGGCGCCGTCCGGAACGGAAAGATCCGCACCCGCACGGTTCCCCGATGCTATCTGGCCGATCCGGCGGCGGCCGCCGAATACATGGGCAAGGCGACAGCCCGGACCCGTGCCCGGGCGGAAATACTGAAACTGCTTTCCGTGCGGGGCGGGCAGTCCCCGGATGCGCTGGCGACGGCCGCGGGCGCGGGGAAATCGGCCGTCCGGGCGCTGGTGAAACTGGGATTGATCCGCGTGGAGGAGGAAAAAGTTCTGCGCGATCCGCTCCGCGGCGCCAAGGTGCAGCCTACCGTTCCCCTGGATCCTACGCCGGATCAGGCGGCCGCGCTGAAGAAGATCCGGGAAATGGCGGACCGGGCGGACGGGCCGGGGACGCTTCTGCTGCACGGGATCACCTGCAGCGGCAAAACGGAGGTCTATCTGCAGGCCATTGCCCATATTCTCGAACGGGGCATGGACGCTATCGTTCTGGTCCCCGAGATTTCTCTGACGCCCCAGACGGTTTCCCGGTTCCGCGGACGCTTCGGCGACAAGGTCAGCGTCCTGCACAGCGGACTGACCGACGGCGAACGGTACGATGAATGGATGAAAGTCTACAACGGAGACGTGCGGATCGCCGTGGGAGCGAGATCGGCGCTTTTCGCGCCCTTCCGCCGTCTGGGGCTCATCATTGTGGATGAGGAGCATGAAAATTCCTACAAGCAGTCGGAAGCACCCCGGTACAATGCGCGGGATGTGGCCGTCATGCGCGGGCGAATGGAAAAGGCGCTGGTGATTCTGGGATCCGCCACGCCGTCGCTGGAATCCTGGCACAATGCGGAAAGCGGGAAATACGAACTGGCGTCCATGCGCACGCGGAGCAATCCGGAGATCCACCTGCCCGCGGTCCGGATCGTCAATATGCAGATGGAGAAGAACGAAGAGGACAAGACGCCGTTTTTCTCGAAGATGCTGATCCAGGCGGTCCACAAGCGTCTGGCCGACGGCGATCAGACCATTCTTTTTCTCAACAAACGCGGCTTCGCCCGCCAGATGCTCTGCGAAGTCTGCGGATTCGTGGCCACCTGTCCCGACTGCGGCGTACCCTATACCTATCACCGGAAGACGGCGACGCTCTCCTGTCATCTCTGCGGAGCCGCCCTGCCCGCGCCGGAAACATGTCCCGACTGCGCCTCACCGCAGATCCGGTATCAGGGGGCCGGAACGGAACGGATCGAGCATCAGGCTCATGCGCTTTTCTCCTCGGCGCGGATCGCGCGGATGGATTCGGACACCATGACGAATCCGGCGCAGTACGAACAAGTTCTGACCTCTTTCCGGAGGAAGGAGATCGATATTCTCATCGGCACGCAGATGATTGCCAAAGGACTGGATTTTCCCAACGTGACCCTGGTGGGGATCCTGAACGCGGACATGGGGCTCTTTCTGCCGGATTTCCGCGCCCAGGAGCGCACCTTCCAGCTGCTCGCCCAGGTGGCGGGCCGGGCGGGCCGTGGTTTTGCCGGCGGCGAAGTGTTGATCCAGACGTTCAATCCGTTCAATCCGGCCATCGAACATGCGGCGAATCACGATTTTCTTTCCTTCGCGCAGGAGGAGCTGGAGGTCCGCCGGGAACTGGATTATCCTCCGTTCACACGGCTCTGCGTTCTGCATTTCGACGGTCCCGACTCCGCGGAAGTGCAGGCAGCCGCCGAAGCCCTGACCGGACGGCTGGCCGGAGAAGCGCCGGAGGTGGAGATCAGTCCGCCCTCCCCGGCCCCGGTGGAACGGATCAAGGGGAAATACCGCTTCATGGCACTGGCGCGGGGAAAGAACCCGAGCCATTTCCGGAGCGTGCTCCGTGCGGCGGTCATGGACTGGCGCAAAACGAATCGGACCGTCGATTTTCAGGCGGATGTAGATGCCCTCAACTTATTATAGGAATGGAAAAGATGGAAAAGACACCGGAAGCCAGAGCATGGCTTGAGATCGACCTGGACATCGTCCGGGACAATTTTCGCAAGATCCGTGAAGCCGCGCCCGGAATGAGTGTGCGGGCCGTCATCAAGGCGGACGCCTACGGACTGGGCGCAAGACGGACCGGAGAGGTCCTGAAGGAATCCGGAGCGGACGGATTCTGCGTGGCCTGCTTCCAGGAAGCAAAAGCACTGCTGCCGCTGGGTCTGCCGATCCAGATTCTGGGGACCGTATTCGACTTCGAACTGCCGGAGGCGGTGGCCTCGGGAGTGATCCTGCCCATCACCGGGATCGATGCGGCGGAACGGATCAGCGCCGAAGCTGTGAAACAGAACACCACGGCCGAGTGCCATCTGAAGATCGATACCGGCATGGGCCGCATGGGCATTCTGGCCGAACACGCGGCGGACGTCATCCGCGAAGCCGCCAAACTGCCGGGCATCCGCATCACCGGGATCTACTCGCATTTTCCCAACGCTCTGCCGGATCCGGACTCCTCCGCCTTCTCCGCACGGCAGATCGCCCGCTTTGCCAGGACCGTCCGGACCTGCCAGAAGGCGGGACTGGATCTTCCGCTCATCCATGTGGCCAACAGCGACGCGTTTCTCAACTATCCGGAAACACGGACCGAACCCTATACGGGGATCCGCGTCGGGCTGGCGCTCTGGGGCGAAACCGACCGTGCCGAGACCGGGATCCAGCTGCGGAACGCCGTCTCGTTCCGGGCCAGGCTGGCCTCCTTCCGGGTCCTGCCCGCCGGTTCCAGCGTGGGCTACAACCGGACCTGCCGTCTGACCCGCGACACGCTGACGGGAACCGTTTCGGCCGGATACGCGGACGGCCTCCCGCTGGCGCTTTCCAACAAAGGCGAATTTCTGTTCCACGGGAAACGCTGCCGCATTCTCGGACGGATCTCCATGGATTACACAGTGATCGACCTCAGCGGATTCATTACCGACGATCTGACGTTCGGCGAGCCGGTTACCTGCTTCGGAACCGACCGGCAGGAGTGCATCACAGCCGGAGACTGGGGCAGGATCGCCGGCACCCATGCCTACAACGTGCTCACGGGGATCGGCCCCCGGGTCCTCCGGGTGTACAAAGGCGAATAAGGCACCTTACCCTTCCCGGGATGGCTTCACTTTTGCGAAAAGGACCTCCACGCCCGCGGCACGGATCTTTTCACAGTCCGCTGCGGGCAGTTCGTCATCCGTGACGAGAAGCTGGATCTCGCCGAGAGAAGCGAACCGGGTCAGCGCGCGCCGCCCGAATTTGGTACTGTCGGCAATGATGGCGGCCCGGTCGGCGATCCGCCTCGATTTCTTTTCCAGATTGGAAAGGCTCTCGTCGGACGTATAGAATCCGTAGTCGGAAAGCGCCCCGTCACAGCCGGAAACAAGCCAGTCCACCCGGTATTCCTCCAGATTTCTTTCCGCCGCCGGACCCACCAGGTCAAGACTGGTGGCCCGGAGTTCGCCGCCCAGCAGGATCACCTTGCAGCTGGACCGGAACAGGGCGGAGGCCACCGGCAGAGAGTTGGTGATGACCGTCATAGGCAGAATGTTGCGCCGTGCCAACACCTTGGCGAACGCCAGGCTGGTAGACCCCGTGCTGAGGAAAATGGAATCCGCCGGAATGATCCGGTCATACAGCGCCTCCGCAATGGCGAATTTGCGGTCCAGGAGGTCCACATGATCGACCTCCGGCTCGTATCGCGCCGGATGCGGGATGGCGCCGCCCTTCACACGCAGGACAAGTTTTCGCTTTTCCAGGTCCTGAAGATCGCGTCTCAGGGTCATTTCGGTGACGCCGAGTTCGATGGCGGCGGAATGGATGTTCAGCCGTCCGTTCTGGAGCATATCGAGGATTTTTTTCTGGCGCTGGTGCATCACGGGAAAGACCTCCGGAAAAAGGTTTTGTTTTTCTGCGATGTTTGAAAATAACATGAAAATTGAGTTTTTTCAAGAGGGAGCACCCCTGATTTTCTAAAAAATGTTCTAAAATAACATAATATTTCCGAAAAAATGGAGAAAACCGGCCATTTTTTCTTGAGAAGCGTGAAAAACGGGGATATAATGGACCCGGAAAAATCCGAACCCCGAAAATCAAATTGCCAAGGAGAAAAACAATGGGCAAGTACAATCCCGCACCGTATCAGCTCGACCTCACCCGCTATCCCCACATCGTGACCTCCACGATCCCCGGCCCGAAAAGCACCGCGCTCCATGCCCGCGCCTCGAAATACTACCGCGGTCTTTCCGGACAGGTCCGTCTGTTCCCGGTGGCGTTCGAACGCGGCCAGGGCTGCATGATGGAAGACGTGGACGGCAACCAGTATATCGATTTTTCCAGCGGGATCTACGTGACGACGCTGGGACACTGCCATCCGAAGATCTCGGAAAACGTGGCGAAATACGCCAATCAGCTGATGAACTGCCATGACTTCACCACGGAGATCAAAGTCCGTCTTCTGGAAAAAATGGCGGCCACGCTGCCCGGCGATTTGAAATGCTTCCAGCTGTACGACTGCGGGACCGCCGCCGTGGAAGCCGGACTCCGCACCTGCCGCGCCGCCACCGGCAAGCACGAATTTCTCTCCTGCTTCATGGATTTCCACGGAAAGAGCGGACACTCCATCGGATGCGCCAGAATGACGAAGTTCAGCGGACCCGCGCGGCCCGCAGGATTCTACATGGTCCCGCGCCCCGACACCTACCGTCCGTGGTGGACCCGTCCCGACGGCACGCTGGATACGGAAAAATATCTGGAGTTCTATGACAAGTTCATCAAGGAATCTACCACGGGCCAGGTGGCGGCCTTCGTACTGGAACCGATCCAGGGCTGGGGAGGCTCCATCATGCCCCCGGACGATTTCTTCCCGAAACTCCGCAAATTCTGCGATGATCACGGGATCCTTCTCTTCGCCGACGAAGTACTGACCAGCATGGGCCGGACCGGCAAGATCCTCTGCTGCGAACACTGGAACGTGCTGCCCGACGTGGTCACCCTGGGCAAGGGCTTCGGCAACGGATTCCCCGTGACCTGCATGGCCGTGCGCAAACCCTACGCCGATGCAGTGGACAAGATCAGCGCCTCCACGTCCTACGGCGGCAACCCCATGGCATGCGCGGCGGCTCTGGCCTGCTTCGAAGTCATCGAAGAAGAAGGACTCCTCGAACATGCACAGGAACTGGAAGTCCTCTTCAAGAAACGCATGGCCGACTGGACCACGAAGTACCGGATCGTGGGCGATACCCGGTGCAAAGGCTGTCTGCTGGGCATCGAACTGGTCAAGGACAAAGCGGCCAAGACGCCCTTCGACGAAGCCGGAAAGATGGTCTATCAGAAGGCCTTCTCCAAGGGGCTCGCCTGGGTGCCCGCCGGCCACATCCTCCGGATGAGCCCGCCCATCATCATGCCCAACGAAGTGGCGATGAAGGGTATGGACATCATCGAGGAAGCCATTGCGGAAACCGAAAAGGAACTGCTCGGCTGAAAACCGAAGGGAAGCGGAAGCCCGGTCCGAAACGGCCTCCGCGACCCGGACAAACACAACGGGGAACTGTCACATGCGCAACGTAAAAGACTACGGAGCAAAAGGTGATGGCGTAACGAAAGATACGCGGGCCATTCAAGACGCCATCGATGCGGGCGGAGTCGTGCATTTTCCGCCCGGCGTGTATCTGACCGGCACCATATTTCTGAAATCCAACGGAGGTCTGGATCTGGAGGAAGGCGCCGTGATTCTGGGAAGTCCCGACAAAGAGGACTACAATCCGGACGACGTGATCCCCCAGAACCGCGCGTTCACAAAGGAACACGTATCCGGGGCGCACCTCATCATCGCGGCGGAACAGCATAACATCGTCCTGCGCGGCGGCCGGATCGACGGCAACCGTCAGGCGTTCATGAACAAGCCGCACCCCACTGCGGACTGGGTTTTCGCCTATCCGGAATGGCGTCCGGGACAGATGGTCTTTTTCTGCGAATGCGAGAATGTGACCATCACGGACATGGAGATGGTGAATCCGCCCTACTGGACTCTGTTTCTGCACGGATGCGAGTACGTCACCATCCGGGGCCTTCGCAACACCAACGATTTCCGCACCCACAACGGGGACGGAATGGATCTGGACTGCTGCCGGTTCGTCACGGTGTCCGACTGCATCATCCACTCTGCGGACGACTGCATCACGCTGCGGGGCAACGACGAGCCGCTGAAGAAAAAACGGTTCTGCGAATATGTGACGATCAGCAACTGCATTCTCTCCACGCGGTGCAATGCGTTCCGGATCGGCGTAGGCGGCGGGACCGTGCGCCGCTGCACGATCAGCAACATTGTCATTCACGATACCCGTACGGCGATCTGCCTCGTTTCACAGTATTCCACGACCAGTCCCGGCGTGATTATCGAGGACATCATGCTGGACAATATCCGCATGGACTGTCAGAGGCCCTTCCATATCGCCACCACGCCCCGCGGTCTGCAGCCCGAAGAGGCCAGGCCTATCCAGCGGATATCCGTCTCCCGCGTGCGGGGCACTGCCCGGGTGTCCGGAATCGTACAGGGACGAAGCGCCGGATATATGAAGGACGTATCCTTCCGCGACGTCCGGCTGACGTTCCTGCCGGATGAAAAAACGGCGCCGCGTCCCGCCACCAGTTACGGGGAATTCATCCCCGGGAATCCGCCTTCCGCGTTCTTTGTGGAAAATGCGGAAAACATTCTTTTCCAGGATGTCGAAGTCGAATGCGGGACGGATGCGGCCCGGAAATACGCCGTCTGGTCCAGAGATTCGGACATCCGGTTCGAGAACTGCCGCTGGGACCGGCCCTGTCAGGACGAGAAATCGGATCCTGGAACGGACCGGAAGGAGTGACGGAATGGTCAAAGTCAAATGGTACGGGATCAATGCGCTGGCGATCCGGCATGACCGGGGCATGTTCATGATCGATCCGTATGTGAGCCGCGACCGGGAAAATCTCGTGGTCCCGGCAGAGCAGGAACGGTACCTCACGGACCGTCCGGATTTCGTACTCATGACGCATTCCCACTGGGATCATCTGGCGGATATGCCCTGGTTCATCGGCAAGACGGACACGATTTTGTATGCCTCGAAGACCGCCTGCTGCATCATGCGGTCCGTGGGAGTGCCGGAGAAGAACCTCCGTGAGCTCTCCTTCGGGGAAGAGCTTCAGCTGCCCGGCGGGGTGAAAGTCACCGCGCTGGAATCCCGTCATATGGGAGTCATGCCCGAAGACAACTTCTACACGGGACCGCAGGACCCGGCACTTTTCCGGGATCGTCCGGCGTGGCGCTGCGGGGAAGTGTTTGCCTTCCGGATCGAACTGGAAGGGCTCGTGCTCCTGGACACGGGATCGGCCAACCTCCACAAGCCCTCCATGGCGGGGCAGACGTGCGACTATCTCATCTGCGGGATCAGCCGCTGGAAGGAAGGATTCCCCGAACTCATCACGGAAAATCTGACGTTCCGCCGGTTCATTCCCGTCCACCACGACGAGTTCACGAAACCGCTTTCGGAATTCCGGCTGCGGGACGATCTGATCCGCTTGAAAGAAGTGCTTCCGGATCTGCCCGTCATGGAGCTGCCCGTTCTGCAGTGGACGGAACTGCCGGATCTGAATGGGGAAGAGAAAAACGGTTAAAGCGAAACAATGATACCTTACGGAAAAGGATTGAAAAAATGAAGATTTACAAAGTGGGAATGGTAGGTTTCGGATTCATCGGAAAAGTCCATGCCTACGGACACATGAACATTCCGCTGTTTTACGATCAGCAGGATTTCAGAAGCAGGATCACCCATGTCTGCACTTCGAAAACCGCGACGGCGGAAAAGGGCGCCATGCAGGTCGGGGCGGAACACGCCGTTACCGATTTCCGGGAAATCACGGAAAATCCGGAAATCGATATTGTGGACATCTGCACGCCGAACGACCGGCATTTCGAAGCGCTGATGTCCGCCATCAGGAACAACAAGAATATTTACTGCGACAAGCCCCTGACCGCGACGCTGGACGAGGCTCTGCAGATCAAAGAGGCCCTGAAAAATTACAAGGGCATGGCGCAGATGACCCTTCAGAACCGGTTCTTCCCCGTGACGCTCCGGGCGAAGCAGCTGATCGAAGAAGGAAAGATCGGCGAGGTACTCGAGTTCCGCGGATCCTATCTTCATTCCGGCAGTTCCGATCCCAAAGCGCCGCTGAAATGGAAACTTTCCGGCGCGGCGGGCGGCGGCGTGGCCGCCGACCTCGGCAGTCACATTCTCGACCTGATGCATTATCTGCTGGGCGGATTCACGGAGCTTTCCGCCGTTACCCATATTGCCTATCCGGAACGGCCCTCCGCGGAGGATCCCTCCAAGATGGTCAAGGTGGATGCGGAAGACAACATGCTCGTGACCATGCGTCTGGCCAACGGGGCGTTCGGCAATATCCACGCATCCAAGATCGCCACCGGCACGGAAGACGAAGTCAGTTTTGAGATCTACGGAAGCAAAGGGGCGCTGAAAATGGTCCCCATGGATCTGCATCGTCTCTACTACTACGACCGGGCCGCCGCGGCAGGCCCCATCGGCGGACTGCGCGGCTGGACGGCCATCGACTGCGGTCAGCGCTATGACAAGCCGGCAGGATTCCCCACGCCGAAAGCGCCCATGGGCTGGCTTCGCGGCCATATGCACTGTCTTTACACATTCCTGAATTCCATTTATACCGGCAGACAGCTGGGTCCCTCGCTGGAACAGGGGATCTACATCCAGCAGCTGCTGGAAAAGGTGAAGGAATCGGCGGCGACCCGGAGCTGGGTGAAGATTTGAAGCAGCAATACACACAAAAATCAAAACAGAAGGAGTTCTGATATGAGCGAAAAACTTATGATCGGCTGGAGCGAGGCGGACATCACGCCGAAAACCGATAAATTCATCTCTCTCGCCGGACAGTACTACACCCGTCTGACCAAGGAGATCCATTCCCGTCTCAAAACCGTGGCCGTGGCCTTCAGCAGCGGAAACGAGCACGTCCTCATGGCATCCATGGACAACGCGGGCATGGCGGAAGTTTTTCAGGACATGGTGCGCGCGGAAGTCGTGAAGCGGGAGCCGGCGATCAAACCGGAATGCATCTTCCTGAACGCCATTCATACGCACAGTGCCCCCGCGGCCAAGCCATCCGTATCCGCCGTGAGCATGAAGGCGGTGACCGTGGCAAAAGCCGTAACGGATTCCGATGTCTACTCCGCGGATGAATATGTGGCATTCGTGGTGCCCATCATGGCGGATAATCTGGTGCAGGCCTGGAAGAACCGGAAGGCGGGCGGGATTGCGCGCGGCTTCGGAAACGCCCGCGTGGGCCATTGCCGCCGTCCCGTCTTTGCCGACGGCACCGCGGAAATGTACGGCGACACGACGAGGATGGACTTCATCGGCATGGAAGCCGGAGAGGATTCAGGCGTGGACATGCTCTTCACCTGCGACGAGACCGGGAAAAAGACCGGTATGCTCCTGAACGTGGCATGTCCCTCTCAGGTCATGGAATCCACCTACAAGGTTTCCTCGGACTTTGCCGGAGCGACCCGGGAACTTCTCAAGAAGGAATTCGGAGAAGAATTCCATACGCTCTATCAGATCAGTCCGGCGGGCTGCCAGTCTCCCCGCGATCTGGTCCGTCACTACACCACCGAGCCGGATTTCTGGCATGAGGACGGAGTGACGGTGATCGCGAACCGTCTGCTGAAGGCGGTACAGGAGGCGGTCGTGGAAAAAATCGACTATACGCCGGTTTTCCGTCAGACGACGCAGCGGGTGACGCTGCCCCGCCGCAAAGCATCCTACACGGCTTACAAGAAGGCCAAGGCGGAACTGGCACGTCTGCTCGCCATCAAGTCCGAGGAAGACGCCTACAAGGAATTCTGCGACAACACCCATGCCTCGGAAAAGCGGGGCGGCCACGGTCCCTACGACGACAAGACGGAACATTTTGTCTGCATCAAAAACGAGCAGGCGGTCATCACGCGGTATGAAACGCAGGACGAGACGCCCACGATTTCGTTCAACATGAACGTGGTCCGGATGGGCGACATCGCGATTGCCAACAATCCCTTCGAACTGTATCTCTATTACGGACAGAACATCAAGGCCCGCAGCAAGGCAAAACAGACATTCCTGGTCCAGCTTTCCGCCGGAGCCTCCATCCACGCCGGATATCTGCCCAGTCCCGACGCCGAAAAGTTCGGCGGCTACGGCGGCATGATCATCAACGGACAGGTGGGCTCCGACGGCGGCTTCATGCTGACGGACATCACCGTGAACGAGATCAACAGACTTTTCGAATAAAATCCGGATGGAGCGCCCTATGAACGGCTATCTGGGACTGGATATGGGAACTACCGGGGTGAAGGCCGCAGTCTTCACTCCGGACGGCGTCATGCTGGGCAGCGGTCTGGCGGAATACAAGCTGGAAACGCCCCGGCCCGACATTGTGGAGCTGGAGACGGAACAATACTGGATCTCGGCGAAACAGGCCATTTCCGAAGCCGTGAAAAAGGCGGGGATCCGGCCGGAAGACATCCGCGCCATGTCCGTCACGGGTCAGGCGGAAACGCTGATTTTCCTGGACTCGGACGGACAGCCGGTCCGCAAGGCCATCGTCTGGCTGGACAACCGGGCGAAGGAGGAAGCCGCCGAACTGGAACGGAAATTCGGAAACGAAGCGCTGTTCCGGATGTCCGGCCAGACCGAGATGCTGCCCTGCTGGCCTGCGGCCAAGATCCTGTGGCTGAAGCGGCACGAGCCGGAAAACTTCCGTCGGACCGCCCGGTATCTGATGGTGGAAGACTACATCGGATACCGTCTGACCGGGCGTTTTGCCACCTGCCGGGGCCTGATGCCGTCTTCGCTGTACTACGATATCCGGACAGGCCGTTACGATGCGGCCATGCTGAACGAGCTCGGGATCCGGGAGGAACAGCTGCCGGAACTGAAAGACGCGGGCGAATCTGTGGGCAAATGCGTGGAAAACGATTCTCCGGTGACGCCGGACACTCTGGTGGCGGCGGCGCCCATCGATCATGTCTGCGGCAATCTGGGCAGCGGCTGCGCGGGCCGGGGCGTCATTTCGGAAACCACGGGATGCTCGCTGGCGATCTGCGCGGCGTTTCCCTCACTGGTCTACGATGAAGGGAAACGGCTCAGCACCTATCTCGGATTTCTGCCGGGCAGCTTCGTTCTCCTGCCCTGGGCGCCCACCGCCGGAATGCTCCTGAAACACTTCCGGGACGAATTTTCCGGGGGCATGAATTACAACGAACTCGACGAAGCGGCGGCCTCCGTAAGTCCCGGCAGCGAGGGCCTGATCCTGCTGCCCCATTGCGCCGGCGCGGTCTCCCCGGACTGCAATCCGGACGCCCGGGGAACAGCCTGGGGCGTCACGCTGGCCCACAAACGGGGCCATTGGGCGCGGGCCATCATGGAATCTGTGGCGTATCTTCTGCGGGATAACGTGGAAGCGCTCCGGGCCATGGGCGCGGAAATCTCGGAGATCCGGTCCCTGGGCGGCGCGGCGCGCTGTCCTCTGTGGCTCCAGATCAAGGCGGATGTGCTGAATCTGCCCGTCATCGTCACCGAATGCGAGGAAGCGACCGCTCTGGGCGCGGCGATCCTGGGGGCGGCGGCCTGCGGAGAGCATGCCGACATCCGGACGGCAGCGGCCCGGATGGTGAGGACGTCCGCCCGGGTGGAACCAAGTGAAAATACGGCTGTCTATCAGAAAGCATTTCAACAGTATCGGAAGCTGAACAGGCTTCTGATGCCAACCTTTGGAGGAAAATCATGATCCGCAAAGAATGGAAGATCCGGGCCGGATTCGTCGGATTCGGCGAAGTCAATACCCCGCGTGAATTTATCGACGGACGCTGCCGCACTGCCGCCGATGAACTGAAAAAACGCGGCGTCGAACTCATTGAAACCGCTCCGGTCAGCGACGATCCGGAAGGAACACAGGCTCAACGGGCCGTGGAGGAACTCGCCAGAGGCGATTTCGATGCGCTTGTGGTCTGCATCGCCGGATGGATCCCCACCTGGGCCGTCATCAAGGTCATCGAACCCTTCAAGCACAAACCCATCCTTCTCTGGGGCCTCAGCGGCTGGCGCGCCAACGGTCACTTTGTGACCACCGCCGATCAGGCCGGGACCACCGCGCTCCGGGCGCCCATGCGGGAAATGGGCTTCCGCTTCAAGTATCTGGTGAACAAGAAGGATTCCGCGCCCCGGTACGAGGAAGCGGTCCGCTTTCTGCGTGCCGCCTCCGCCGACGCCATGATGCGCCATGCGCTGATCGGCATGAGCGGCTACCGCGATATGCGCCTTTTCGGAACGCTGTACGACGGGAATCTGCTGAAGAAGACCATCGGCGCGGAAATCGAACACTTCGATCTGCTGGAGATCCAGGAGCTGATCCAGTCGATCACGCCCGAAGAAATCGCCGGGGGCGCCGAAAAGATCCGGAAGAACTGGAAGTTCGTGCGCGAGCCGAAGGAAGGGACGGTGGAGAACTCGGTCCGTCTCGCTCTCGCGTTCAAGAAAAAGATTCTGGAACGGGGTTACGATGCATTCTCCTTCTGCGATGTGGACGGTGTAAAGAAACTCATGAAGTTCGCCCCCGCCGGAGCCCTTACGCTCCTGCACGACGAACTGGATATTCCCTCCGTGCCCGAAAACGACTCCTACGGCGCGGTGACGGAACTCATCATGAAGCACTTGACGGGCGTCGCGCCCGCTTACATGGAGTTCTATGAATTCACGGAAAAGAGCGCCCTCATGGGCGTGCCGGACTACGTTCCCGCCTCCGTCACGGACGGCGGGATCACCGTCATGCCCAACGCCTTCGGCTCCTTCGGCGAAGGGCTGCTCAACGTCTCCAAAGTCAAGACCGGCCCCGTGACGCTGGTCCGTCTGGCCCAGGTGAACGGTGAACTGGTTCTCCATGCCGTCCGCGGCGAAGCCAAAACGCCGGAGACCTGGGAAGAGGCCGGATGGGCTCCGCCGGCTCCGCAGCTGCCCAGTCTGGAAGTCTTTCTGGAAGGCGACTCCGAAAAATTCCTGGCAAATGTCATGGGACAGCACTACATCGTCACCTACGGCGACAACATGGCGATCCTGCGCGACTACGCGGAGATCGCGGGGATCCGCATGATCTCCTGAGACACGGGAAAGGGGAAAATCGAGGCACAAGCCCCGGATCCTGAAGGTACAGGGTCCGGGGTTTTTTACGTGCGGGAAGCGATGCCGTCCGTTTTTCATCAGGAAATATGCGGAAATTGAGAGAGTAACGGCTTGACAAATCGGAAAAAGAAGATACATTTCCCATAGAGACGGTATTGACAAGTCAGTACCGTCGGCAGAGTTCAACATCGAGGGATGCCATGACAGAAAAACCGGAAAAGGACGATCTTTACCCGCTGCTTTTCGAGCCGTTTTACAAGTGCGTTATGTGGGGCGGAAGACGTCTCGCCACCCGGTTGAACCGGCCGCTGCCCCCCGAACTGGACCACATCGGCGAAGCCTGGGACATCTGCGACCGTCCGGGCATGGAAAGCACGGTGGTGAACGGGCCGCTGGCCGGGACGACGATCCACGAGCTGCTGACGGCATTCGGGACCGATTTTGCGGGCACGAAGTACCGAGGCGGACGTTTTCCGCTGATTGTGAAGATCATCGATGCGGAGAAGAATCTCTCGCTCCAGGTGCATCCGGATGAACGCTACTGCTCCCGGAAGCGGGAGGAGAACTGCGAGCCGAAGACGGAGATGTGGTATATCCTGGAAGCGGAAAGCCACGCGAAGGTCTTTGTGGGACTGAAGGGGAATACGACGCGGCAGCAGTTCATGGATCATTTGAATTCTGCCCAGATCGAAAACGACGTCCAGAGTTTCGATTCGATTCCCGGCGACGCCTATTTCATCAACGCCGGACGCATCCACATGGCCGGCGCGGGCAACCTGCTTCTGGAAATTTCGCAGAACTCCGATACGGGCTACCGCATCCACGACTGGGACCGCCCCGATGAAGAGGGGAAACTCCGGCCGCTCCATCTGCACGAGGCGCTCTCCTGCATGGATTTCATCGACCGGACGGCGTCTCGGATTTCGGGAGCCAGCAATACGACGGACCACAACCGGAAGTATCCGATCATCAACCGCTGTCCGTACTTCATCTGCCACGATCTGAAGCTGGTGGACGAATGGCGCGACAATACGGAAAGCTCCGGAAGTTTTCATGTACTGACCCCGATCAACGGGCCCATCGCCGTCGAAAACACGAAATTCCGTACGGAGGTGCCTGCCTGTACCTCCGTTCTGATCCCCGCGTGTTTCGGCCGGTATGTCGTCAAAGTCTCTCCCGGAATCACCACCACGGTGATCCGCACCACACTATAAGGAACCGCGGACGGCTCAGGACCGTCCGCCAATACGGTAAATTTCATCATGATTCTGAATTGTCTCTCCTTCCTTCTGGACGAGCTCCGCGCCACCCGGCCCGAAGCCCCCGCCGATCCCATTCCGTGGGACGTCTGTCCCGCGGGCCAGAACGCCGATATCACGGTCAACTGTTTCCGGATCGCCTCCCGTTTCGGGATGCGGCCGGACGCCCTGGCGGGAGAAGCCGCCGCCATTCTGAAGAAACATGCGGACGTCCGGTCCGCCGAATGCGTCAAGGCTTTCGTGAACGTGGTGCTGACGCCGGAGGCGCTGTTCCGCGCCTCGCTGGCGGATATGCCCGCGCTGCTCTCGGGAGCCTCGCTGCCGGCACAGGATCGGAAAAGCATCCTCATCGAATACTCGGCGCCCAACACCAACAAGCCGCAGCATCTGGGCCACGTCCGGAACAACACCATCGGTATGGCCGTGGCTTCTCTGCTGGCCCGCGCCGGTCATGACGTCGTGCCGGTGAATCTCATCAATGACCGGGGAATCCATATCTGCAAATCCATGCTGGCGTATCAGCGTCAGGGGAACGGCCGGACGCCGGAGCAGGAAGGGATCAAGGGCGATCATTACGTGGGGAACTTCTATGTAAAATTCAATCAGATGTTCTCCGAAGAAGTCAAAGCGCTGAAGGAGGCCCATCCCGAACTGGCGGAAAAAGACAGCGATGAACTTTTTCTGGAAACCGAAATCGGCCGCGAAGCGCAGGAGATGCTCCGGAAATGGGAGGCGGAGGATCCCGAAGTCCGCGCGCTGTGGCGCACCATGAACACCTGGGTGATCGACGGATTCAACGAGACCTACCGGCGCATGGGTGTGCAGTTCCGGAAAACCTATCTGGAAAGCGAGACCTATCTGCTTGGGAAAAGCACAGTTGCGGAAGGGCTGGAGAAGGGCATCTTCCAGAAACGCGAAGACGGCGCGGTCATTGCCGACCTGGGCAAGCTGGGACAGAAGGTCCTTCTCCGGAAGGACGGGACCAGCGTCTATATCACGCAGGACATCGGAACGACGCTTCTGAAACGCAGGGAGCACAATCCCGACTCCATGATCTGGGTCGTGGGCGATGAGCAGAATCTTCATTTCAAAATGCTTTTCGCCATCCTGAAAAAACTGGGCTGCTCCTGGGCCGATGCGCTCTTCCATCTCTCCTACGGCATGGTCAATCTGCCTTCCGGACGGATGAAGAGCCGCGAGGGGACCGTGGTGGACGCCGACGATCTCTTCGACGAAATGCACGATCTGGCCCGGACCGCCGCGCTGGAACGTCTGGCGGAAGGAGAAGCCGCGCCCGCGGATCTGGAGGAACGGGCGGAGATCGTGGGCATGGGCGCCTTGAAATTCATGCTTCTGAAGTTCAATCCCAAGACGACGATCCTTTTCGATCCGAAAGCCTCTCTGCGGTTCGAAGGCGATACCGGACCCTATGTGCAGTATGTCTGCGCCCGGATCAACTCCATTCAGCGCAAGGCCGAGGAACGCGGATTTTCCGCCGCCTCGCCCGACTGGACATTGCTGGACTCGCCGGAAGAGAAGGAACTGGCCGTCGCCGCGCTGCGGTATGCCTCCGTCATCCGCACCGCCGCGGAAAAACTGGACTGCTCCATTCTGGTGGCCTATCTGCTGGATCTGGCGAAGTCCTTCAACCGTTTCTACCGGGAAAAACCGGTCCTCAACGGCGATGACGAAAAGCTCCGCTCCGCACGTCTGGCCCTCTGCTACGCCATTCGCGACCTCATTGCAGACGGATTGAAAACGTTGACCATCGGTGTCCCGGACGCCATGTAAACCGCCCGCCGGATCGATCGGACATGAACAGCCACAAGGAAGCGGAAAAGACAAAGAATCCCGTCCTCAGCGTCGTGATTCCGGTCTATAACGAAGAGCGCACGATCCTCGCCCTTCTGGAAAAAGTGGATGCAGTCCGCATTCCGGGACATCCGCTGGAAATCATTGTGGTGAATGATGGTTCCACCGACGGATCGCCCGCACTGATCCACCGCTGGGCCGCCGGACGCGACCGGGCCTCCGGCAATACGGTTCTCCTTCTGGACAAGGAAAACGGCGGCAAGGGATCCGCGGTCCGCATGGGGATCCGCCATTCCACGGGCGGTGTGCTCATCGTGCAGGACGCGGATCTGGAATATGATCCGGAGGACTACGAGGCGTGCGCCGGTCCGATTTTCCGCGGAGAATGCAAGGTGGTATACGGGACGCGGGAGGACGCCAACCGGAACCGGATCTATTCCTCGCCCGGTTTCTATCTGGGAGCGCTCTCCCTCACCTTCTGGATCAATCTGCTGTTCAACGCCAATCTGACTGACGAAGCCACCTGCTACAAGACGTTCGACGGAGATCTGATACGGTCTATCCTCTTCGAAGGAAATCATTTCGAATGGGAGCCGGAACTGACGGCGAAGATTCTGCGCCTCGGATATGAGATCCGGGAGACACCGATCCGGTATTATCCGCGCAAGACCTCGGAAGGCAAGAAGATCCGTTTCCGCGACGGCATTCAGGGATTCGCCGTGGCTTTCCGCTGGCGGTTCGCCTCCATAAAAAGAGAGAAAGAGCTGCTTTCCGCCGCATCGGAGGAAGATGCGTGCCACATCCGGCAGGTC
>JAFZZR010000132.1 GCA_017615635.1 Lentisphaeria bacterium
CGGGAAGCTGGATGAACCGGCCTGGAAAAAAGCTCCCGCCGTATGGCTTGTGCCCCGTTCGGTCAATCTGTCTGTGACCCAGGCCGCGCAGCTGAAAAACGAGGTTCGGACCAAAGTGAAAATGCTGCACGACCACGACTATTTCTATTTCGGTTTCGAGGCGGAAGAGCCTGAAACGGAGATTATGAACGCATCGGCGCAGCGGAAAAACAACGATATCGATATGTGGCGGGATAACGGGATCGAGATCTTTTTGGCGAAAAACACGGAAAGTAACCACTATCAGTTCATTGTCACTTCCGCCGGAAGGATTTCCGATATCCGGTACGGCAGTAACGGCGCCAAGGGATTCAGCGGCTTCGACGCCAGGGTGCGGACCGTTCCAGACAAGGCGTGGACCGCGGAAGTTCGGATCCCCCGGAAAGCGCTGCCTGAGCTGACCGACGTCAAGACGCTCATCGGCAATTTCACCCGGCATCGGGTCCTGCGGGACAAAAAAGTTGGAACGGAGTATTACATCTGGAGTCCCGGCGAACGCAATACACAGGAATATTACGGAACGATCCGGCTGGAAGCTGCGCCGCGGACGGAAAATCTGATCCCGTTTCCGGATTTCGACGGTCCGGTTTATCATAAGCGCTTCATGGGGCGCAAAGGATGGGGCAGCGCCGCGCCGCTCCTGCTGGACCGCGAGACTTTTGTGACGGGCGGTTCATCACTTCGTCTGGAGGGCCCCAGCCGTTCTGTCCGGCAGAATATCGCGTTCAAACCGAACTGCCGGTACAAACTGTCGTTTTTCGTAAGAGCGGAAAAACTGACCGCTCCGGGGCTGAAAGTGATCGTCCGGCTGGGAGGAGAAATTCCGGAACGGACGTTGTACGTGATGGGGGACTGGAAGGCCGGATTCAGCGGAACTTCGCCGTGGACCCGGCTGGAATATACCTTCAAAACAACCCCTTCTTTCGGACGGAAATTTGCTCCGCACTTCGATTTCGATATCCGGACCAGCAAAGGGATCTGCTGGATCGATCACGTCGAACTGGCGGAACTGAAGGAGAAATGATTGCGAAGGGAACAGCGCCGGATGAAAAAGTCACGTGACAGGAGATGATCGAAAGTTGAGGCGTCATATCATATTGCCCGCCCCTGATCCCGGGGCAGATTCTTTCGAATTGCTCCAAAGTGCCTTGAACGGCGGTGATCTTCTGCTGGAACTTCCGCGAGGGCTGTTTCCGGTCTCCCGGACACTGCGCATATTTTCCCACACCACGATCCGGGCGACGGAAAACACCGTGATCCGCCGGATGGACCATACGGCGGTCGATGTCCACGACTGCCTGGTCGCCAACGCCGATGAATATGATTCCGGGAACGAGTGTATCGAACTGGAGGGCGGCGTCTGGGACGGCAACAATCCCGCAAATCCCAGAGGAAAAAATGCGCTTGATGCGGAAAATTCGTACAGCGGCATCGCGCTCCGGTTCAACCGGGTCAGAAATCTGACGATCCGTGATCTTACGGTCGCCCGTGCGGAGTCCTATTTCATCCGCATGTGCAACATCACGGATTTCCGTATCCTGAACGTCAAATTTTTCAGCTCCTGCTTCCGTCCGAACCAGGACGGCGTCCATCTGAACGGAAATTGTTTTCATGGCAGAATCAAAGGGCTTTACGGGATCTCACCCTATACGCCCGGGGATGATATGATCGCACTCAATGCCCATGACGGCGCCGCGGAGAACGATCATTTCGGACGGGGAGAGCGGAACGTGCCGTCGGTCAATTACGGCATCGATCTCGGCCCCATCGAAGATATCGAGATCGAAGATGTTTTTGCCGACAGCGTCTACGGTTTCTTCCGTATTCTGACAAAGGATCATCCTGTCCGGAACATTCGGGCGAAGAATATCCGCGGAGGCTGCCGTTTCCTGCTGCTGAATGCCAATGCCTTCGGCGATGCCCCTCCGGGATCGGGACTGATCGAAAACGTGGAATTTTCGGATATCCGCGTCTGCAAAGTTCCGGAATCCTCCTCTTCCCCCCGGATCAACGGATACCCCCTGTGGGGGCTCCAGCTCAAAATGAAAAATGTCGTGATCCGCGACTATGTGCGGCCGCCGCTGGATATGAATTGCGGAACGGACTCCGTCACTCTGCACCCGGCAGCTGGCGCGATCACCGCATTCGAACCGGAGCCCGGCAATAAACAGGGCCTTTTCACGGACGAAGAAAACATCGTGCACCTCCCGGATGGAGGATTCCGCTGTTTGAAAATCGATGATGTTTTCTGAACGACAATGTCACCGCAGGAGCAAAGAAGGAAACTTCAAAACAAAGCATTTTTCTCGAAAAGCGAGTTGACTTCTCTGCCGCCGAGGATTTGATGGGTATCGGGATTTCCCGTCTGCGGCAGAAATTCCAGGATATAGGCTCCCCAGGCGTGGCAGTCCGAACGGGTCACGCCGAACTCCTCCGGAAATGTCGTAAGCCCTTCCTTGAGGACATTTTCCCAGCGGCGGAGCCGCTCCCGGATCAAATCCTCCCGGTGCAGAGCTGCACAGGCGGAGAGGTAGTAGTAGGAAAAATAGATGCTGCACGGCATCAATCCGGGCGCGTCCAGCCGGACCTCCGGAAATCCGGCCAGAACGGCCAGTGACTGGGCGTGTTCCGAAAAGAAACGCTTTTGCGCGTCGTCCGCGAACAGCCGTTTTTCCGGAACGTAATAGCGGCGGCGCACGGTTTCAGCCAGTTTCCCCGCGGTTTCCGCGAAGTCCGGATCCGCCAGAATTTCCGAAGCGGCCCGCAACGCGAGCACGCCGAGGAGCGACACGCCGCAGTCACCGGGCGGAACGCCGTTTTTCCACGGTTCCCCGCACCAGTCCAGAAACTGCCATCCGGGAAGCCGGAGGCCCTCCGGGGCGATGTGCCCCGTCAGATAATCGACGAGCTTCCGGAGTTTCGGCTTCAGCTCCTGCAGCAGAGGATCCTGTTTGTGCCGTTTCCAGTAGTCGTGAAAACTCAGGACGAAGATCGGCATGAACGAGGGAATGATCTGGACCGAACGGGAGGGATACTGGGTGAGGATCGATCCGTCGGGACGCTGGGAGGCGAGGAGCATGCGAAGCGTTTTCGCCGCGAGACGGTGGTCATCCGTCAGACGGTACAGCGCAATGGCCTCCAGCCGCGAATCGCCGGCATAGAGAAGCCGTTCGTAATACGGGCAGTCCATGAAAGTTTCGTGGGCGCACGCCCGGAGCGTCTCCACGGCGGCCCGGGCCAGCGCGGAATCCCCGCGGTACTCCGGCAGCGGATACCCCGTTTCGTAAAATTCCGCGTCGACCGTGACCTCACCGGAAACGTCCGTTTCGACGTAGTGCCCCGCCCGCCACTGGAAATCCCGCCAGTCGAGAGTTCCGTCGACGTCGAACACGTCGTGATTGCCGATGAAGACATTGCCGTCGCGCTTGCCCTTTTCCCCCTGCAGCAGGGCGGGATCGAATTTTTCGGAAAGATAGGGGGTCTCGCTCCAGCGGACTTTTACCTGACCGTGCCCCCGGAAGTGCCAGACGGTCCGGCAGCAGGTGTAACGGGGAAAATAGTACACTCCGTTCCCCCTGCGTTCCGGAATGACCCTCTCGTGTCTCATTTCGGGAAGGTCGGGCGCGTGCAGCACCCGGTCCTGCGGAAGAAAACGGACCGGCTCCCATCTCCCGGAGCCGTATCGCTTCGTCACATGCACCCGGGGAGCCGCCGCCCAGTCGGGAAACGGCTTCTCGAAAAACACCCCCTCTTCGATCCGGCATTCCCAGTTTTTCAGCAGTCCCGAATGATCTTCGCAGAAGAAGCCGGGACGGATGGACATCTGGGCGTATTCCCAGTCGCCGGGAAAGACGGAGACCCGGGCGAGAAACGTATGGACGCCGGGGCTTGCATCGAAGGTGAGATCGCGGTAATACCAGTACTCCCGGGCTCCCCGTTCGGGGCCTTCCGTCAGGAATTTTTCGTTCAGAAAAAGCTGTGCGCGCTCATCCGCGCTGAAGCGGATGTGTATTTCAGTCGGTGCGGCCGTTTCGAAAATGCACCGGTACAGGGCCAGATGCGCACACTGCGGCTGGGAATACGGCTGCATCCAAA
>JAFZZR010000133.1 GCA_017615635.1 Lentisphaeria bacterium
GATGACAATCCCTCTCTCCGCGGCCTGAACGTGTACGGACAGAATGTCCTGGGGCGCTCCCGTGATCTGGTCCGGCTGAAGGAAAAATACCGGTTCGACGAGATCGTCATTGCTCTGGGAACGATTTCCGACCGCATGAGGGAAAAGCTGATCCGGTTCGGCGCGGAAAACAATGTCCGCGTCATGGAATTTTCGTTCCAGATCGATGAACCGAAGAGTCTGTCTGCACATCCGGCGGAACCGAAGAATTAAATAAAGGACGGTTCCAATTGGCTCCAAATCGTCCGCCCGAAGGAAAAGGGGGGCGGGCGCGTTTACGGTCCCTTACCCGTTTTTACCGTCTTTGTTTCCGCACAGACTCTCGGCGGATGCAAATACTTCTATGAGTTTCCCGTATGTCAGCGGTTTGAGAAGGATCCCGGAGAAGAATCGGGATCGGGAGTCGTTCTGGTTCTCCGTGTCCGCGGTCAGCGCAAAAACCGGAAGTTTCTCGAAACGGGGGTCGGCTCTCAGTTTTTCGATGAACTCAAGTCCGTTCATGTTCGGCATCCAGAAGTCCGAAAAGACGAAATCGAAAGGATGATCCGCTTTCTCCGCCGACTCGATTTCCGCAAGCGCCTCTTCACCGTCTCCCGCATGACCGATCGAGGTGATCCCCGCTTTCTTCAGAAAGGCGGTCAGAACCGCGCGGTTGACCGGAGAATCATCGACGACGAGGACGTGCTTCGGCAGTTTTTTCGAATCAATGACATACCCGGATTGGGCGGAAGTCCCTTCTTTTTCCCCGCCGGGCATCACACCCGGGATGCGGGCCCGGAATGTCGATCCCTTTCCGGGTTCGCTTTCGACGGAGAGATTGCCGCTCATCACCTTGATCAGGCTTCGGCAAATGGAGAGACCCAATCCCGTACCTCTGGCGCGATCCGCCGAATGACTCGGATCCTGAACCTGGACGAACGGATCGAGGATCTTCGACAGCATGTCGGTCGGGATGCCGCATCCGGTATCGGAGACGGAGACCTCAAGTAATTTGTCCTTGTAGGATGCACCAACCGTTATGGAGCCTTTCGCCGTGAACTTGACCGCATTCCCGACCAGGTTGAAGAGGATCTGACGGAAACGGTGTTCATCCAGCATGAGGCTCGGTACATCCCCCGTCCGATTGATCAGTTCGATCCCCTTCGCCGCAGCGGTCAGCCGGAAGGAGGCGAACACATCATCTGTCAGTTTGCTCAGCTTCAGGGGCTCCAGATTGAGCTTCATCTTCCCGGAATCCATTTTCGCCAGGTCGAGAACGTCGTTCACAAGCTGCAAAAGCGTCGTGCCGCTGGCGCGAATGGACTGGAGCGCTTCCTCTCTCTCCTTCTCATCCCGGATCCCGTCCTGCAGAAGTTCGGCATAGCCGAGAATCGCGTTCAGCGGCGTGCGGATGTCATGGCTCACGATGCTGAAGAACATGCTCCGGGATCTCTCGGCCGTGCGGGCACGCTCCAGCGCCTTTTCGAGTTCCGCCATGTGCTTGGCTGTCTGTTCCCGCTCGATGACGGCCCGCCGCAGCTCGTTCTGTTTATCCTCCACGACGAATATGTGGAAGAAGCAGTTGCCTATCAGCAAGCCCAGCGCGTAATACGGCCAGAGCGGCCAGAGTATCTGAAAGATGATCGTCTCCGCCATCGTGATGCAGAACAGAAAAACGACCAGATTCCGTCTACGCACGGGATCCTGACTGCCGAGGGCCTTTACAAGCGCGCATCCCGCCATCAGAACATTCAATCCGACCAGAGGATAGAATATGAGGCAGCGGTTGAACCCGGCGCAATACTGGCCTTTCTCATCAAAATGGAAAAGACAGTCGTTGAAAATATTGACCGTCAGCAGTACGACATACAGGGCGAGCAGCGCATATCCGAACCAGAAGAGCATCCGCGCCTTCCATTTGCTGAGGTCCAGGTAGACGACAACGAAACGGCACCACGTGAGTACGGATACGGCAATGGCAATGTAATAGATCATCGTATCGACATACAGAAGACGTGTCCAGCCGAGTCCCGCCAGCACACCCCAGGCGGCATCCACGATATAGTAGGCGAAGATCCCCTTCAGAAAAAGGCGGTACTCCCGTGTTCCAGGCGCGGAATTCATTCCCGGATCTGTGCGCAGACCGGCATTGATGATCAGGTGGATCACCATCGCCACAAAGGCTATCGAAGAATAGATATAACTTTGCATGACATCACCTGATTTCTGTATCTATCTAATGCAGTGAATATTTTTCTCCCGGCCGTGAAAAAAACGAAAGGAAAAAGGGCGGCAGAAAATAATGCAGCAGCAGGGTCGGATTGGAAGCGATAAAAGATTTCATATTTTCCCTGTTGACAAGATGGCTTCACATGCTCACAACGGAACGTAATATACATGAACTGCTTCGCCTTGTCAACCTGTCTGCAGACAAATCCGGCCGGGAGAAAAAAATTTTTTTTCATTGCGCGTTCCTCTCCGGATTCGATCGGATATGACGGACGGCATTATGCCGGCGGATGTTTTCAACATTTTCTCATTTTTCAGCGCTTTTCGATTTGATTTTGATCGATTGCGGCGGTATAGTACTCTCCATCCCCAGCGGAGAGGTGCCTGAGTGGCCGAAGGGAGCGGTTTGCTAAACCGTCGTACGGGTTATACCGTACCGGGGGTTCGAATCCCCCCCTCTCCGCCATTTTTAGCCTCAAAAACCGCAATTTTGCCCCATTTTGCCCCACTTTGCACGGGAAATGTGCTTTTGCGTGTCATATCGTAGCGTATCCTGTTTTCTCTCAAACAGAGGTTTCAGGATCCCGACAAGGGCCAGCTTACCGACTGGATCAAGGAAGAGTATTGCTCCTGACGGTCATGCACGGGGCGCAACAGCGTCTTGTCTGTCTGCAATTGACTTGGACAACACAGCAGAGGTCAGCCAATTCCGTTTTTCTGCAGTTCTTGGAGATAGACCGGATCCTCCGGCGTCTTCGGGAGGGTTCTGATGCCAGAATCGAATATCGCGGCTCGAAAAAAACTGGCGGCTGGTTCATCAAATCGTGAGGGCCTAAAAGTGAATAAGTTGGTTCTGCTAACTCCACTTGTGGCCCTGCCGATATTTATACTCGCACCGAAGAAAAATCAACGATTCCGTATGATTGGGATATTGTCGGCGCGGATCACTTCCATGGGGATGTATTCGGTTTCGGACTTCCGGCTTTTATCATCCGAAAGTCTAAACAGCATTTCCGCTGCGGCGACACCCATCTGGAACGGATGCTGATCCACGGTGGCCATGGCGATAAGATCGTTGACACCGGAAAGGTTTCCGAATCCGGCCAACCCGATCCGTCCCGCTTTTTCCGGTGCAAGTTCCGGGAGAAGCCGGAATACATCCAGCGCAATCAGATCCGTCCCCGCGATCACCGCAGTATATCGGGGAAATCTCTTCTGCAGTTTCTTCAGAGCCAGACGGGTCTCGTAAATCCCGTAATTCAGCGTGGAGCAGATACGCGATTCCGCATCCGGAATCCCCGCATCCTTCAGCGCGTCGATGACGCCTTGTTTCCGTTTCGCCGAAACGGTATCGCAGAAGACAGAGATGATGTCCCGGTGTCCCCGGTCCAGAAAAGCCTTGACGATATCCCGACCGCCCTGGTAGTTTTCTCCTGTTACGCAGCTGCAGCGGGAGGAGACAAAAGGCGGATCCATGTGTACAATGGGAATATCTCTCCCCTGTATTTTCCCGTAGCCGGTGGTAATGATCCCGCGGATCCCCGAATTTTCCAGTTTGTCAAGCACCTCCGGAAGGTCCTGCGGCATCGGCGTACTGTAGATGGTGAATATGTTTTCCTTCATAGCCCGGGCCTGGATTCCGTTCAATGCCTGTACGGAATACTCCGTGCTCAACGGCCCCAGGAAGACAATGGCGGATTTTCTGTTCAGCGTATGCACAGCACGTACACGGGTCCCCTGACCGCGACGTTGCCGTTCCAGCAGTCCCTCCGCCGCCAGCAGCGAGACCGCCTTGTTCGCAGTCTTCGGATTCACGTCGAAGCGGAGCGCAAGATCGTATTGAGAGGGGAAATTATCGCCGATCCTGTAATGTCCCGATTCGAGCTCATTTCTGAGCGTTTCCAGAATCCTGTCCAGCTTGTTCATACATACGATCCTTTTGCTTCTGTTCATCCGGGAGTTACTATAGCATACCGCTGCGGAACAGTCAAATTTTTCTTCGAAGGGAAATGAGAAAAGCAAAAAAACAGGGTGGCTCACATTTTTATTAAAAAAAACTCATGATCTCTTGATTTTAGGAAACTGCAGAACTACTGTATGTATAGGCTTGATATAGCGAGTGGTTCACTTGTAACTTTCAACGGAAGGATGACGACATGAAAAAACGAAACCGGTTCCGGGCGGCACGTTCTTTGCAAGACTCTCGAAGGAGATTCACTTTGATCGAGCTGCTGGTCGTGATCGCAATTATCGCCGTTCTCGCAGGCATGCTTCTGCCGGCGCTGGGACAGGTGAAAGCCTCGGCGGTCGGAATCCAGTGCCTCAACAACCACAGACAGACATTCCTGGCAATCAACCTTTATGCCAATGATTTCGGCGGCTGGATGTATCCGGTGGAGCACCGCACGGAAGAAATCGCAGGACACCATGCCAGGTGGTATGATATGCTGCAGTATCTTGGATATGTGAAAAGTCCGGGACCGTTTGTGTCCGATACCACACGGGATATCAACGATATTTTCAAATGTCCGGATTCCCGTCTTGTGGAATGGGATAAAAACGTCACCGGCTTGCGGGTTTACAATCAGGAGTACACCAGGTACATGAATTTTCAGAAAAAACACCCCATTCTGTCAACTAATAATGTCCCTTATTCGGGCAGTCCCGTTGTCTGGGATTCTCCGCAGGAAATGATTCTGGCCGGGGATACTCTCATGACCGCCACCTACAAAACAAGCCGGATCATGATGCAGAACTACAGACTGAATGACAATGCTTATGGATCCGGTGACAAGGGAATTCCACATTTCCGTCATCAGGGGAAATGCACCATTGTTTACGGAGACGGTCATGTCGTTGGGATCCAGCCTGAAGAGTTAAAGGATTCCGTGGTGGGGCCGGGCAAGACCTACAGCTGGACCTGGTTCAACAAGCATAATGTGACGGAAGGAAAATTCCCATGATCCCGTTTCTGGCATACCGCTCGTTCATCGCCCCGCTCAACACCATAGAACGGTTCGCCCGTGCCGGGTATGACACCATTTGCGCCTTTCCCGCGCACACGGTCAATTCCCGGGGGACGCCGTACAGTCCGTATCCGCCGGTCTGGAAATGGTTCGATCACCTGGATTTCAATCCGTTCGACCAGATGGTCCGCGATTTTTCCCAGGCCATGCCGGACGCGAAGCTGCTCTGCATGATCGACCTCAACTCTCCGGTATGGCTGGAGCACTACATGGCGTTCGAAAGCTGCGATTCCTTCAACAATCTGGGCAAAGCCGTGCACAATCCCTTCTGGAAAAAGGCGGTCACCGCCTACCTGAAGGAGTTCGTCCGCTACGCCGACCGCAAATACGGGAAGCGGATCCGGGCGTATGTCCTGGCCTGCGGTGCCACCGACGAATGGTACGACTACTCGCTGGGCGGCGACGATCAGCACCGCAGGGAAGCCTGGAGACGATGGTGCAAAAAGAACAAACTGCCGGATCCGGTGGATATTCCGGCAATCTCCGTACGGGAACGGGCTTCGCACGAAAACTTTCTGCGGGATCCGGTCAAGGACAAAATGGCAGTGGACTACTGGCGCTTCTGCAATCAGGCTATCGCGGACACGATCCTGGAAGTCGCTTCCATTACGCGGAAAATCATCAAAGACAAGGCGCAGATCGGCTGCTTCTACGGCTACATTCTGGAAAAAACGGGAAGCAACCTGGTCTCCTGCGGGCATCTGGACTACGAACGCGTGCTGGATTCTCCGGACATCGACTTTCTCATTTCGCCCGGGACCTACACGAGCGCCCGGAAAATCGGCGGCGGCAGCGGATTCCTGATCCCGCACGGAACGGCGGCCGTCCGGGGCAAGCGCCTGCTTCACGAATGCGACCAGCGGACCCATACGTACAATCCGTGGCTGACTCCGGACATCACGCTGAGGATGTCGACCGCCTGGCCCGACGAGGCGTCCACCGTGGCCGGACTGAAGCGTGAGGCTTCACTGGGGCTCATCAAGCGGACGAATCTCTGGTGGTTCGACATGTGGGGCGAATTTTATCAGGGCGAAGCCGTCATGGATACGCAGAAGCGGATCCGGGAGATCTGGACCGAGTACGCAGGGACTCCGGCAAAGGACGTCTGC
>JAFZZR010000134.1 GCA_017615635.1 Lentisphaeria bacterium
ATGAGGTATGAGGTATGAGGTAAAAATCTGCTTGCTTGTCCCGCTGTAAGCGCGGAAACGCGAAGGCGTATCCGGCCTATTTTGCCTATTCTGCCTACAACAATTCACGATACAAACCTTTAAGGAGGAGAAAAACATGAGCAAAAAAGAATTCACGCTGATCGAGCTTTTGGTCGTGATCGCCATCATTGCCATTCTTGCCGGGATGCTTCTGCCCGCCCTGGGGAAGGTCAAGGCGCTGGCCGGCAACACTTCGTGCCTGAACAACGAGCGCCAGACCACGCTGGGGATCTTTGCCTACATAGATGACCATAACGGCTTCCGTCCGGTGTATGATCCGGCCTGGACGAATCTGCTGCTGGACAACGGCTGTCTGAAATCGCCGGATACCTTTTTCTGTCCCGCGCTCGATGGCATGATGGGAAAAGACGGGACAAACGGGTACGACTCCCAGCGCAGCAAGTATAAGGGGCTTTATACATACACCGGGATCGGGATCAACCGCAGGATCGCCTGGCCGTCCGGGCAGCAGCCTGCCTTCAAGATCAAAAAGCCCGGGGCGACCTATCTCATTATGGACACGGCCTTGGATGCGGACATGGCAGGAGCCAAAGGCTCGGTGGAGGCAAGGGAGCTGCCGTCCGGTTCGCGTGTTGCCTATCCCCGTCATACGGGCGGACTCAACATCGGATTCCTGGACGGCCACGCCGAATGGATCATGGCGAAGGAACCCCTCTACACGGGAACGGCCTCGAACAACTGGAATTATCCGCACAACGTCTACGGGACCATCGGCTGGGGCGGAAATGCCTGGTATGGAAACTGGGATTGAAGATTGAAATACGGAGGCTCGGCGGAAGATCACGCGCCTCTTTCAAGCGAACAGAATCAACCCGTGAGGTGGAATCATGATGTACTCTTTCAAACGCGATATCCCCGTCGAAGAGGGGTATGATGTCGTGGTCGCCGGCGGCGGACCCGGCGGATGTGCGGCCGCGCTCGCCGCGGCCCGGGCTGGATCAAAGGTCCTCCTGCTGGAAAGCCTCGGTTTTCTCGGCGGCATGGGGACTGCCGGACTGGTTCTGCAGTGGGCGCCGTTTGTGCGGTACGGAAAACGGGTAGTGGGCGGGATCCCGCTGGAGATCTACCAGATCCTGGAGGAACGAGGCTATGCGTTCCAGCCCGGCCCCAATCCTGAACCCGTGGCGAAATTTGCGGCCATCGATCCGGAAGGACTGAAGCTGGTCCTGGACGAACTGCTGGCAAAGGAAAAAATCGAAGTCCGTTTCTTCACGCAGGCGGTGGACGTGGACCGGGATCCGGACCGTTTCTTCGTGAACGGGATCATCGCGCACAACATCGAAGGATTCCGGTACATCAAGGCGAAGACGTTCATCGACGCCACCGGCGACGCCTCTCTGGTCAAACTGTGCGGAGCCGAATGCTTCGAGCCGGGCGTGGCCATGGCGCCGACCCTCTGCGCCGTCGTGGACGGAATCGACTGGAAGAAGATGAACATTGATCTATGCGGACTTATCGTCGGTCAGCAGGCCATGGTGAACAAGGCCGTGGACGACGGATTCTTCTCGCAGCCGGACCGGCACGTGCCCGGGATCTTCCGCTCGTTCCGGGACCTGGGCGCCATGAACGCAGGGCACATCTTCAATCTGAACTCCCTGAACTGCCGGAGTCTTTCCGAGGGAATGGCCAAAGGACGTCTCCAGGTTCAGGAGTACATCCGCTTCTTCAAGACGTACTTCAAGGAGTTCGCCAACACCAATCTGGTGTACACGGCGCCCCTGATGGGCGTCCGCGATTCCCGCCGGATCAAAGGCGAGTACTGGCTCTCCCTCGACGACTATCAAAACAAGAGACAGTTCCCCGACCAGATCGCCATCAATGCGCAGAGGATCGATCTTCACGTGCGCGACGCCTCGCCCGAAGAGTACAAGCGGTTCAAGAAAACGTTCTTCGATACGCCGTTCCCCTTCGAGCCGGGCGAATTCGTCGGGATCCCGTACGGCACGCTGGTCCCGAAGGGCGCGGAGAATCTCTGGATCGCCGGAAGAACGCTTTCCTACGACACCCACATTTTCGCCTCCATGCGCGGACAGCTGCTCTGCATGCTGTACGGTCAGGCGGCCGGGACCGCCGCCGCGCAGGCGATCGCCACGGGCCGGACGGCGTGCACGCTCAATACGCGTACGCTGATCGAATCGCTCCGTGCGCAGAAGTGCATTCTGCCGCAGGAAAAACTTTCGGATGAAATGACAAAGAACTGATACAGGAGGAAAAAACATGAAACGGAACACATTCACCCTTATCGAACTGCTGGTCGTCATCGCGATCATCGCCATCCTGGCCGGGATGCTTCTGCCTGCCCTGGGCAAGGTCAAGGCGCTGGCCAACAACACTTCGTGCCTGAACAACGAACGCCAGACCACGCTTTGCCTCTTCGGCTACATGGACGACAACGACGGTTACCGTCCGGAGTATGCGGTCAATTATGATTCCGCTGCGGAGTACAAGACGGTCTGGCCGAACAAACTGATGAATCTCGGGTATCTGAAATCCATCGACATTTTGTGCTGTCCCACCCTGGACGGCATGATGGGCAAGGACGGCGTCGACGGCCATAAGGCGCAGCGCCTGACCTACAGCGGCAAGTACACCTATGTGGGGATCGGTCTGAACCGGGTACTCGCAGAGATGAAGAGCAACGGCAGCCAGATGCCGTCGTTCCGGATCAAAAGACCGGGCGAGACCTATCTGCTCATGGATTCCATCTGGAGTCCGATCATGGATACGGCACGGGGTACGCAGGAACTGCGGGAAAAACCGTTCACCGAACGGCTTGCCCACGCAAGACATTCCGGCGGGATCAACATCGGCTACCTGGACGGTCACAGCGCATGGGTGAAGGTCTCCTGTCCCTATTACACGACCTCTTCCGGAGAATGGAACTACCCGAACAACGTGTACGGAACCATCGGAAGCGAAGGACCCCATTGGCGGGGAACGTGGGACTGACGAGGCTGCACAATGAAAAAATTCCTGATTTTTCTTGCCCTGCTTGGGGGCCTGCCGCTCTTCGGCGGGGAACTGACCCTGGTCCGGGACGGCAAAGCCGAATCGGTGATCGTCACGGCGGATGCCCCCAGTCCCGCGGCGGACTATGCGGCCAAGGAGCTGGCGGACCACCTGAAGAAGATCACGGGTGCGGAGATACCCGTCCTCCGGGAATCGGCCTTCACGGGGGGAGCGGTGCCCATTTACGTGGGAGCGACCCGTGCGGCGGAAAAGGCGGGCCTTGGGCAGGAGACATTCGAAAAGGAGGCGTGGGCGGTCCGGAGCACGCCGGAGGCGCTGTACATTACGGGCGGTGAAAACGGACTGGAGCTGCTTCCCGAGGCGAAGGAGAAATACACTCGTCAGGAAGGGATCGCCATGTTCAATACCAACGGATTCAACCGTCTGGCCCGGCGCGGGACTCTGTACGGAGTCTGCGCCTTTCTGAACCGGGTGTGCGGAGTCCGCTGGCTCTGGCCGGGGGAACTGGGGACGGTGGTCCCGGAGAACGCCACGCTGGTGATCGCGGACGATCTGAGCCTGGACGGATCACCGGCTTTCCTTTACCGGGAGTGGTGGATCCGTCACTTCTTCCGCTGGTGGGAGAAGGCGCCCGATCCGGAGGTCGCGCAGCTGGATTTTTCGCCTGAAGTGAAAAAGGCATATCTGGAGGCGGTCCGCCGCTTCCTGCTGATCTGGCAGGAAGGGGATTCGGAACCGCAGCCCGCGCCCGCCTCGCACATCTTCACCTGGCACAGGGAGCCCGGGGGCAAGGATCATCCGGAGTGGTTCGCCATGCGGGACGACGGCGAGCGGAAGCCCTACGCGGGCGACCGGGGGCTGATCCGGCTCTGCGTCTCCAATCCGGGGCTGCATCAGTTCGTCGTGGAGAAGAAATGGGACGGCGGGAACTGGATCGGTCTGGGCGAGGCGGACGCCCGGGGGTTCTGCCGCTGTCCGGTCTGCATGTCGTGGGACGCGCCGCAGCCGGAGGGACACCACAGCTATTCGACCACGAACCGGTACATCCGGTACGCCCGGGAAGTGCGTGAGCTGGCCCGGAAGAGGAATCCGGACGTCCAGGTGTCCATTCTGATGTACATGGATTACATCCACCCGCCCACGGGGAATCCCGATCTTTCCTGGATGTACGGGAAATTCGTGCCCTGGGGCTCCGGGTATCCGAGCTATTATCCGGTGGCGGAGAAGGATCTGCAGAACATCCGCGAGGCCTGGCTGGGATGGCATAAGACGGGGATACGGATGGGATACCGGCCCAACTATCTGCTGTCCGGATATGTGCTCCCGGCGCTGGACATCGAACAGACCGGAGAAATGTTCCGCTTCTTCGCGCAGAACGGCATGACGGCCTTCGCGTTCGACTCGCTCCGGGGAATGTGGTCCACCAAGGGCCCCATGCTCTACATGCACATGTGCCTGGGCGTGGAGCCCGCGCGGAAGATCGAGGACATCCTCGCCGAATACTATGCGGCCTTCGGGCCCGCCTCGGAAAAGATCCGGCAGTATTTCGATTACTGGATCCGGTACACCCGCGAGAAGATCCCGCCCGGAACAGGCGGTGTGGATTTCCTTCATGCCGGAGATACGGCAAAGCTTTATCCGCTGACCGTGTTCGAGGAGCCGGAAAGAATTCTGGCCGAGGCTCTGCTTCTGGCGGAACAGTCCCCGGACAAGCGCCATCCGGAGCGGGTGAAATTCATCCTGCACGGACTTCAGCACGCGAAACTCTGCACGGAGTTCAGTGCGCTCTTCACGGGGAACAAGTTCTCCCAGGCCCGGGAAAAGCTCCATGAGATACTCGCCTTCCGCCGCGCCCATGAGAAGGAGTTCTTCCTCGAACTCACGAGCGCCATGCTGACGGAACGCGACGGATACAGGAATCTGGGCGACTTCATGCGCGGGAGATACCGGTATGTCTCCGAGCCCGCGCTCACCGCCCGGGAGTTCAAACGGGATTCCGTGCAGGAACTCAAAGGCTTCAAGCCCGGCAAATACGGACTGGTCCTGCCGGAAAACGAGCGGGAGGGAAATGTCGTCTTCGAGTACAAGGCCGGAGAGGATAATGCGTTCGTTTCCGCAGAGCTCACCTTCTCCGCAAAGAAGGGCAGCCTCTCCAACAAGCTGGAACTCTCCTTCGACAGTCAGGAGTACCGGCCCCTCGCTTCCGATATCGAGGAAACGAAGCTCGTCCTCACGGACCTCGTCAAGGGCAAAGACCGCTTCTTCCTGCGCTTTACGGCATCCCGTACGGCGGAGGCGGCGGAGCCGGAAAGAGATATGATCCTGATCAAGTTCCGTCTGGATTACGAAAAGGAGAATCCGGAAAAGCAGCTTCAGCGTCCGAAACTGGAGATCGGCGAAGGCTGGATCGATCCCGAGACCAGATGGGTTTTCCGGAAGGATCCCGAAAACCGGGGGCTGACCGATGCCGAAAAGAGCGTGAGCACCTTCCCCTTGGAAGGCTGGACCGAGGTCCGGGTCCCCGCACGGCTGGAAGCCACGCCCGTGGGCCCCTATCTCGGATACGGATGGTACTCGGCGGTCCTGGACATCCGGAAGGACTGGGATGGACGGGATCTGGATATTCTGGTGGGCGCGGTGGATGAGCAGGCCTGGGTCTACTTCAACGGCGAATATGCGGGCGAGCACTCGGTGGAGTCCGAAAAAGTCGGGATCGGCGTCCTCTGGAACGAGCCCTTCATCATCCATATCCCGGCGAGCCGCATCCGGTTCGGAGAAAAGAATCTGCTCCAGATCAAAGTCCACGCCTCCCGGGGCTCCAGCGGCATCTGGCAGCCCGTGAAGATCCGTCCGGTAAACGCCTCCGCAAGATGAGGTATGAGGTATGAGGTATGAGGTATGAGGTATGAGGTATGAGGTAAAAATCTGCTTGCTTGTCCCGCTGTAAGCGCGGAAACGCGAAGGCGTATCCGGCCTATTTTGCCTATTCTGCCTACAACAATTCACGATACAAACCTTTAAGGAGGAGAA
>JAFZZR010000011.1 GCA_017615635.1 Lentisphaeria bacterium
ATCTCTGATAAGCTTCTCCATTTGATTTCCGAATATCAAGTTCATTTAACACATCTATCTGTCTGGTTCCTTGAAATACGAATCCTTGTGAAATTGAGTGTGGCATGTTCAGACTCCTTTCGTATGTGGTTCTGTTGGATAAACACAATCTCAACCATAATATAACGCATTCTCCCCTTTTTGTCAACAGACGAACAAAAAAATCCCGGCGGGCGGGATTCGTCAGCCGGGATCGTCACGTCAGCGGAATTACCTTTCTAAAGATCGAGGAAGCCCCGTATTGCCCGGATTCCCGCACAGAAAAGTGCATAGAGGACAACGACAACGACGAAAACCGCCGCGCAGACCGCCAAAGTTCCGCCTGCAAGAATCCAACTGAAAAGACTGCTCATTTTTTACTCCTTTATCCGCAGATTGCACCTAAAATCAGAAGAACGACGACAATGACCGCAAGACTCCCCAGCAATGCGGGGAGGATTTTTCCCAGCACGTAAAATGTCCCGATGAGGAATTTTCCTGCCAGCGAGAAAAATCCGATAGCGACAGCAATAAAGAACAATACGATGAGAGCGGCAGCCATAGTCAAGCCTCCTTTGCATCAAGTTTTTTGGAAAGAGTTTCTCCCGGCGCATAAATTGCATTCCCGTGATAATTGCGGAAAAGCGAGCGCAGTTCCTGTTCGGAATTGTACACGGACTGGACTCTCCGGATCAATCGCAGCGGCATGGATTCCCGTATTGCGCAACGGTTCAGCAATACCAGATTGTCACAGTTCATCAGAGGTTCCGCGGAAGTTTCGTTCAACTTTCCGTCAATGACGATCCCCGCCTTTCCGTCCGCTTCCACGATCAGATAAATCGGATCAACAGAATCGTAATGGATATGGAGCATGCGGATCTTTACTCCATAGAGATTGATTTCCGCCGGGGGAAAGCAGTAGAGAACCGGAACATCATGTAACTTCATGTTGCATTGCACGATGAAACTGGACAGAACGGGGATATGATGTTTTTTTGCAAACAGCTCCACATTCCGGGAACGATTGATGTGTTCGGAGGTTAGCACCAGTCCGATAAGCGGGATATCTTTATGAAGATATGCCTTTTCCATTTCCTCCAGAGTCCCCCCGCCGTTGACGGCGATGTTTCCACGGGGCGAGCCGATCAGAACGCCTCCGAACCGATTGACGGTCAAATTCATGACACACACTCCTTTCCGCTCTGCGCGGTTCATGGTTGATGAGAATATGTTTTCCTATAACTTTTCCGGCGAGGAAGTAAACTGCTCCGAGTTTTTTTTTGTTGAAATGAGGTGTTTACTTTTATTGTCTCCCGGTTACTGTAGCAAACACCGAATTCAAATATTGCCGAAGAATATATATGGACTATATGAAAACAGAAGAAGCATATCGGAGCAGATGGTGGAGCCAAAAACTTCAGGGTCTGCCTCTTGATGAAAACATTCCTTCCGGACATTGAAATTTCTCTGGCTGGAATATGGCAGTCTCGGTTTTCCGCAGGCAAAAATCATACAAACCGTAAACAAATACAGGAGGAACACGGAATGTTGAACGAGGAACAGAAAAAATTGTATCGCAGCGCGGCCCATCTGCTTTCCGGAGAATATGTCCAGTATTATGTAAAGAAATATCCGAAAAGGAATGTAAGCCGTGTCGCCCACAGCGGTCTGGCGACCGCATGCAGAAAATTCGATCCTGCGAAGGGGTATTCTTTTCTCAGATACGCGGAGTTCTTTATCCATTATTATTTAAAGCGGTATGAGTTTACCGTCATTCCGCCGGAAGAGAAAGATCCGTATACGCGATTCCATCACGAACTGCTCCGCACGAGGAAACCGAAACACCCTTCGATAAGAGAACTGATTCAAAAAGCAACAGAATCCTCCGGGGAGACGCCCGAGTCGCCGGAAAAATAATGGAACGGCAAAGCTGTTTTATATAAAAAATGGAATACGTGTTTACAATATTCCCGTTTCTGTTATTGAAACAACATTACATCTCGGCCCCCGGACTGCATTTCCGCCCCGGAGAGTATGTGTTCTTTGAAAATTAAAGAGTTTTACAGATCATCTCACCCGTTTTGTCATTCTCACAAGATTTCAGAAAAAAACAAGCAGGAGGATATCTTATCATAAACGAATGATCTTTTTGAGTTGGCGGAGCAATACAGGAACAACAGACTTTTACCAGGAAAGGAAAGAGAAAATGGAGAAACATCCTATTTATTATTCTGAAAGCGGGAATTGGTGTGTGCTGCTGCAATTTCACCCCGAATTCGCAGACAACTGCTACTTTCGGTTTGATGGTGACGAGTGGAGTGCGCTTCTGAGAGGCCAGCCGCAGTTCGCGGACAAGTGTGCCTGGTACAAGCTGCGCGGATACGACTGGTCTCATCTTTTGCAGAAACAGCCTCAATTCGCAGACAAGTGTAACTGGAATACGCTGAACGGAAGCAACTGGTCGAAACTTTTACAGGAACAGCCCCAGTTCGCTGATAAGTGTGACTGGAACAAGCTGGACGGATACAACTGGTCCAACCTTTTGCAGAAGCATCCGCAGTTTGCCGACAAGTGTGAGTGGAACAAGCTGAACGGAAGCAACTGGTCTGAACTTTTGAAGGAACAGCCTCAGTTCGCCGACAAATGCAATTGGGAAATGATCACCGAAAATGATCTTGCCAGTCTTCTGTACAAACAGCCGCAATTCGTGGACAAATGTGACTGGAATAAACTGCCCCTCTGGATCTCGGCGGAGCTTGCGGACAGGAATCCTCAATTCGCCGCCCAGTGCAATTGGGACCGTTTTGATGTCAGCAGCTGGTACTGGCTCCTGTTAAGCGACCCTCAGTTTGCCGACAAGTGCCCGTGGGAAAAGATAAGTAATGAAATGCTCGTCTCTCTCCTGCAGGAACGGCCCCAGTTCGCCGACAAATGCGACTGGGAAAAAGTTTCGACAGACGAATGGAAGGAGCTTTTAAGGTGTCAGCCCCGGTTTGCCGATAAATGTCCGTGGGAAAAAATGAAGGACCTTGACGGCAAAGCGTGGGTAGAGCTTTTGACCAGTCAGCCGCAGTTTGCCGACAAGTGCCCGTGGGAAAAACTGGAAGACCTTGACGGCAAAGCGTGGGTAGATTTTTTGACAAAACAGCCGCAGTTTGCCGATAAATGCCCGTGGCAAATGATGAAGCGGCTCGGAGGCAGAACGTGGTCGGATCTTTTGTCCGTTCAACCGCAGTTCGCGGATAGATGTCCGTGGGCCAGAGTCAGGAAACTCAACGGCAGCCGGTGGGCCTGGCTTCTGGGGTGTCAGCCTCAGTTCGCCGACAAATGTCCGTGGGAGAAACTGGATGGCTGGGCATGGAGTTATCTTCTTGCAAAACAGCCCCAATTTGCCGACAGGTGTCCGTGGGAGAAACTGGAAGGCTTCTCATGGTGTCGCCTTCTGAAAAAACAGCCTCAGTTCGCCGACAAATGCCAGTGGGATAAACTGGACGGCTGTTCCTGGGGCTGGCTTCTGAAGGCTCAGCCGCAATTCGCCGACAGATGTAACTGGCGGGAAATGAACAGCTGGTTTTGGGTAAAGTCAACCGACAACTGGTGGCAATAATCATGTTCCGGACTGTCCGTCTTTGTTCTGATTCCTTATATTTTTTTTAAGCGGTCATTTATTGCAACGGAACAAGACAAATCGTCAAAGATTTTTGAAGGAGCAAGCGAAAAATGCAGAAAGAACTCAAATTCACCTTATCCGGAAAGAATTTTTCCGGATCGCCCGTAAAGCTGGAACGGGAGAAGATTTACGGTCGCAGCGAAACCATCGCGACTGATCGAAACGGAAACGAATGCGTATGTGCAAGCCTTGATCCGGAAGGAACGCTGATCATTCCGGCGGGCGCAGTGAAACCGGGATTGCTGAGCGATTCCGGAGAATGGATCGAAAAGAACACTCTCTGCGTTGTCGATGAGAACGGGCAGACCCCACAGCGGGTCATGTCTTCGTTCGAAGGCGAAATTGCTTTGTCAGAGGTCGCAACTCTGGAGGAATTCGTCGATCATATCTGGAAAGCTGTTTATATGCTCGACATCCCTGAACTTGCCTCACTGATCGGAGATACGATCCGCCGTTTCCCTTTCAGTTACCGCGGAGGTTTTTCGGAGGATGACGGCTTCCTGCTTGCCGCCAACGGTAAATGCTGGCTGTTCGCCGGGGAAGGCGTTGATTTCCCCTTTATCGGGATTTCCGAAGAGGGCGTTCTGGACGATCCGGAAGCGGCGGAATCCGAGGAATCCGAGGATATTGACTTTGATATGATGTAACAGGAGGACTGAAAATGCGTACCATCCATCTATCCAATGAAAAGAAACGCGACGCCCAGGTCGGTTTTGAACTGAACCGCAGGAAGTCGAAATTCCGCTCCGTCACTGCGGACGGAAACGTTCCGGTCAATTGCCGTATCCTGAAATCGACCCGGGCAACGGAACCTGATGCACTGCTGAAACAGTTCGACAATCTTTCCGATGCGATCATCCAAAACGATCCGGAAATCGACATGGAACAGGTTGGCCGAAAACTGGCGGATCTGCAGAAGGTGTACCTTGACGGAGAGGGAAAACCGGCGAAATCCGTAACGCTGACAGAACATCTTTATGCTGTCGATGGGACGGAGAGAGGAAGTCGCCCGGCAACCGTCACGCAGGCGAACATCGCGGTGGAAACAGTGCCGGTCCGCTGGACAGGCAAGATATTTCCGCGGGCGCAGGCAATACGCCGATTTGTGTTCGGAAGGAGTTACCAGCTGCGCCATGTCAACGGCCTGACCTTTGATTTTCTCTACGAAATGGCGAAGAAACTTGCCGAGTCCGACTCCATGCTTCTGCTTGGAGGCGGGACAAAAGGAAACGAACCGCTGATCCTTTCCAACAACGGGACACCTTATCGCGCCTTTTTGGAAGGGCGCGTGAGGGACAATTCATATGTTTTGCTTATGCACCTCACAAATCTTGAGTTGAAGGAGATTGCTCATGAATGATTCCAAAGAGTATCAGCAGATTGCCGTGAATTACAAACGCCGGATTTCTGGCGGCTTCATGCTGGTTGAACCGGCCAGGATTCACAATCGGCTATCCGGAGAGGATTTCTGCGTCACCCGGAAAATTGACGGACTCATGCAGTGCGTATTCTGGAAGGACGGCACGGCATTCATGGTGGGAAGCGGCGGTGCAGTTATGACCGGGCTTCCATGTCTGGACGAGTTCGCGGAATGTGCGAAGAAAGCCGGGCTGGATTCCGCCGTCATCGCAGCGGAACTCTATTACCCGCTTGACGGCGGGCGTTCCCGCTGTCACGATGTCCTGCGCGTACTGCCGACAGAGGAAAAGGTGAAACTCAAGCTCGCCCCGTTCGATCTTCTGGAGCGCAACGGCGAACCATACAAGGCCGTTCATTACAAGGAAACACACAAAGAGCTGCGCCGTCTTTTCTCCGGTCAGATGATACATCCGGTAGAAATGCGTTCCGCCCGAAGCAGGGAAGAAGTGGAGGCTATCTTCGACGAATGGGTGGTCGAACAAGGCGCGGAAGGATTGGTCGTTCACTCCGAGTCGCCGATCATCTGGAAAGTGAAACCTCGTCATACAATCGATGCGGTGGTCGTCGGCTATACGGCAACGGACCAGGGAATACGTGATCTTCTGTTTGCCGTTCGCCGGGAAGACGGCAGATTCCAGGCATTTGCTACAGGGTCCAACGGATTGACTGCGGAACAGAGAATTCCTCTCATGGAAACATTGAAGGAGGATGCGGCAGAGTCGCAATACATCCGCACCGATTCCGAAAACAATGCGTTTCAGATGGTGTGTCCCAAGCTGGTTTTTGAAATCAGCGTCAACGAGCTCATCTCGGAAAGCAATGCCGGAAAGATCAAGCTGAATCCGCTTCTTGAATTCGATCAGGGAAAAGGATGGCTTTCCTGCGGCAGCACGCCGGGCGTTTCAGCACTGGCTCCGGCAGTCGTCCGGCTTCGCGAAGATAAAACACCGGTATATGAAGACATCCGTGTATCCCAGCTTTCGGATATCTGCCCGTTTGCCGAAAAAAAGGTAGGCGACGGTCCCCTTCCGGCAAGTACACTTCTGGACAGAAAAGTGTTCCGCAAGATTTCAGGTGAAAAAGTGATGATCCAGAAATTCCTGATCTGGAAAACCAATAAGGAGCAGAGCGGAAAATTCCCCGCGTATGTTTTCTACTATACGGATTACAGTTCCGGTCGCAAGGAATTTCTCAAACGGGATCTGCGTATTTCGGAGAGCGAGCAGCAGATCCGTACGATCATGGAAGATTTTATCAGCAGCAACATCAAGAAAGGATGGCAGGAGGCGATTTGATGGAAGATATCTTGAAAAACAAAAAAGAGGTGGTCGATTTTGGAAGTTTTATTCGCCGATTCGAGTTTGAAACTGTCGAACTGCGCGAAATGGAACCCATTACTGTTGACGGAAGCATCGGCGGCGTCCGCATCGGAAATAATGCTTTTTTCGTGACAAAACGTTTCATGAAGACGATGATGTCTTTATTCGGCTTTGCCGAGTCATTATTTCAATATTTCTCGCCGGAAGAGTTGTTCAGCAGGATCATCGAACGCAAAAAAGAGACGGCTCTGCGGCTTTGCATCGACAGGAAACGGATGCAGGTCAACGGAGTGAGTGATGCCACCAACGAGATACTTCCGATGACAAATGTCTGCCGTATCGTCAGGGAAGACCCGCGGCTTACGGAGATCCGTTATGATCCGGAAACCACTCTGATGGAATCCGCACTGGAACTGGATGACGAATGGGAAATCAGCAAAGACAGCAAGTATGGAAATCTTCTCTATTTTTCATATCCGGTCGATCAGTGCCAGACTCCGACAATCGCACTCGGATTGATCCGCATGGTCTGCACAAACGGTTTGATCGCCCGCAAAAAGTGTTTTGAAACGGATCTCGTGATAGAGAAAAATCATGGCCGTCATCTTCAGCAGTTGTTGAAATGTTTTAACAATCGAAATGGTTTTGACGCTCTGCGGGAACGGATGCAGATTGCTCAGAATACCAAAGCAAGCGTGAATGAATTTCTCGGAGTGGTCAATACGATGAAATCATACATCAAGAACCACGTTCCCTTTGTTGAGAGACTGCATGACATCGCCGGACATCCGGAAAATCAGTATGGGCAGACCCGGCTGGAAAACATCCGCTCGCGGCATCGCAGTGAACTCCCGACACAGGCAAGCGTCATGGATCTGCTCAACGTGCTGACAGAGACCGCAACTCATTTCCTGCCGGACAAACACCTTCAGATCTGTGCCTATGCAACAAATCTGCTGGCGAATGAGTTCGATCTTGAGGAACTTGCCAAAAACAAGCGTCCCTCGCAGGACTTTTATCTGAAAGGTCTTCCTCATGGAGATTGAAAATCGTCCCTATCAGCAAAAATGCATCCGGAAGTGCATGGAATATTTCCGGAATGGAATTGATTCCGTAATGCTGGAATCTCCCGTCGGCTCCGGCAAAACCATCATGGGGCTTTCCATCGTGCAGGAACTCAACACATTTCAAGGCGGCGCACTTTCCTGCGCCTGGGTCGCGCCCCGGCATACTTTGCTGGAACAGCTGGAGGAGACCCGTCAGAATTTCAATCTGGAAATCACGCCGATATCCATGTTCGCAAGAAAATCGCAACATTATGATATCGTGGTGCTCGATGAGGCGCATCATGAGGCAACTGGCAGTTTCATCCGATTGTTTCATGAAATGTCCCCGAATTTTCTTCTGGGGCTTTCCGCCACGCCGCTTCGAACAGACCGGATGAAACTCGCCTTCAAGGAGACCGTAAACGTCTGTTCCATACGCAGCTTGATCCTGGACGGCTATCTGAGTCCGTTTCAGCTATACAACATTGAGAAAATGGATACGGACAATGCTGCGTTCCATTATTTGCGCGATCTGCAGCAATGGGGAAAAACAATTGTTTTCATGCCGACACTGAAAGAGTGTGCCGAATTCCAGAATTTGCTTCGAAAAGCCGGGATAGACTGTCCTGTCGTACAAGGTGGTCAGAACAATGACGGAATTTTAGAGGGATTCCGCAAGGATCAGTATCAGATCATCGTCAACTGTCATTTACTTACGGAAGGGTTCGATCTTCCGGAACTGAAGACGGTTTTCCTGAAAGATGCGACCCGGCTTCCAACCATTCAGATGGCCGGACGGGTCTTGCGAAAATCTCCCCTGAAGACATTGGCAAACATTGTTCAAAGCAAGGAAAGCAAGTACCCGGTTCAGCGCATTGCCGAACCGCAGACGATCTGGCTGTGGCGCAATCAAGAGTTTCAGGCGGTCAGCGGGCGAAACGATAAAGTCATGAAGACCGTCATGCACATGCTGGAACTGCGTGACAAACGGCGAAAAATCGAACTGCCTCAATGTCTTTTCGGGTATGGCGGATCAGAACATGTTTATGCGTGAATTATCGAAAGCGAGTTTACATCGGAAAGAAATCTGTTACTTTATGCACACGCCCCCGTTGTATTTCAATTTTTGAGGAGTGATTTTATGAGAAACAACAAACTCAGCCCTGCCGTCAAAAACGTCTTCCGCCGTTCGATGGAAGCGAAGAAACTTCTTTTTTTCGAAGATGGTTCCATGCCGCAGGAAGTAAGGGAACTCTGCTTCCCCGCACCTGAAATCTCCCCCGAAATCATCGATGAATGGAACCGCAGTCATACCTATGAAGATGAACTTATTGACAAATTCGTCCTCCGCAATACCTTCACGGGCGATTTTTCAACTGCCCGGATCATTCTGCTGGACAATTGTGTCCCGAAAGAATCACCGGGAAATTTCTCCAGGAAAAATTCTGGCGAAACATGGAGATTCTGGTTTTTTCTTGGTGAGGCGATAAAAGAAAAGTACGGGATTTTGAAGGACGTTATCTGTATTCCGTTGACCGACAAGGCTGATGATACGGTCTCGATGAAATTCAATGCTTACGGCAAAGAGTTTCATTCTTTCTCGGATTTCTGGAAGATTGAACTCCACACGTTGCAAAACACCGGACTGCTCGACGCCTTCTATCCGGTGACACCTCCGGTTTGCCCGGCGGAAGAAAATTATAACCTCTTCAAATTTACCGGACGAAGAGGTCTCGATGAAACCAGAGCAAAGATCGCGGAATTGGAAAAATATTTCGCACAGATAGCCTGGTTCACCTTTGATCTGGAACAATTCACCACGAAGAGACATTATTATAACTTCGGCAATGAAAACGTCTTTATCAAGACTCCGTATTATAACTATTTCAAGAACATCAAAGAGGACGTTCTGAAAAAAGTTCGCAGCGCTATGACTGAAAACAAAATTATCATCTGCCGCAATGAGCTTGCCTTGTGGAATCGGGAAATTGATTTTTCCCAATACGACAACTTTTTCTATCTTTATAATCCGGCATGCCCCATCTGCCGCGGCAATGTTGGAAAAGGTTGTGATTTGAGCAAGAGGACTGCTGCAGATCCCTTTGACGAATTGGTAAATGCCTGTGGAACGTTTTTGAAATGACAAAGAGTTTAGTGAAACCGATCATACAATATTGCCTGTTTGCTGTTTTTGCGGCGCTTCCGCTGACAACTTTTTCAGAAGAGCGGAACGCTTCGAAGAATCCGGTGGTTGACGGCTCGTTCGTCGACTATTTTTCAGCCCGGTCTTACAACTTTCAAAACATTGATGAATTCTTTCAAAAGAAAATCAAGGAGGCGAAGAAACTTGATTTCGATCTCCATTTCAAATGGATGGAAAACCGGAAGGCGTTTGCCGAATTCCAGCTGCATTCCCTGGTATGCAGGCCATATATGGAGCCCTCCGATGCGGAAAGGCTGCGCTTGTTTCGGGAGTTTTCCGCATGGAGGAAATACTGTGAAAACGACCGCCCGGCGGATGCTCATTATGTTGCTCGGTGGAATTCGCTGAAGGGGATGATGGTCGATACACAGCGGCTCTCTACCCGATATGAGGCTTTTTGCCTGCTGTTGGAATCGCCCGAAGAATATAAGAATTATGCAAAGTTGGCGGACAAAGGCGAGATCAGACTGGATGGGAATCCATCACATCCGATCCGAATGCGTTATGGGGAGATCACCACGGAAGATAAGGCTGGGAACAATGAAATCAATTATGATTTCCATGCCGAACTCATGCCGAAAACCTGTTTCAAGATCAAGAACGGCTATGTCGGCTGTCTGAGAACATTTGAAAGTCCGTCCCCCAGCATCATGGCACAATATTATCTGGGCGTGTGGGATGATGCGGGAAAAATCCTGGCGCTTCATCCGCTGGATATTCCTGTCGAAAAACGGAACAAACTTGCGGTGGAATCGAACATATACGGGAGTCTGATTGCCATTCATCCGGCTGACGGCGTTTACGGGGAGAAATTGCAGTTATCCATCTCAGGCAATGATGCGGAAATCTCCCTGTTTGTCATCGGCAGTGAAAAACCGGTATGGTCCGGTAAATATCCTCTGGACTCCCGGAATCAAAACACCATCCCGCAGAAGTGATTGCTGGTAGCTCAAAAAAGAGGCGACACCGAATCAACGATGCCGCCGCGATGAGGGGTAACGGATCACCTCAGCAGCTCTCTCTCCTGCTTTTCCCAGACCAGAGGAAAACTGCGCCGCAGGGTCTGCATGGAGAGGTCCGCTTCGCCGAGGATGAGCTTGCGGACGATTGTCGGCGAGAGCAGCGTCAGTCTCGTCGCCTTCGCCACTACGCCGGAATCGATGCCGATGGCTTCCGCCAGTGCCTTGATGTTGGCGTAAGTCCCGTCGTCGATCAGTGACTGCCAGTGAAAACCCCTGGCAAGATTCAGCAGCAGGGGAGAATCACATCCCGGCAGATCGGTCGTTTCCTTCGCCGCGATTCGTTTCCGTCCCCCCTGCGTTTTGAACGTGACCGGAATCGTTGATGTCCAGTTCGATGTGGTCTTCAAAGAGCGTGACGCGGTCCAGGATCAGCTGGGCCAGACGGGTGAATTCGGCGGGCTTCGCTTCCTGCCAGAATCTTTCTCCGAACATTCCGGAAATCTCATCGTGGGACATTCCGGTTTTGCCGACCAGTCCCGCCAGCACATCCGGCGAATGGAACACCTTGTCCATCTGCTCCTGTACCAGATTCTCCACCATCCCGGCCGGAACCTTTTTGACGGGGCAGTCGCTGGGGCCCACCGACTTCTCATGCTTTTCGCAGATGCAATAGTGGTAGAGGATTCCCTTCTTCTTACCGTAGGAGGGCATCATCGGACAGCCGCAGTGACCGCAGCGGATGATGCCATGGAGCGGTGGCCACGTTTCAAAATTTTTGGTAAAATTCATACCACTGATACGGATTCTCCACGAGACCGGGATCTGGTTTTCGATCGACGGACACGAAAGGTGGCTGCGGCGCGGCAACAATGCGCAGGACCGTTGGAAAAGTGAAAAAAGAAAAAAAAACGCGCGTTTTCTCTCTTTTTGATGGCAAAAAAACTTGAAAAAACGGAAAAGGGAGGTTATACTGCGGAATCGGAGTATGTATCCGGTATATCTCGGTCCCCCCGGAAATCAAATTTGCGGAAGAATCCGCAGGAGACAAAGAATTATGCATTGGTATGATTGGCTGATCATCATCGTCCCGGTCCTGTTCGTTCTTTACATGGGGTTCTACACCCGGCGCTATCTGCGGGATGTGACGGCCTTTCTATCCGCCGGACGTGTATGCGGCCGTTATGTGATTTCAGTGGGGGACATTGCAGGCGCGATCTCGATCATTGGACTTCTGGCCTTTGTGGAAGTGCATTACAAGACGGGGTTTGCGCTGTCTTTCTGGAGCAAGATCACGGCGCCGCTGGGCGTTCTGCTTTCGCTGTACGGCTACTGCATGTACCGGTTCCGTGAAACGAAAGCCCAGAGTATCGGACAGTTTCTGGAGATGCGTTACAGCCGGAAATTCCGGGTATTTGCTGCGGGGCTGAGAAGTCTGGCCGAGATGCTTGCGAACATGATCATGCCGGCTCTTGCGGCGCGGTTCTTCATGTACTTTCTGGATCTGCCGAAGAAGTTTTCCGTTATCGGGCTGGAAATCAGTACCTTCAATCTTATTATGATCATCGTGCTGGTGATTGCCATCTCCATTATCTGTATGGGCGGTTCCATGGCCATCATCGTGACGGATACGATCCAGGGCTTCATCTGCTATCCTCTGATGGTGCTCATGGTCGTGTTCATTCTCTGCAAATTCTCGTGGACCGATCAGATCATGCCGACTCTCTCGGCCCGCGTGGAAGGGGAGAACTTCCTTAATCCATACGATATCAAGAATCTGCGTGACTTCAACTATTTCTTCCTGATCGTCAGCGTGGTGGTCATGTTCCTGCACCGTGCCAGCTGGACGGGGGCGGGCTCGACCTCCAATGCGGCCAAGACTCCGCACGAGCAGAAAATGGCATCGCTGCTGGGGATGTGGCGGAACGCGATCAACACGGTGTTCTATGTGCTGCTGGGTGTGGCGGTGCTGGTGTTTCTGAATCATGCGTCCTTCGCTCCAGAAGCGCACAAGACCCGTCAGAAACTGATCAGCCAGATCTCCGAAGATATCGTAAGTGACAGCGCGGTCCGCGCCAAGGTGCAGCAGACCATCAGCGAGATGCCGGTCCAGACGTTCCATCCGGGCGTGGATGCGCCCCAGTCCGACAAGTCCAATGTGGACACGCGGTATCTGGACAAAGTCCATCAGGATCTGATCGAGGGAAAGAGCGAGGAAGAACAGGGGAAGGGGAATTCGCTGTTCCAGCAGTTCCGGACTCTGTATTACCAGCAGATGCTGTCGGCGACGATCCGGAATATGCTGCCCGGCGGTATGCTGGGGCTGTTCTGTCTGCTGATGATTCTGGCCATGATCTCCACGGACGACACACGGATCTTCAGTGCCACGATCACGATCAGTCAGGACGTGATTCTTCCGTTCATCAAGAAGCCGCTGACGCCGAGGCAGCATATGTGGATGCTGCGCTGGGTGGCCATCGGGATCGGCGTATTCTTCTATTTGGGATCCAGTTACATGGCGCAGCTGGACTACATCAATATGTATGTGACGCTGGTCTGTACCATGTGGCTGGGCGGCTGCGGACCTCTGATCGTGTTCGGTCTCTACAGCCGGTTCGGAACTACGCTGGGTGCCTGGGTCAGTCTCCTTTCCGGCGTGTTCATGTCCCTGATCGGCGCGGTGGTTCAGCGGAACTGGGCGGACTACGTTTATCCCTGGCTGGAGCGGCATGAACTGGTAAGTGCCGCGGACAAGGTCCTGAGAACGCTTTCGGCTCCCTTCGATCCCATCGTCGTCTGGAAGATGGATGCGGTGAAATGCCCCATCAACAGTTATGAATGGTATTTCATCACCATGGTCCTCTCCCTGATCCTCTACTTCGCCTTCTCCTGGATCTCCCACGAAAAGCCGTTCAATCTGGAACGGATGCTCCACCGCGGCAAATACGCGCTGGACGGGGAACGCCAGATTTCCAGTCCGTGGAGCTGGAAGAACCTTTACAACAAGCTGATCGGCATTACGCCGGAATACACGTTCTGGGACAAAGTGATTGCCTGGAGCTACTTCGTCTACAGTATGATCTATTCGTTCCTGGGCACCTTCATTCTGGTCATCATCTGGAACGCCATCAAGCCCTGGCCCATGGAATGGTGGGGGAACTACTTCCTCGTCTGCTTCCTGATCGTTCCCTGCTGCATGGTTGCCATAACCGCCGTCTGGCTCGGCATTTGCGGCGTCATCGACCTGCGTGCCATGTTCCGTGATCTGGCCGAACGGACCATCAACGATCTGGACAACGGACAGGTGGACGGGCACGTTTCTCTGGCCGACAAGGCGCAGCTGGAAGCGATCGACGCCAAAAAGGATTGAGTGCGTTTTCCGGTCCGGTGTCCTTTGCGAACGGGGATTGCCGGACCCCTGTATCCTGCAGGTTTTTTTGCCGTGCGAGTTTTGGTTCATCCGATGAGCCGTGGGTGGACCGGTGAAAAAAGAGCGACAAAGTTTGTAAATCCGTGCGGGGGATGCTATATTAAGCGGAATAAGGAGTAAAGCGGCATCCGCCGGCGCAGAAAGCGGAAGAGGAAAGGAAGCCTCGGAAAATGTTTAAGTTTCGTTGTCCGAAATGCGGTCTTACGGCCGAAGGTCCGGATGATTTGACGGGCAAGCCCTGTCCCGGCTGCGGCGAGACGATCGGCGGATCTGGAGCGCAGCTGGCGCCCGGCGATAATATCGGCGGATACGAGATCATCCGTCTGCTGGGCTCGGGCGGAACGGGGAACGTGTATCTGGCGCTGCAGCTTTCCATGAACCGGCAGATCGCGGTGAAGGTTCTGTATCCGGAGCTGACGAAGGACGGGGAATCGGTCCGTCAGTTCTTCAGTGAAGTGCAGACGCTGGGAAATATTCAGCACGGCAATATCGTGTGCGCGTTCGATTCCGGCGTGGATCAGGAGCGCAAGCTATGCTATCTGGCCATGCAGTATATTCCGGGGCTGCCCCTGGAAGCGAAAGTTGCGCAGTCAGGACCGATGCCGGTCCTCAAGGCACTCCGGATCGTGGAAAGCATTGCCGAAGCACTGAATTATGTCTGGACCAAGTATCAGCTGTGCCATCGGGACATCAAGCCCGGCAATATCATGTTGAACGAAGACGACGTTCCGATGCTTCTGGATTTCGGCGCCGTCCTGCGGGTCGGGGAAAATTCCATCAGCAACGGGCTGGTGGAGGGCTCGCCCTGTTACATGAGTCCGGAGCAGGCGCGGGGCGAAAAACTGACCTTTACCAGCGATCTCTATTCTCTGGGAGAGACTCTGTATTTCCTTGTTACGGGCGTTCCTCCGTTTGACGATCCGGATGTTCACGAGATCCTCCGGATGCAGTGTGAAGCGCCGTTCCCGCCTCCCGCACAGAAAGTGCCGAAATGCGATGTCCCCCAGGAAGTGGTTTCCTTCCTTCGCAAGACCATGGCGAAATCGCCGGTGGACCGGTTCGAAAGCTGGGAGGAGTTCCTTTCCGAACTGAAAAAGGTTCGGAAGGCTGTTTCCGGCAAAAGCGGTTCCCCGGCCCGGGGCGCCACGCGTTCGGCGCAGACGGTGAAAACGGCCGCGGTGAAGGCATCGGGCGCAGCGGCTTCGAAAGCCTCGCCCCTGGACAAACTGAATGCGGCGCCGGCGACCGGCAAGCAGAAGAAGAGCCGGATCTTCCTTGCCATCAATTATCTGTTGATCAGTCTTCTGACGGCAGGCGCCATTGCCTTCATGCTGTCCCGCAGCAATACGCAGTCGGCGGAGAACCGGATGATCGAGGTGCGTGCCGCCATGAAAAACGTCCGAGAAAACGACAAGGATCCGGAGGGAGCGAAGGACAAAATACGAAGAGCAAGAGCTGAGACGAAAAAATTCGGCGTGAAGCAGGACGTTATCCAGGCGATCGAAGAGGAATGCGCGGAAGAAATGCGGTTCATCGAGATGATCGAAGCGGAAAATCTGAAGGCGGAGCGGATCCAGCTGGACGTCTCCACTCTGATGAGCGAATTCGTTGCCGCCCGCGCCGCCCTGAAACGGAATTTCAATGAGGAAAATATCGCGGAAATGAACCGGATCCGCACCGGTTTGATGGACCAGTCGAAAAAGATACTGACTGTTTCCTTCGTGCGGCCCTCCAACGAGGAGAAAATGCGTCAGGTCATCAGCGCCATCAATGCCCAGATCAAAGCCATCGACGACCTGGTGAAGCCGCCGGAGCTCGGAAAAGTTTCACAGACGGGCAGCGTCAAAACTACCGGCACGACGTCTTCCGCCAAGTACGGCAGCTCAGCAACGGCCGCTGCACAGAAAGCTTCCAATGCCAAAGCGGCCGCGGCGGAAGCGGAACGGAAAAAGGCCGCGGAAGAGGAGAAGGCCCGGAAGAAGAAAGAGGAGGAAGAGAAGGTCCGCCGCAAGGAACGTTACCGCAAGAAACTGGAACAGGGAAGGGAGAAGGTGGCCCGTGAGCTTGTTCTGGAGGTACGGAAGGGCAATCTGAAGCGTGCAGAACAGCTTTTGGCTTTCTCGCAGGATATGAAAGCGCCGGATTCGGACTGCCGCGATATGGAAGAAGCCTACAGCAAGTGGCTCGGGACCATCCGGGCCGTTTTCCAGGAGGCCAGGCCGGTCCTGCGCGATATCTCTCCCGATGAAACGAATAAGAAAGACCGGATCTATTCTCTGGCCGGAGGAAACAAGTCCCTGCTCAGCCGTTCCCTGATCCTCTGCGGCTATTTCACGGAAGCCCAGAATCTGATTCAGCCCGAGGACCGGGACGTGCTCCGGGATATTTCCGTGGCATATCTGACGCCCCGGATCAGCCGTGCAATCTCCAACGCCCGGAAAGGGAACGACGCGGAGCTGCGCGCGCTGCGGGAAGAGTATGAGAAATTCGAACCTTACACGGACTTGGAAAACACGGTCCGTGCCCGTATCACAGGAGGTAAATGATCGTTATGAAAACCGCATTTGTCTTTGCCGGACAAGGCGCCCAGTCGGTGGGCATGGGAAAGGATCTGTATGACCGGTGCCCCTCGGCCAGAAAAATCTTCGATGAGGCGGATTCCGTCCTCGGCTGGTCCGTCACCGATGTCTGCTTCAACGGTCCGGCGGAGAAATTGACGGGCAGTCGCTTCTGTCAGCCGGCCATCTATACCGTGAGCATGGCCTGTCTTGCCGGATTCCTGGAGCGTTTTCCCGATTCTCTTCCCTGTGCGGCAGCCGGATTGAGTCTTGGCGAATACTCCGCCATGGCGTGTTCTCAGGTATTTTCCTTTGCCGACGGACTTCGCCTGGTGGCAAAGCGCGGCGAACTGATGGATAAAGCCTGCCGGGAAAATGAAGGCGGCATGGCCAGCATCATCGGACTGGCGCCCGAGATCATCGCCGAAGTCTGCACCGCGCATGATATCGACGTGGCGAATTTCAACTGCCCGGGCCAGATCGTCATCAGCGGTCCCGTCGACCGTGTAACGGCGGCGGCTGCCGAGCTGAAGGAAAAAGGTGCGCGCCGGGCTGTTCCGCTCAATGTGGCGGGCGCGTTCCACAGCCGGCTGATGAAGAGTGCGGGCGATGCGCTGGGCGAGGTGCTGAAAGACGTGAATCTGGCTGCGCCCCGGATCCCTGTTGCGCAGAATTTCACCGGAACGGTCGTATCCTCTCCGGACGAGATCCGGACCAATCTGAAGAATCAGGTGGCCGGCAGCGTCCGCTGGGATTCCTGCGTTCGTGCCATTGCGAAAACGTATGGAGCGGACACATTTATCGAATTCGGGCCGGGATCGGTCCTGAGCGGGCTGATCCGGCGGATCGATCCGGCGCTGAACGTCCGGAACATTTCCTGTATGGATGATATCGAACGATACGAATAAACGGAACGAGAGTTCCATCCAACGAATGAAAGGAACAAAAGAAAAATGGCGAAAGCATTGGAAGGAAGAGTCGCCCTGGTAACGGGCGGTGCACGCGGAATCGGAAAGGCGGTCTGCCTGCGTCTGGCGGCGGAAGGCGCGAAAGTCGCAATGGCGGACATTCTTCCGGAAGTCGCGGAATCTTCGGCGAAGGAATTCCGGGATATGGGGTATGACGCGCTGGCCGTGACAGCCAATGTGGCGAAAGTCGAAGACGCCGACAACGCGATCAAGTCCGTCATCGACAAGTACGGCCGGATCGACATTCTGGTCAACTGCGCCGGCATCACCAAGGACAACCTGATGCTCCGTATGTCCGAGCAGGACTGGGACGCGGTCATTGCCGTGAATCTGAAAGGCACCTACAACATGATCAAGGCGGCCAGCCGTCCCATGATGAAGGCCCGGTACGGCAAGATCGTGAACGTTTCCTCCGTGGTCGGCCGCGCGGGCAATGCGGGTCAGGTGAACTACTCCGCGTCCAAGGCGGGTGTGATCGGCGTGACGAAGTCCGTGGCCAAGGAGCTGGGCAGCCGGAATATCTATGTGAACGCGGTGGCGCCCGGATTCATCGAGACGGACATGACCAAGAATCTTCCGGAAGAGTCGAAGAAGGCGTTTGTGGACTTCATTGCGCTGAAACGCGCCGGGAAACCGGAGGATGTGGCGAACGTGATCTACTTCCTGTGCAGTCCGGACTCGGATTATGTAACGGGTCAGGTGATCAACGTCTGCGGCGGATTTTTGATGTAATGACCGCCGATTTTGATAAAAACGCCTGTTATTTTCAAGAAACGGTTTGATTTTTTGAAAAACGGGTGCATATTATAGGGCATAGCCTTACAAAGCAGCATCTGCATCAACACTTAAATAGGAAAGGACACTAAAGAATGTCTACCATCGCAGAAAAAGTCAAAGGAATCGTCGTCAAGCAGCTTGCCGTTGCGGAAGATCAGGTCACGGATGATGCCCGTTTCATTGAGGACCTGAATGCGGATTCTCTTGACCAGGTCGAACTGATCATGGCTCTCGAAGAGGAATTCAATTCCGATATTCCGGATGAGGAAGCGGAAACCCTGAAGACCGTCGGCGATGCCATCAAATACATCGAAAAGAAGCAGGGCGAAGCGGCGGAATAACCGCTTGACTGACGAAACGGGTCATTCCTACCGGATGGCCCGTTTTTGCTTTTATTCCGGACCGGAGAAAAAGATATGAGCGGCAGACGTGTCGTAATCACTGGCATGGGTGCTGTGTCCTGTGTGGGCAACAGCGTCGCGGATATGTGGGACTCTGTCGTCAACGGCCGATGCGGGATCACCCGCGTCACGCTCTTCGATCCTTCCGATCTGAAGACCCAGATCGCGGGCGAAGTACACGGCCTGAATCCCGAAAACTACTTTCCCCCCAAGGAAGTCCATCGCACGGACGATTTCTGCGTCTATGCCATGGCGGCCTTCACGGAAGCGGCACGGGATGCCGGATTGCCGATTGATCTGCGGGAAGAAGGCAGTCCGCTCGATCCGGACCGGACCGGCGTGTGCATCGGGAGCGGCATAGGCGGCATGCGGACCATCGAATCGCAGGCCCGCGTTCTCTTCGAGAAAGGGCCGAACCGGATCTCGCCGTTCTTCATTCCCATGCTGATTTCCGACATGGCTTCGGGAATGATCTCCATTCGGAGCGGAGCACGCGGCCCCAATTTTGCCGCCGTCTCCGCCTGTTCCAGCTGCGCGCACGCCATCGGCGAATCGTTCAGCGCCATTGCGCGCGGGGATGCGGATGCCATGATCTGCGGCGGCGCCGAAGCAACGATATCGCGGCTCGGGTTCTCCGGGTTCTGCTCCATGAAGGCTATGAGCGTCCGGAACGATGATCCGCTTCATGCCAGCCGTCCTTTCGACCGCGACCGCGACGGGTTCGTCATGTCCGAGGGCGCCGGTGTTCTGATCCTCGAGGAACTGGAACACGCCAAAGCCCGCGGCGCGCATATCCACGCCGAAGTCATCGGATACGGCGCTTCCTGCGACGCGTATCACATCACCTCGCCCGCACCGGGCGGATCCGGCGGCGTTCTGGCGTTCCGGATGGCGATGAAGAATGCGGGGATCGATCCGGACGATGTGGATTACGTGAATGCGCATGGGACCAGTACGCATCTGAACGATCTGTACGAGACTCAGGCCCTGAAAACGATTTTCGGCGATCATGTGAACAAGATGGCCATAAGCAGTACCAAAGGGACCATGGGGCACGGTCTCGGAGCCGCGGGCGGGTTCGAGACGATCATCTGTGCGAAAGTGCTCCAGACGGGGATCGTTCCCCCGACCATCAACTATACGACGCCCGATCCGGAATGCGATCTCGATTACACGCCCAACACGGCCAGAGAATACAAGCAGATGAATATTGCGATCAATACCAATCTGGGATTCGGCGGCCATAACGGCGTTATCGTCCTTAAAAAATTGTAATCCAACCATCCAGCCAAGGAGGTCTCCGATGCTTTCCAAATTTTTCCTCTTTTCGGCTCCCGCAGCCTGTGCGGTGCTTCTGCTTTCTTCCTGCGCTTCCGATGTGCCCGTCCCCGATGATCCGGACGCCCGCACGTGGACCCCGAAGATCCAGTCCTCCTACTCCGGATGGCAGCCTCCCAAAGAAATGCCCGCGGGGAACCCGGAATACGCCGCTGCTTTCGAGAAGGCCGCCGGTCCTGCCGGTGCAGCGGAAGCCGAACCTGTGTTCGTCGATGTGGAAGTTGTGGGTGTTTCTCCCAATTCCTGCCGGATCGACGGGCAGGCGGTATCCGACCGGGAAGCTGACCGGTTCCTGCGGGATTTCGCCCGTGTCAATGCGAATCCTGTTGCCCGGATCACCTGGAAAGGCTCGAAATTCACGAAAAAAGGAACGGCGATCGGCGATTTTTGTACGAAGATCGGTTTCTGTACGGTGGAACTGAAGGAACTGGCGGAAAGCGAGCCTGAGATCCCCGCGCCCGCTTCGGAAAAGGGCAAGCCCGCCGTTTCCGGCAAATTCAAGGCGGAGATCGACCGTTCCGTGCCCGGTACGGAATACGTCGTGAAGAAGGGCGACAGTCTTTCCCTTATCGCCCGGAGACAGTATCACGACGGCAATCTCTGGTATGTCATTTACAGCGAAAACAAGTCTCTTCTGAAAAACGCCAACCGCCTTGTGCCGGGCACCAAGCTGACTCTGCCCGCACTGAAGAAAGCCTCCGGAGCAAAATAATGGGTTCGGCCGGCGTGGATGTTTCCGCGCTGCGGGACAGCGCCGGAGAAAAACTTTTTTTCGACAGCTGGGAATCCATCGAAAACATGTTCGCCGGACGTGCGGCGTCCGGTCTGAAGGAAGCCGGCAGCCGCCTGGGCGTTCTCTTTACGGCCAGGGACACCTGGATCAAGGTTTCCGCTCCGGAAGGATCGGACCGTGACCGCGCCCTGACGTTTCTGCGAAGCCTTGCGGAGCTTCAGTCGCTCCGTGGCGGGGCACTGGACCCCGGAGATGTGGAGCAGACGCTGAAAGAGGCCGAAACCGGAAACGAATCGGCCCTGAAAGTCTTCTTTTCGGAACGGATCAATGTCAGTCCCCGGAAACGTCCGGTCGCCCCCAGAACGCGGAATCAGCTGGCGTATCTGCGTGCCATGCGGAAGCAGGATGTGGTATTCGGACTGGGCCCCGCGGGGACCGGGAAAACGTACCTTGCCGTGGCCGAGGCGGTGGAAATGCTTCTTTCCGGGAAATGCGAACGGATCGTTCTCACGCGGCCGGCAGTGGAAGCCGGAGAGAATCTGGGATTTCTGCCCGGGAAACTGGAAGACAAGATCAATCCGTTTCTCCGCCCCCTGTTCGATGCACTGTACGATATGATGACGCCGGATGAGATCAATATGCTGACCGAAAAGGGCATTCTGGAAATCGCCCCTCTGGCCTTCATGCGCGGACGCACGCTCAATCACGCATTCATCATTCTGGACGAGGCGCAGAATACCACCGGAGAGCAGATGCTTATGTTCCTGACCCGGCTTGGCAGCGGTTCCCGATGCATTGTCTGCGGCGACCCGACTCAGGTGGATCTCGCCCGCCGGTCGGATTCGGGTCTTCTTCGCGCCGTTCAGCGGCTGAAGGGGATCGAAGGGATCGGCGTATGCCGTTTCTCCGCCGGAGACGTGGTGCGTCATCCGCTGGTGGAGAAGATCATTCACGCATACGAAGATGAAATACACGGGAATGCCGGGAAAGGAGACATCTCATGACGGAACCGGATAAAAGCCGGATCGGACAGCAGACTGCAAAAGTTTCGTCCGGGCTTCTCAAACTCCTGCTGGCGGTTCTGGTGTTTTCCGCAAGCGTTCTGGTCCTGACCCTTCCGGAAGACGAAAATACGGGAAGTATCAGCAATCCCGTGAAGGATCAGATCGCCAACCAGACGATCTACTCCGAATGCGAATTTCTTACGGAAGATTTCGAGCAGACCCGGCTCGCCCGGCAGCGGGCCATGAACAGCGTGCCCCTCTACTACAAGAGGATGGATGACGCCAGCGCCCGGCTCGCCCGGCAGTTTCAGGTGTTTTTCGAGGAAATCGGCCGCCGTTCCGCCGCGGAACGGGCGAATAAGTCCTACTCGCAGCCGGATGCTGACAAGATGGATAATGCATCGGTCTATCTGTCGGTTCAGTCTCTTTCATCGCCGGATTTTCAGTTTTTCCGCCGGATCGCCGACGATGAAACGGCAAAACAGGATTTTCTCCAGAAGGTCAGCGACCAGATCCTGAATAAAGGAGTCCTCGCCGAAAAGACCCGGGATTCCCTTCCACATGACGTCCGGATCCTTATTTTCGATGTAGTGGAAGGCAAGATCCGCGAATTCAATCCGGAACCGCTGACCCGGATCCTTTCCGAAAACATGGCGGGCGTCCGGGCCGCGGAGCTGCTGATCCCCCGCTACCGTACCCGTGACACGGATGAGCGCGAGCAGTTCAAGCATCGTGCGGCCCAGCTTTTCAGCCGGTTTCTCACCGGCGGGAATCTGATGCCGGCGGACGACAAGACGAACGCGGTCCGGGAAGAACGGAAAAATGAAGTCAAACCGCTGAAACGCAGTTTTCATATCGGCGACACGCTGATCAAAAAACAGCAGAAGCTGACCGAGGAGGATCTGACCCTTCTCAAGGACTACAAGGCGGCCAGACTGCAGCTGGCCGGTGCGAAGTCCTCCTGGGGCGGAAAGGCCGAAAAGGCCGCGCTCTGTCTGGTTTTCCTCCTCTTCGCCATTCTTTACATCGCCCGGATCCATCCGGCTCTTTTCCGGGATGACCGGAAGATCTGGCTGCTGGGATGCATCGCCGTGGCGGCGCTTCTGGCCAACCGGATCTTTGCCGGTCTGTACCGCAGTTTACTGTGCGAACAGGGGAACTTCACGCCGCAGATGGTGTTTATGGCGCTGCCCCTGGGACTGGCTTCCGGGCTGATTTCCGTTATCTGCGGACTCCGGGCCGCCATTTGCGTAGGGCTTTTCGTTTCGGGGATCGCCTCCGTAGCGTTGAACAATTCGTTTCCTGTGGTCGTGACGGGCCTGCTCGTCAGCGGGCTGGCTTCCGTAGCGGGCCGGAATGTCTCCGACTACAAAAAGTATTTCACGGCGCTTTTCCTCGCCTGTACGTTCTCCACGCTCTTCACCGGCGGGATCTTCCTGATGGACGAGATCGCCGCCGGCGAATTGGATGTCTTGCGGGATGCGTGCGTGCTGTCGGCCGCCACCGGCGTGATCACGGCCACTCTGGCACTGGTTTTTCTGTTTGTTCTGGAAACGATTTTCGATGTCTCCACCAACATGACCTATCTGGCCTTCACGGACAGAAATCATCCGCTTCTGAAGAGGCTGCAGCTGGAAGCGCCCGGGACATATCATCACAGCGAGCGTGTGGCGTCCATCGGGGAAAAGGCGGCCGGCCTCATCGGAGCCAATCCGCTTCAGGTGCAGGCGTGCGCCCTGTTCCATGATATCGGAAAACTTGCGGCGCCCGGGATGTTTACGGAAAACACAGGCGGCGGCAATCCGCATCAGGGACTGACGCCCCGGGAAAGCGCGGAGATCATCCGGCGGCACGTGTCCTTCGGCCTGGAGCTGGCCCGGAAGAACAAGCTGAAAAAGGCGATCCGGCTCGCCATCGCGCAGCATCATGGAACGGATTTCATCTCCTTCTTTTACGATCTCGCCAGGAAGAATGCGTCGGGCGAGCCGCCGGACGAACGGGATTTCCGGTATCCGGGACCGCTCCCGGATTCCAAGGAGACGGTGGTGCTCTCCATCGCCGACTTTGCCGAGGCGGTATCCCGTAGCACGCCCGGCCTCACCGAAGAGGAACTGCGTGCGAAGCTGTTTTCGATTCTGCGGACCCGGGCGGAAAACGGCCAGCTGGATCATGCCCCCGTGACCATGGCGGAGATCCGGATCGTGATCGATTCCCTGGTCTCTTCCCTGACGGCTATGAACCATGTCCGGATCGCGTATCCCTCGTTCAGCCGGGATGAACGGAAATGAGGCAAGGCATGGATATCCAGATCTCCTGGCGCGCCGGAAAGGAATTCCCCGCACCGTCCCGCCCGAAGCTTCGCGCACTTATCACCGCCGTCGTCCGCGCCGCGTGTCCGGAGCTTCAGCGGGTTGCCGTTTCCTTTCTGGATCCGGAGAACATGGCGGAGATCAACGAACGGCATCTGAACCATCACGGACCCACCGACGTGATCTGTTTCGACTATCGCGCCGCCGCCATGCCGGACGATGACGACACTCCCCAGACGGAATTGTTTCTCTGTCCTTTCGTGGCCGCCCGTGAGGCTGCCAGACGGAGCCTTCCCTATTCCCGCGAACTGACACTGTATCTCGTACACGGATTTCTCCATGCGGGCGGTTTCGACGATCTGAAGCCGGAGCTGAAAAGGAAGATGCGTGCGGCGGAACGCAGAGTCTGCGGGACGCTGCCCGAAGGACTTTCCGATATTTTCCTTCACCTGAACAAACAGTAAGAGGCTGCTGCACGATGCAGAAAAAAAACAAATCCGCAAAGATCATTCCGGAGAGGGATCCGGCGATCGTGAAGATCGAGGCCTTCCTGAACCGGGATATGAAATCCTTCCTCCCCATGATCCGCTCCTGCGTTCTCGCGGGTATCTTCGTGGTCATTCCCATCTTCCTTTCCGTCTGGATCGCGCTCACGCTCTTTACACGGCTGACGGACTGGGCCGTCGCCTACGTTCAGGCGGCGCCTTTCTCCGGGACGCTTTCCCCTTTCTGGACGGATATCCTGGTCCGCATCTTTTCTCTGCTCTGTCTGTTCGGCGCTCTGTTTCTCATCGGCCTTCTCGCCCGGGTGACTCTCGGACGAAAGCTCATCATGCTGATGGAGAAGCTGCTGCTCAAGCTGCCTATTATCCGGTTCATTTATTCCACCTGCAAACAGATCGGCGACGCCCTCTGGTCCTCCAAGGGCGGGAACATGTTTCATCAGGTGGTCCTCTTCGAATATCCCCGGAAAGGCTGTTATGCGATCGGCTTCCTCACCAATGAGAACAACGATGATTTCGAGGTCACGCGCCGTCTCGGAAAGCCCATGATCAGCATTTTCATGCCCACAACGCCGAACCCGACCAGCGGATTTCTCATTCTCATGCCGCGGGAGGAGTGCGTGTTTCTTGATATGAGCGTGGCCGAGGCCATGCGCCTGATCGTGAGCTGCGGAGCCGTTTTGCCCGAAACGGAAAAGAACGGCGTCCCGGCGGAAGAGAACGCGGGAGCAGCGGAGGAGTCATGAACGGGGAACATTCCGCCGTTTTCACGGTAAGCGACGTCAATTCCCTGATCCGCGACCTTTTTGACGGGGCGTTTCAGCCTCTGTGGGTCACAGGAGAAGTGGGGAATCTGACGATCCACCGTTCCGGTCATGTGTATATGACCCTGAAGGACGCTTCCTCGCAGCTGCGCGCGGTATATTTCGGCGGTGCGGCCGTTTGCTCGGCCATGAAGCTGCGCGAAGGCATGAAGGTGGAGGCGTTCGGAAAACTCTCCGTGTATTCGCCCCGGGGCGAATACCAGCTGGTGGTGCGGACCATTCGTCCCTTCGGGCTCGGCGATCTTCAGCTGAAGTTCGAAGAACTGAAAAAACGTCTGTCGGAGGAAGGTCTGTTCGATGAGGCAAGAAAAAAGCCCGTCCCCTTCCTGCCGCGCCGGATCGCCGTGGTCACGTCCACCGAGGGTGCTGCGCTTCATGATTTCCTGCGCATCTCCCTGGCCCGGTTTCCCGGCCTTCATATCCGGATCGTGCCTGCGCCCGTTCAGGGGAAAGCAGCTGCGCCGAAACTGGCGGAAGCTCTTCGGATCATCAATCGGGAATGCGCGGCGGATGTGATCGTTCTGACCCGCGGGGGCGGTTCTCTGGAAGATCTTTGGCCGTTCAACGAGGAAGTGCTGGCCCGTGCCATTGCGGAAAGCGTCATCCCGGTGGTCAGCGCCGTGGGACACGAGATCGACTTCACGATTTCGGATTTTGTTGCCGATCTGCGGGCGCCCACACCTTCCGGCGCCGCGGAAATGATCGTTCCCGAATTCGAGGCCCTGAAAGAAAGCGTGGATTCTTTTTCCTCGCGTCTCCGCACGACCGCTCTGCTTCAGTGGGAACAGGCACGCACAAGGGTGGAAAACGCCTGCCGGAGCCGGGCCTTCCTCGATCTCTCCTATCAGCTGGACGAACTGACCCAGAGGCTCGACCGGGATCTCACCGATGCGGAAGATGCTCTGGAACGCTCCGTGGAACGGGCGGAACGGAGTCTGGACCGGACTCTGGCCGAACTGGAAGCATACAGTCCGTTCGGCGTTCTCAAACGGGGATACGCCGTGGTCACCGGCTCCGGAGGACACGTCGTCTCCTCGCTGCGTGATGCGGTTCCCGGGCAGGAGGTCTCTGTCCGGATATCGGACGGCTCCTTTACGGCGAGGGTGGAGAGTACGGGCGCGCCGGAATAGGATTCCGCGCTCCGTTTTTCAGGGAAGGAGGGGCGAAAGACGGATGATCACTCCGCTTTCTTTTCTTCCTTTTTCTCTTCGTCCGCTTTCTTCTCTTCCGGCTCCGACGAATCGTCATCCAGGGAAGGCTGTGCTTCCGGATGCATTTCCAGCCAGGTGAGACCGCAGTTTCCGTCTTCGCCGAGAGTCTGCGGATCGTCATTCAGCGCCTGCCCGTCCGGAAGGATCCGGAAGGGGATCGCCGGCGGCTGGCAGATGGAATCCCGCATTTTGAACACGAGCTGCAGAGGCTGCATGGATGCGCCTTCCACCAGATCGGCGGAGGGAACGGCGAACAGCATGCGGACGAATTTTCCTTCCAGCTCTTTTTTCGATTCGATCGTCCAGCGGTCGCGCTTCTGGGAATAGGGTTCGGCTCCCAGAGCCACGGCAAGGCACGGATAACTTCCGGAATCCGTTTTCAGCTCGTAATCAAAGCGGCTTACTCCGCGGTTCTTAGGCAGCTTGAGCATAACGGCGGCCCAGGCCGGCTTCGCAAACGGGGGCTGATCGCCCTTGACTTCCAGCTGAAACTCGGGCTTCTCCTTCGAGATCTCCGCGGAATAGATGAATCCGTGACGGATCAGGATCGGCTTCACTTTTTTCACCGCGGGCTGGTCCGCTTTTTCAGCAGACTCGGCCGGTTCAGTCGCTTTCTTTTCGGCGGCAGACAGTCCGGAAACCAGAATGAAGGCGGCCGCAGCATACAGACAGATCTTTTTCATGTTGTCTCTCTTTCCGATGCCGCGTTCGAAAGTCCGCCGCATCTTTCTCTCTTTGCTGTGCGTCCTTCCGGCGGAGTCCGCTTTGCCTGATCCATCCGGCCGAAACCGTCAACGGACTGCCCTGCACACCGGGGACGAAACTCCTTTACTGTAGCATGGATCGGACGCATTTCAACCGGAAATCGGGAAATCTTTCCGGGAAAAACGAAGAATCGGGGAAAAAGTTTATGCGGGAAGCCGTGCGATTTGTTGCAATGAGCGGAAGATGGAGTATATTACAAAGTTCCGTCTGAAGATTATTTCGGAGTATGGCATGAGCAAGAAAAAGAGTCCGGCCTTCATCCTTTACATTCAGTACCTGTTTTTCCTGCTCGGAGTCGGTATTTTCCGTGTCCTGCCCCTTCATGCCGCCTGGGTGCTGGGGCGCTTTTCCGCCTGGTGCATCGTCGTTTTCAGCCGGAGACTGTACAAAAGGGCCGTGCAGCACGTGATTCACAGCGGGATCCGGAAGGACCGGATCGAGGCGGAGAAGCTGGCCCGGGCTTCCGTGCTGCACATGGTCAAGGTCTTCATCGAGGTGGTCAAATTCGACCAGATCATAAACGGGAAGAACTTCTCCGAATTCATCACCGTGACGGACGATCCCGTATCCCGTGAAATGCTGAATCCGGAAACCGCACGCCAGATCATTCTGGCCACCGGGCATATCGGGAACTGGGAGCTGGCGGGCGGCTGTATCTCGCATGTTACGGGGATACCCATGACATCCATCGGGCGCCGTCTTCAGAATCCGTGGATCAGCGATTACTTTTTCCGGAAGCGGTGTTCCTTCGAGCACGAGTCGTTTCCCAAGGAAAAGGGGCTCCGTCCGCTTCTGGAGGCCTGGAAGACGGGGCGGGATCTGACCATTGTCGCCGACCAGCACTGCGTTCGTTCCGAAGGGGTGGAAGTGACGTTTTTCGGACATCCGGCGAGGGCCCACTCCACGCCCGCGCTGCTTCAGCTGAAAACCGGACTGCCCATCGGCCTTCCGTATCTGGTGCGCAAGGACGACGATTTTCACTTCGAGCTTCGTTCCATCGGTTCGTTCACGTACAAACCAACCGGGAACAAGGAAGCGGACATCAAAGCCATCGTTCAGAAGTATACGGATCAGATCGAGCAGGTGGTCCGTCTGTATCCCGAACAGTGGCTCTGGGCGCACCGCCGTTGGCTGGATTGCGGCCGGCGCGAAAGTGCGCAGTATCTGGCGAAACAAAACAGCGGAACAGTTCAATCACAGCAAGAATAACATAAAACAAACCAAGACAGGAGGCGCCGCCCCGTTCCCCGGAACGAGAACGGAAGAACGCCCCGGGAGACGATCCATGCAGCACGACATCCGCAATTTTTCCAAAGAAAAGATCCTTGTATCCCCCTCTCTTCTGGCTGCCGACTTCTCCAGCCTGGCCGCCGAGGTGCGCCGGGTGGAAGAGGCAGGCTGCGAACTGCTTCATCTGGACATTATGGACGGACACTTTGTGCCCAATCTGACCATGGGGCCCGCGCTGATCGGCGCTCTCCGGAAGCACTCGAATCTTCTTTTCGACGTCCACTTCATGATCACCGATCCCATGCGCTACATCGAACCGTTCGTCAAGGCCGGCGCGGACCACATCACCTTCCACATCGAGGCGGACGGCGATCCGGTGAAAACCATCGAGGCCATTCATGCGGCCGGCTGCACGGCGGGTATTACGCTGAAGCCCGGCACTCCGGCCGCCGCTCTGGAAAAAGTCCTGCCTCTGGTGGAAATGGTGCTTGTGATGACCGTGGAGCCCGGCTTCGGCGGTCAGTCCTTCCGGGCCGATCAGCTGCCCAAGGCAAAAGAAATTTATGAAATGCTCCGGAAAATCGGCTCCCCGGCGCTCATCGAGGCCGATGGTGGCGTAGCCGAGGCCACCGCGCCCGGTCTGGCCGAGGCCGGCGTCAGCGTGCTGGTCGCCGGAACATCCGTATTCCGTCATCCTGCGGGCGCCCCGGCCGCCATTGCCGAACTTCGCAAGGCCGAACGGTTCCTCCCGGGCCATGCGTGAGCTCCGGTTTTTCGCCGACGAGATCGCAAAACGTTTCGGGCATCCTCTCCGCAGGATCCCTCTTTCCGCCGGATTTTCCTGCCCGAACCGGGACAGCCGGGGGAAGGGCGGCTGTCTTTTCTGTGCTGAAAACGGGAGCCGTGCCGGCCACCTGCGGGAAGGAATGAGTCTGGCGGAGCAGGTTCGGAGCGGCATCGCGCTGGCGGAACGCCTGTACGAGGCGAAACCGCCGTGGATCGCCTATTTTCAGGCGTTCACCGCCACCAATGCACCGGCGGAAAAGATCCGCGCCCTGCTGGAAGAAACAAGCCGTCTTGCCGAGTTTCCCGTCGTCGTGCTGGCCACGCGCCCGGACTGCCTGCCCGATCCCGTTCTGGATCTCCTCGAAGAATGGAACCGGAAAGTCGAACTCTGGGTGGAGCTCGGCGTCCAGACGGCTCAGGACCGGACTTTGCGTCTGATCCGCCGGGGGCATGACTTCGCCTGTGCGGCGGATGCCGTAAAGCGGCTTCACGAACGGGGCATCCGGACCGCAGCTCATCTGATTCTGGGACTTCCCGGCGAAACGAGGGAGGACATGATGGATACGGCGGACAAGATCGCGGCGCTGCCCTTTTCCGCCGTGAAAATGCACCATCTTCTGGTCCTGAAGGGAACGGAGCTGGCAAAGATGAACTGTCCCGGACTCAACGAATACGAGTATGCTCTTCTGCTGCGGGATTTCCTGCAGCGTCTGCCCGAGGGCACTCTCCTCATGCGCCTGTCCTCCGACGCCCCGGAAAGTACGATCCTCGCCCCGAAATGGTGGATGAACAAGAGTCAGTTTCTGGAACTTTTCCGGTCTCTCTGGGCCGCCTCCGGCACGGAAAACGGTGCAAAGTATCTTCCCTTCCGTACGGGCGACGGCTCCTACACGCTGTATCATCCGGCATACCGTCAGTATTTCCATTCGGTTTCCGGCGCAAAAACGGAGTCGGAGAAAAAATATCTGGAGCCGCTGAAGATCCGCGAGCAGTTCCGGGCGGGCAAAAATCTTCGGATCCTGGAAATCGGGTTCGGCCTGGGATTCAATGCGGGCGAGATCTGCCGGGCTGCGGAAGAAGAGGCCGGAGGTCAGGTTGTCGTCACTTCGCTGGAAAGCGATCCGAACGTCCTGCAGGCAGCCCGGACTCTGCCGGACCATCATGCGCCGGAGATGATCCGCGATCTGGCGGAAAAAGGCGTTTTCGCCGCCCCGTTCGCCCGCGTTTCGGTCATCACCGGCGATGCCAGAAAGACGCTGCCCGGCCTTTCCGACGTCTTCGATTTCATTTTTCTGGACGGCTTTTCCCCCGATTCGAATCCGGAATTGTGGACGCTTGACCTCATCCTCCGCATGAAGGAAAAACTCCGTCCCGGCGGCGCCGTGGTCTGTTACTCCTCCGCCTATCCCGTGGCCGGCGCCTTTCTTCGCGCCGGATTCGACCTGCGGATCACGGAGCCCTTCGGCCGGAAACGGTTCGGCCTTGCCGCCTTTCTGCCTCCGGCGGACACTGTGCTGGCCCCGTTTCCGGAAAAAGAGCGGGCCATCACGCTGCGCTCCACGGCGGGGACGCCCTACCGGGATCCGGAGCTGAACGCATCCCGCGCGGAAATAAGGAGAATGCGGGAAGAGGAAGTGCGCAGACTCCGGGCGTCCGGCGTGCCGAAATGGTTCCGGTCCGCGGGAACGTGATCCGCGCGATATGCCCGTGTTTTTTGATCAGAACGCGGCGATCTGTTTGCAGTCGACCTTGAAGCGCTTGATTTCATCCAGGGTGATAAGGCCCTGATCGTAGAGCCGTTCCAGCGCCTTTTCCAGCGTGATCATGCCGTCTTTTCCGCCGGTTTCTATGACCGACTGAAGCTGATGGGTTTTCCCTTCACGGATATTCGCCTGAACGGGCGGTGTGCCGATCATGACTTCGAATGCGGCGGCGCGGCCTCCGTTTTTCGCGGGCAGGAGCCGCTGCGAGACGACGCCCAGCAGCACGCTGGCGAGCTGGAGCCGGATCTGATTCTGATGGGCCACGGGGAAGGAGTCCACGATCCGGTCCACGGTCTGCGGGGCGCTGTTCGTATGGATCGTAGCCAGCACGAGGTGGCCTGTCTCGGCGGCGGTCAGCGCGGCGGCCATGGTTTCCACATCGCGCATTTCGCCCACCATGATGACGTCCGGGTTCTGCCGGAGCGCATATTTGAGCGCGGTGGAAAAGCTCATGGTGTCCGCATGGAGTTCCCGCTGTTCCACGATGGAACGGATGTTCCCGTGCACGTACTCGATGGGGTCTTCGATGGTGATGATGTGGGCGGGCCGGGTCCGGTTGATCCGGTCGATGAGGCTGGCCAGGGTCGTGGATTTTCCGCTGCCCGTAGGACCTGTGACCATGATGAGTCCCTGCCGCTTCTCGATGAGTCCCAGGACGGCGGGCGGAATGGTGAGCTCTTCCGGAGAGGGTATGATAAGATTCACGACGCGGGCCACGGCGCCCACGGTACCCCGCTGATAGAATCCGTTGAGGCGGAATCGGCATTGCTTTTCGGTGCCGTCGTTCTGCCGGAGATTCACGGCCAATGCAAAATCCAGTTCCTTCTTCTCTTCGAATTCGATCCTCTGACGCTGCGTGATGACGCTGTTGAGCAGACGCCGGATGTCTCGCTCGGTCATGGGCGGAAGATCCAGCGAACGGAGCGTTCCGTTGATCCGGAGTGTGGGGGAGGTGCCCGCGCTGAGGATCAGATCGCTGGCTCCGTTTCGAAGCGCGGAGCGGAGAAGCGTGCGCATGTCCACGCATTCGCCTTCGTCGGAGTCGCCGCCGTAGTGACTGCGGAAGGAGTCCACGCCGCTTTCCATGCCGCGCACCAGAAGTTCGAATTCGTCCCGGGAGGTTACGGCCTCCCGTGCGTCTTCCAGCGTGATCTGTCCGGCTTTGCACAGCCGGAAGATAGCCCGGTCGAAGGGGATCATGTCCACGGAGGAGCCCCGCCGGACGGCGTCGTCCAGTCCGCCGTAATCGCGTTCGGCGATGAGCTTGCGGACCGAAGGAGTTCCGGTCATGATCTCGAAGGCGGGGATCATGCCCGCACCGTCGGCGCGGGGGATGAGCCGCTGCGCCAGAACGGCGTTCAGGGCGAGTCCCAGGTCGGCGGCCGAGCGTTCTCTCTGCTCGCCGGGGAACATGTTGATGACCCGTTCCACGGTCTGGACCGTATCCGCCGTATGGATGGTGCTGAGGACCAGATGTCCCGTCAGCGCGGCTCCCATGGCGGCCCGGACCGTTTCCGCGTCCCGGATCTCGCCGATGACGATGACGTCGGGATTTTCCCGCAGGGCGGCCCGGATCGCATCGGAGCAGCTTCGGGTGTCGGACTGGATCTCCCGCTGCGAAACGAGGGAGCGGATGTCGTCGTGGAGAAACTCCACGGGATCTTCCAGCGTCAGAATGTGCTTCGAAAAATTGCGGTTCAGATAATTCACCATGGCCGCCAGCGTGGTGGATTTCCCGCTGCCCGTGGAGCCGGCGATCAGAACCAGTCCCCGGGGCAGACAGCAAAGCTTTTCCACCGTCTCCGGCAGATTCAGTTCCGCGGCAAAGGCCTCGCCTCCCCGTTTCAGCGGACGGACCGCCAGCGCCGGACCTTCCACCGTATTGAAAAAGTTGAAGCGGAACCGCATCGCGCCGAAGGAGGCGGCCGCATCGCGGGCGCCGGAAAGACGGTACTCCGATTCCCCGGCCTGTCCCAGGATCCGGAGGCGGAAGTCGTCGAGAACGCTTCCCGGAATGGCCGCGCCGCCGGCGGAGACGAGAACTCCGTTCTTTCGCAGGGAGGGAACTTTACCGGCCGAAAGAAAAATGTCCGAGGCGGATTTCGCGGAGGAGAGAAGGATTTGTTTGATAGGGTCCATGGTGATTCGATCAGCTCCCGATTTGTTCTGTCATGAAGTCGAGGCGAAGACGGATCTCGCTTTTTTCCGTGTCCGTATAGAAAGGACGCCGAAGCTCCCGCTTCAGCATTTCACATGCCCTGTGCGGTTCTCCCAGGTCCGTCGCAAGATCCGCAAAGGCCAGAAGGATGGCCTTCCCGCAGGGATTTTTCCTCCGTCCGGAAAGGGCCAGATATTCTTCCGCAGCCGTCAGCGCGGCCTCCGGACGGCCCAGATGATCACGGTAGAGTTCGATCCGGGCGAGCGCCGCCTCCGGACGGCGTTTCTGCTCCGGCGGCAGGGCATTCAGAAAGTCCTCGGCTTTTGCCGGATCGGGTCCCCGCATGAGGGCGTAGACGGCTCCCGTCTCGAAAGGCGTCTCTTTCAGAAACCGGCGGGGAAAGAGCAGAAAGCCGGTAAAGGCTTCGCTGATGTCGTAGAGGTAGAACCTCACGAAAAGGATTCCCGCCAGCACGCCGAAGAACGCGGCCAGTCCGACACAGATGATGGCCGACTCCGCCCCAAAGACCCGGGCGCTGAGGATCATGAGCAATCCGGCGGCGAGGCACACGAGGATCAGGATGGCTCCAAGGATTTTTCGTATTTTTGTCCAGAACATGATGATCCGCTCTCCGGGGTTCGATCCGTTACAATAACGGCGGATCGCACGAAAATCAAGAGCGTGTTCAAAAAAAATCACCTCGGCCTCCCCGTTCCTGCAGACTGGGAAACGGATGTGAACGGATTTTTTCGGAGGGAGCCTCACTCCGCCCTGAAGACCTCCAGGCTCCGTTCTTATCCGTTCCTATCCGCTTCTTTCCCCCTCTCATTTTTTGGACTTGAACCTGAAAATCATTGGTGCCGTTTTTCCACGGATTCAAGCACAATTTCCGCCTTCGTCCCCGCCTTTGCCGTGACTCGTACATACAGGCGGCGCAGACTGCTGAATTGTCCGCATGAATTTTCCACCACGGCTTTTTTTCCGTCGGTCCACAATTTTTCCCTCGGGAAAAAGAGATAGGCGCTTTTGCCGTCTTTCTTCCCGCTGAACGTGAATATATCCCGGACGGGATCAACGGTATTCTGATAGCGGTAGTGAATGACGATACTGTCGTTCTGCGTGACCTTGAACGCCGGATAGTCCGTGGTCCAGATCATCGCTGCCGCCGTGTCTCCCTCCGTGTTGTCGACGGTGAAAATCCAATTTTTCGACGAATCGTCTTTCACCACCTGATACTTTTTTGCGACCAGGGATTTTTCCACAAAGGAGGGGTTGGCCTGCCAGTTTTCCGGGAACGGCAGTTTTGCAAGTTCCTGCGGCAGAGGCGACGCTTTCAGACGGAGAGCGGAGGACTCCTCAGGAGTCAAAATGCTTTTTCCCTCATCTTCGGTTCCTGCAAACAGGATTGTGAACAGATTCCGGGGAATATCCAGCACAGCCGTATTTCCGGTGGAGAACTCGCGACGAGCCAGATCGTAAATCCCGCTTCCGGGCGGGATCCCGAGTTTTTCGAAGTCAAGTCTGATCTCTCCCTTTTCGGAGGAATTGTAACTGGAAACGATGATCAGCGCCTTTTTCTCCCCCATATAAGCGCATGCCTTGAACCCGGGCGTGGTGACGATCCGGCTGTCCTTTGCCCAGTAGGGGATAAACTTGTACTGAGGGTTGTCCGCTCTGAAGTTGCAGACAGCCTTATCCGCGGCGGAGGCCGAATCCTGATCGATATCCCAGCGTCCGTACGTTTTCATCTGGTGCTGGAGCGTTACGGCCAGCAGAGAGAGCGTTTTCTGTCTTAACTCGGAAGCCCAGAGGGAAAAGTTTTTGCGGACAGAAGGCCAATGCCTGATACCGGAGATGACAAAACTGGTCAACCCCGCATGTTTTCCATTTGATTCCGCAAAAATGTAATCTTCGCTGAAGCGTTCCTGCGTATCTTTCTGGAGGAATGTCATCTCCCAGGTGAGGCCCAGATTGGCAAAGGAGAAACAGGGAATCACCATGGCATCGGTGTGATGGACCATCAGAAAAGGTTCCTTCTTCAATTCATAACTCATCAACGCCGTGCGTTTGACCAGTTCCCGCATTGCCAGTATGCCGGTGCGGACGACGGCGGGACCTTCGACATTGCCCTCCGGATCTGTTTCCCGGTTGGCGGTCGGAAGGATAAACGTATCATCATAATAGATTCCGTCCGCGCCATGCTGCAGGCGCTGATACCCAGTGTAAAGCATTCTGTCTATCAGACTCTTTTCCAGAAAAACACGCACGGCACGGACATATCCGACCTGCTGCGGCCCCAGCCACTCGGAGCGGAAAAACGGGTATTCCTCGGAATCGACATAAGCCAGTCTGGGATCGGAATACACGATGAAATGATCGGTATTTGGCGCGAATTTCGTGATATCATCAAACTCCGCCCGCATGAGATCGATCTGATTGTGAACATATTTGCTGGATGCGCGGATCTGTTCGGTGTGTTCGGAATACACTTTCTGAAAGTGTTCGTCCAGTTTCCGCCGCCATTCTTTCCTCTGTTCGGGATCGATTTTCCCGCTGCCGATCACGGAGGAAAACCAGTCGAACAGAGCCCATTTCTCTTTGATTCCGGGATCGAAGGCCCACCAGGAATTATAACCAAGGCCGGGCGCGGTGCCCCACATGAGCAGCATATTGGCTCCGCGGATCCGTTTCTTGTTCTGGCCGGATACATTCAGGGTGAAGGGGAGCCGCGGTTTTACCGGTGTCCCCTGCAGACCGAACGAAAGGACTCGCTTATTCGGGCCGATTTCGACCTTTTTTCCGATCAGGGAAATCTCCGCCGTGACCGTTTTATTGTTTCGTACCAGTTTTATCATGGGCTTTGCCCCGTCGAGGGCATATCCCCGGTTGCTGTCGGCAAAAAAGCAGATGCCCCGGTCGATCCCTCCCAGCCAGATGTAGGGCGTGAAGCCATCCGGCAGCAGAGGTTTCCCGTCGATCATCCGGCAGGGAACGCTCCGCGAATCCCAGACGACGCCCTCTCCGGAGGGGATCCTTCCGGTCGGATTTCCGCGGATCAGATCGCCCACGGCATGCATCAGAAATACTTCATCTTCCTTCAGAGGCAGGGAAAGAGTGAGCTGGTCCAGCGTGGCAGGTTTTTCCGCGGAAAGTTCCAGCGTCATGTACATCATGCCGTCGCATTCGTATTTCGCGGTGGTTTTCAACTGGATCCCGCCGGCCTCGGCCTGCGCACTCGCAACTTTATCCACGTTCCCGGCCGGCTGGTATCCTGTGATATCGCCGCGGAAAGCAAGTTCATTTCCGTCCTGAACCGCGGTTATGGCGATGGGCGCGGCCAGCAGCTCCCCGCCATCCACAAGAAGCGAACTCCACAATCCCAGATTGCCGCTGGTGTAACATTGCGTGAGGGCGGAAATCTTTTCCCCCTCCGTTTTCAGAAACCCGAATGGAGGAACCGGACGGTCGGCAAGTCCCAGTTTCCGGTTTTCCCATTCCCAGGCACGGCGTTCCCACGGGACATCCGACGAGGAAAGGATATTTTTATCCTTGTCTTCGAGCTGAAGACGGATCGAGTATTTTCCCGGCTGGTCCGGCAGCGGGAAGATGGCCCGTACGGAATTGCCGCGCACGGGGAAGCGTTTCACAGTGTCCTGACAGGAAACCGCAAGAGTGTATCCCTCCGCCTCATTGAAAAACGCATTGATGCCCATTCGTTTCAAACCAGGATAAAAGCGCAGCTGCGCCTGCCCGAAGGAATCGAAGGAGACCGTCTGATCCGCAGGCGGAAGCAGATCCATGACGGAGGGACGGATCCGGAACGACCTGTCGAAAAGGACTTTCCCTCCCGTCGTCGTAATCCTGCTGTTCAGCATTCCGCCTTTACTCACATTCAGCGAGAACCGGACACCCTGCGCGGCATTCAGTTTTTTCTCCTCTTTTTTTCCGGTCGGAGATATCAGTTCCACCTCCCAGGTACCGTCGGCTTTTGCCTCCAGGATCATCTCCTCATTCTGCAGTTTCGGGGGGGACATTCTGACAGGCGGCGCATTTTCAGCCAGCTCCAGCCTGAACATGGTGTCCCTGTCAAAATAATTCCCTCCGTTCAATGTGGAAT
>JAFZZR010000012.1 GCA_017615635.1 Lentisphaeria bacterium
CCGAAGACGTTGTATATTCCCCAGTAATAGAGATAGGCGGTGAAGCCGCAGGGAACAACGTATTTCTTCCATGCTTCCAGATTTTCCGGGGTCGTGCCGCAGAGTTCGATCATGGTGTTGGCGGGGAATTCCCTGAAGGTCTGCGGGGGGTTGACCGTGGGACCGTAGGAAATGATCATCACCTTGCCTTCGGGCCGTTCCTTCAGCACCCGGGCGGCGATGTCCCGGTGAAGTATCCAGAGTTTTTCTCCGGGATCGTCTACGCCGTAAAGGGCCTTGCACTTGACGCATTCGCAGGGCTTGTAGCCGTCGGTCTGCCCCAGTTCCACCACCGCCGCGCCTTTATCCAGTTGCGCGATGAGGTAGTCCCCCAGCAGTTTCTGTACATCGGGGTTGGAAATGCAGAGATGGTTTGCCCGCGGGTCGCGCCTGCCGGCAAGTTCCGCGAAGTACTCCGGATGGTCCTTGGCGTATTGGCTCCGGGGCACGGAGTCATAGTAGGAGTGACCGCCCGTGGTCTTGAAAAGCCCTGCACCGCAGTCCTGATTGGCCAGATTGTAGAAGCCGAGAAAATTCCGCGAGGGCATATACTGGAAAGCGGCGGCGGAAAGGAGATGCAGATCGCCGGGAAGCTCCAGATCCGAGGCTTTTTCCGCGTAGTCGGTCCCCGGCTCCTCCGGAAGCAGAAAACGGGTGTCGAGGAACTTTTCGGCGAAGACCACCGCGCCCCGGCTGCTGCTCAGGATGAAGGCACGGTGGTCGGCGGGATCCGGCGACTTGAGAGGGAAGGTGGGACTTCTGCGGTCGATGCCCGCAATAAAAAGTTTTCCTCCCTGCACGGCGATAAGGGCATCGAAGGGCCGCAGGGCCGCGGTGGAAAGTCCCGCTTCGGTCAGAGCCCGGGTATTGCCCAGACTGATGATCTTCCCCACGGGGACATCCTTTCCCTCGGTCATGACCGAAGCCCTGGCCCCGGTGCGGTGGAAAAGGGCGGTCTTCAGCATCTCCGCCGCCCGGCGGAGGTGGCCGTCGAGGAGTTTATCCTCCCCGGGAGCGGGGAGCAGGATGGTCACCTGATCTTCCGAGGTGATCTGCCAGGGAGCCGCTTTCTCTTCAGGCATGCTCCGGCAGCCGGTCAGCAGAACAAAAGAAAAACACAATACGGCGGAAAGAAAAACTCTCATGATCATCACCTCGCAGTCAGGTTGGCATAGCTGTTCTGATTGTCATACAGCTTCTGGGTCTCGATGTAGGCAACTTCACCGCCGAAGGTCAGGTAGTTGAGTCCGTTGTTGTGCCGGAACGTCCACTTCGCGGGGTAATCGTTGGTGAGATTAAAATAATAATGGCGGGAAAACGCGTTCTCAACGATGTAGATTTTGCGGGAAGGATGGACGATCTCGTTGATCTTGATCCCGTTTCTCGACCTTTCGTAACAGAAGGCATAGGCGTTTTGATTCGCGCCGTAATAGGGACCGGAATTTTCACCGCTTATTTTCCGCGGCGGTTCCGTTGAAGGGCAGGTGAACGGCTCGTAACTCGGAAGCTTCCAGTACCAGCTGCTGTCCGGAACCTGTACGCCCAGATAGGGTGCCAGGCGCACGAACCAGATAGGATGCTCCTTGGAGCAGGCATTGTTGAAGGCGCCTCCGGCGATATAACTGCAGGCGGTCCAGTCCTGGTTGTCGTTGATGTAGAGAGCGTGGGCGATGCCCATCTGTTTGAGCTTGTTGGTGCAGGAAATGGCCTGGGCCCTTTTCTTGGCCTGCTGCAGCGAGGGCAGAAGCATCCCCGCCAAAATGGCGATGATGGCGATCACCAGCAGCAGCTCGATCAGCGTGAACGTGTTGTTTTTCCGGATGCTGTGATTCTTCACTGTTTCACCTCTTTCTTCGATGATGGTTTTTCCTCCCTGCCGGGTGTTCCGGCAGACGGCAGAAACATTTTCAAAGTGCTTCTTCTGGACACGATATTGCAGGGAATGACGACATGAGGCTCAGGCGTGCCCGGCTGCCGTTCTTTCCAGTGCAGCAGCAGATCGAAAGCGGTCTTCACGGCCAGCGCGTGGGCGGAATCGATATAGGTCAGATCCGGCTTCAGCAGAACGCCGTTAGCCACGCCGAAGGTGTTCATGACGACCACATCGTCCGGGATCGAAAGGTTCAGAGACTTCAGCTCGGCGTAGACCTCCAGCGCCACGTGATCGTTGTAGCAGAGCAGAGCCGTGGGCGGGGCAGACAGGTGCATCAGCTCTCTGACGACGGACCGGATCTCCGGATATTCGGAAAACTCCCGGATGAGGGAGGCGCTCTCGGGAATGCCGCTGCTCTCGCAGAAGGCGCGAAGCTCCGACAGAGGAAAGCGTCTGGACGTGACCGAGGAGATATAGGAGATCCGGCGGTGTCCGAGGTCCATGAGGTAACGCACGGCGGCAAGCAGTTCGCGGCGGAAATCGAATCCCACACAGGCGAAGCCGCTCAGATGTCCGCTTCCCGGATCCGCGCAGGCAATAACCTTGGGGAATGGATACTTTCTGAGCAGACGGCAGGGCTCATCCTTTTCCCACGGCACGCACAGCAGAAGGGCTCCGAGGTAACTTTCCGGCTCGGCGATCTCCCCGGGCAGCTGCTGATAAAGGACCGTATGCATTTCCAGCCGGTGTCTGCGGCAGCACTCCTCCACCGCCGGATAGGCATAGAAGGCGGGCGAAAGGCCGTTGAGATCCGAAGGCAGCACCACCAGGATCCGGCGGGGCATTCCCCCGGTCACACGGGTCCCGCCGGGGTGGCAGCGTTCGATGTATCCTTCCTGTTCCAGCCGGGCGAGAGCGGCCCGCAGCGTGCCCCGTGACACGCCCATCTGGCCGCACAGAATCACCTCTCTGGGCAGTTTTGCACCCGGTTGAAAATACTTCCCGGCGATCAGATCCCTCAGTTTCTGGTAGACCAGTCCCCTTTTCAGCCGAAAAGCTTCATGTTCCGTTTGCGGAGCCATTGTCACCTTCCTTCCTTATCAGGATACGATGTTGCTGAGCATCGTGTTGATTTTGTTCCGCAGGGCCAGTACCGCTTTTTCGCCTTTCGGGTAATTGTCGATCTTCATCTTTTTGCCCGGAGCCAATTTATGGAGTTCCTTCAGCACGGCGTCGCGTCCGATCAGCGACTGGAGTTTTTCCAGCACCCGCTGATCCTGCAGGGCTTCGTAAAAGACTTCATACCGGATCGAATCCTCCGGCACGCCGTCTTTGCCGGGATAGACCATGAACCCATCGCCGGCGGGGAAGAAATATCCTGAATCGTTGCATCTGTAGGGATCGATCGGGTAACGGGAAAGTCCGGAATAGTAGAAGTTGAATCCCCAGTGCAGGAAGCCTTCGATCTCATACAGATACAGCAGAGTTCCGAAGATCCGGTTCCGGGAGGACGTCATGTGGATGAAACGGTTGCTGAAGACGGCTGCCGGTCCGCAGCAGTAGTAGGTCCAGCGTTCCTTCATGCCGGCCGCCAGGAATTCTTCCAGCCTGGTTTCGCTGGGGACGGGCGTGGTGACGATCCCTTGCCGGTAATACTCCACATGGGAAAGGGCATCCATGATCCGGAATCCCTTGAGGTGCCGGTTCATAATGGCCTTGTCGGCCTTGTACTGATCCAGATGGGCTTCGCAGGGTTCGTCGGAGCAATGGAACCATGTACGGTTCTGAAGTCTTTTCTTCTTCAGGAAGGCCGCCAGTTCGGGCAGAAAGGCATTGAGGAAGTCCGCATATTCCTTCGATCCTGCCTTGACATCCCAGCCGAAGATCCGTTTTTCCTTGCCGTCGACCTTGGCGATGATCTTCGGGGTACAGGTGGCGCCCCACTGGGTGAAGAGATGGGATATCTCGAAATATCTGATTCCGGATTTTTCCGCCAGTTTGATCCAGCGGTCGAGTTTGCTGAAATCGAAGGAGTATTTCCCTTTGGTGCGGGTGACTCCGACCAGCTGAACGGTCGGGCGTTCGCTGCCGATCCGGGTGTCCAGCGGCGGCGTGAAGACCGGAGTCAGGATCATATTGATCCCGTGGTCCGCCGCACTCTTCATGAAATTGCCGATGATTTTCCAGTGTTCTTCGCTGAATACGGGCACGTTGTAGTAAGTCGCCAGACAGTCGCAATGGAACCAGTTGGTGTATTTGAGCTTCTGTTCCGGGATGACGGCATCGATCACTTTCAGTTTGAAAGTCTTGACGGCGCAGTCGGCAAATTCCGGAACCGGCTGGATCCAGCCGCACTGCAGGGTCACCTTGATCTCATAGATGCCGGGTTTGAAATTCTTCGGCACATCGACCGTGAACCATAATGCCCGCCAGGTTGGCAGAACGGGAATATCTTCCGAATCTGCATCGGTCAGCAGATCGGGGTACATGCCGGGATCTTTGGAAATGATATCATCGTCAAATGCTACACCGGTATATTCGACGGGAACCAGTCCGACCTTGCGGATCCGGAGGGCCTTTCCGAACGGCGATTCGGCTTTGACTTTCAGCAGCAGGCGGTCCGGCTCGGCGGTTTTGTAAGCCAATTGGAAAGAAAACCGTTCGCCGCGCAAAGCACATCCCTGCCGGATCTCCACTTCCGGATCGGATGCCGGCATGATCTTCGCCAGCGAGCTGCAGAACAGAGTCTTCAATTTCATTCCTGAGCAACTCCTCTGTATCGCATCAATGGGTTCTGCGAAACCTTCGATTCATATTCGAAATCACAGTTTTTTTAACGTTGTTGCTAACATAAAATATACCTTGGCCTGTGTCAAGATTATACCTTGAAAAAAAACAGGAAAAAACAAAATCTCACCTCATTTTTCTCCCCCTTTTACTCCGAATGAGGGGTACACAGGCGGATCGTGCTTTATTTATGAAGCGCGGCTTACGCCGCATAAAGCGTGCCTTCGGTACATGAAACGGCGCTTACGCGCCATGAAACGAAGTCTGATGGCTTCATTCACTATTTTTTCCGCCCGGGAAGTTAAAAGTGGCGTTCGGCGAAGACATGACCACTGCCGGCATTGTGTGCCGCGAGGCGTTTGCGTAAAATCCTTGTGCTTCCAATATAACGCTGATCGGGATGGCTGATGCCGCGTAGAATGCAAGCGTAGAACATGATCGCTGATTTTGTTTTGCCATGTTTTTTCGTTCTCCTCCGCCAAGGCTGCGGAGGGCATCCTTCGCTCCCTTTTGTGCGCAAAAAAAAACGGATGGCAAACCTAATGGCCTGCCATCCGCAGCTTCAGCGAAGGATGGTGGAGCAGATGAGAGTCGAACTCACGACCTATACGATGCGAACGTATCGCTCTAGCCAACTGAGCTACTGCCCCATATATGATGTGTCAAGTACTATACTGCGTGAATGAAAAAAATCAAGTGGAAAAAAGCGTGAAGGCCGGAAAAAGTCTTTTTTTTATTCCGTTATTTCCTCAAAAAGCCCATTGTGGCGGGAGGGCCGGAGGATAAAAAACAGAAACTCCGGCACTTCGTCGGAACCGGCCGGCGAAGGGCAGGAGTTCGAGTTTCAAACGGGCAGCCCGTCGTTATTCGGAGAGGATCTCCATGATTTTCTTTTTGTCTTCGCCGCAGGCAAAGATCCGGTCGATCACATCGGCTTCCTTGAGTTTGCCGGAGATGCTGCCGAGGAGCTTCAGATAGGCTTCCTGATCCCGTTCGTCGGCGGCCAGGAAGACGGCAAGCCGCACGGGCTGTCCATCCAGGCTCTTGTAGTCGGTGACAGGATTTTTGCAGATGGCCACGATGACGAGAGGCGAGGGGAAACCGTTGACGCGGATGTGGGGGAGGGCAAGGCCCTTGCCGACGCCGGTGGTCATCATTCGTTCGCGCTTCCAGATGGCCTCGCGGAACTGATCTTCGTCCATGGTACAGCGGGTGCAGGCATGCGCGACTATTTCATCGAGGATCTTCTTTTTTGTTTCGCCTTCGATCAGCAGGATCGAGTCGGGCTGGAGGTACTTTACGAATTCGGGTTTCATGTCCGCTCCTTGTTTGTGCGTTCATTGCGGTTTTGCATTCTGCAGGAAATTTATCATAAAATATCGTTTTGTCAAGCTGTCCGGAGTAAAAACGCCTTTTTTTTTACCCGAAACGGCCTTTTTCGTCCTTTTTTTTCAACGGTTTTGGAGTATGCCGGAGGAGAGAAGCTCCGCTCGGAGCATGCCGGAAGAGGGGATCCGGATGACGGCCTTTCCGGCGGGAAGACGACAGATGCAGAGGGTCCGGGATGCCCGGTCCTGATTCGTGATGACCGGGCTTCCGTGGACCTGGAGGCCGTCGTCGGTCTGGAGGAACGGCGTCTCTTCGAAGGAGTCCGCATCCAGTCGGATCTTCAGGAAGGCCAGCTCCGACTCCGTCTCCAGAATGAGTCTGTCGCCTTCGCACGCGATCCGGAGTCCGGATCCCCGGTCCGGTTTCAGCTGGAAGAAGGTCGTATCCGGTGTCACCCGGATCCCGTGCCGGATCGCCCGGAACGCGCCACGGATGGCGAAAAGATCCGGAGTCCGGAACCGTGCGGCCGTGTTCAGCAAAACGGGCAGGAGGGGATGATCCGGTTCGCGTTCGGAAAGGAAGAGAAGGGCGGCGGCGCAGTCGCGGAAAGCAAGGCCGTCCTTCAGGGAATGCTCCAGCATTTTTTTCAGTTCGGCGTATTCGGGCATATCCGGAGGAAACGCCCGGGCCAGCATGGCCAGCGCGAAGGGGGAGAGATTTGCCCTGTCCGGCCAGAGGCGCTGAGCGGGCGCCAGAGAGCGTCCTTTTTCCATTCGCGCGCAGACGGAAGCAGCCAGAGCGTCGGAGTCCGTCCATGCGGCCCTGCCTTCCTTCACCTGAAAGGACTTTGACCGGATATGACGCTCCAGAAGAGAGACCGCTGAATCCGCGGGCGGGAGAGAACGGCCGTCCTCCCGGAGGGCGAGCCGAGCCTCCAGAAGGAAAGCAGTCAGGTCGGGATCCTTGCCCCTCTCGTCTTCGGGGGTGAAGCCGGGCATGGTATCCGCGAAAAAGACGTTCAGCCCGGGCGCGGGCTTTGCCTGACCGGTGAGGATGGCGGCGACGGCCTTTTCCGCCGCGGACGGAGAATCGAATCCGGGATCCGCCATGATGCGCTCTACCTCCCGGATCATGGATTTTGGCAAATCTCTACGCCACTTTCCGTATTCCGTGGAAATGGCCGGGTATTTTTTCTGAAAGAGCTGTGGCCACGAGGCATTGTCGAACGGTGGTGGAATGCAGGGACCCGGAACGGATTTTTCACCGAAGAGGACGTCTGCAAACGACTGCGCGTCCAGAAGGGCCTGCCGGATCCGCAGGTCATCGGGATTTTCTTCGGAATCCTTTCGCATGATTTCCAGAATGGATCGGATCCGCTCCCGGTCGGCGGGGCCGGTTCCGGCTTTTTGCGGAGGAAGCGGAAGAGGTTCGAGTCCGGGCGGATCGTCCAGCCGGGAAGGGATGTCCGGAGAATCGCGGAGCGGGAGCAGGGCGAGATGCTTCACCACGTTTCGGAAGAAGAGCGAACGGGTGAGGGGATCGGCTTTTTCCGCGGCCTCCCGGGATTCCGGCGCCAGCAGAATCCGAAGGATCCGGGCGCGGTCGCGGCGCTGGAAGGAAAAGATTTTTTTCCCCCGGAACCCGGACCCGGCGCGGTGGAATCGGTGATCCTGCCAGAATCCGAGGGAAGGCAGATCGTCCATGGAGACCGTGGCGAGGAAGGGGAGATTGGTTTTCCATTCGTGCAGGAACCGGTCCATGAGCTTATCCAGATCCTCGTTCCGGTTCAGACCCCGGAGCGCATAGACCATGTTCCGGTAGCAGTAGGCGGGATAGAGCGACTGCGTATCGCGGGGGAGTTCCGCGAGTTTTCGTTCGCATTCCGCCAGCGCCTGTTCGTATCTGCCCGAGGAGTTGTAGGGGGAGAGAAAGAGCAGCCGGACCATCCGGTCCAGGTCCTCTTCGGATTCCGGAACATCTCCGGCCGGAAGGGGCAGAAGGAGGCAGAGGAGGGGAAGAACGGTCAGGAATCTGCGTCCGAAATTCATTGGAGTCCGAATTGGAAGTTGAAGGAAGCGGTATCGGATTCGTTCCAGTCGGCGTTCCGCAGATCCGTCAGGGAACAGTCCGCACCGGGGATGTCGGGGATCGAAAACACCTTTTTTGCGGTCAGCCGGGTGAATCCGCCGGACTTCCGTACCTGGAAGACGTTGCCGCGCACATCCGTGATCTCTTCGCCGGCGGGAATGGCCGCCCGGGTCGTCAAAAGGACCGGCCGGCCATAGCGGTAGATCTCGGCGGGCAGATCGGAGGCGGCGGCCAGCCGTTCCAGCTCGGTTTTGCCCAGTTCGAGCCACAGCTGGACGCCGTCCACGCCCAGTTCGGCCAGCTGCCGGACGGCAAACCGGCTGCATACGGGCAGCGGCATGCAGGTTCGGATCTTTAAAGGGCTTCCCTTCAGAAGCGCCAGGTGATGCAGCGATGTGATACGGACCGTTTTTCCGCCCTGTTCCGCGAACCGGCGAATGGCGGACCGGATCTCCGGCAGTTTCGTTTCCGGCACGAAGAAAGGCAGAAGCAGCTCCTCCCGGGGGGAAGGCTCGTCCTCCATTTCCCGGATGATGGTGAGGCCGGGTGCCGGCGCTTTTTTCCCGCGCGGCAGAATGACGCTGTCCGGTATCCGTGCGGCGGGGCGTTGCTTTTCCGCCGGGGCGTTCAGAGCGTTCCGGAAAGCGTCGAGCTTCGTTTGGATGGCGTGATCCGCTTCCGCCGCGGGGTCGAACCGGTCCCGGATCCATTCCCGGAACTCAATGCGCAAAGCTTTGAGCACGCTGGCCGGGAGGAAGGGATTTCCCTCGATCGTGCAGCGGACGGGTCCGGCCTCCCAGCCATCGTACGAGGCGGAGGTGAATTCCTGCTCGATCCTTTCCGGGGAGAGGGGATGCCTTCCTGCCTCATCGAGCCGGATCTCCTTTTCCCATTGCAGGCCCGTGCCGGTCCGGATCCTTATATTCGTCCGCGAAACGAAAATATCCAGCGGAAGGGCGGGTTTGCTTTGCGGCAGGGCGGCGATCCGGCGAGTATAGTCGGGACAGCTTTCGCCCGTTTTGTAAACGAAGGAATCGGGCGGGATCTCCCGGTCCGTCGGGATGAAGCAGGTCTCTCCGCGGGAGACGGAACGGAGCGTTTCCCCGGACCGGATCATGGCGGTCACGGAAACGGCGGGTCCCTCGTCTCCGGAGCGGGGCTGGATCCGAAGGAGGTCGCCCACATGGATCCGCCGCATGGCGGAGAGAGTGAAGCCTTTGCGGGAGACGGAAAGCACTTTTCCGCAGAGAAGTCCGGATGCGCCCATGGAATCGTATTTGACCAGCGTTTTCGCGGATCCTTCCGTATAAAATCCTTCGGACCAGCGGCGTCCGCAGGTCCGTGCCAGAATTTCCCGTGCGCGGGGCAGAGCGCTGCGGAAGGCGTCGGGGGATTCCATGGCGGCATCCAGGGCGAGCCGGTAAGCCTCCACGGTCCGGGATACGTAGTCGGGACGGCGCAGGCGGCCTTCGATTTTCAGGGAGGCGACGCCGGTCTTGAGGATCCGGGGCAGGAGCTCCAGCGTGCAGAGATCCTGTGCGGAGAGGAAAAAGCCGCTTCCGGAGGAGGAGTGATACCTTCTCCGGCAGGGCTGTTTGCACTTGCCCCGGTTTCCGCTCCATCCGCCGAGCCAGCTGGAGAGCAGACAGGAACCGGAAATGCAGCAGCACAAGGCGCCGTGGATGAAGATTTCCACTTCCATGTCGGGCGGCTTGTTCCGCATCATGAGTTCCAGTTCGGAAAGCGTGGTCTGACGCTCCAGGATCACCCGTTTGATGCCCAGCTCCCGGGCCAGTGCGAGGCCGGCGGAGTTGTGAAGTCCCATCTGCGTCGAGGCGTGCACCCTCAGATCGGGGAAATACTTCCGAATGGCGAAGAGTACGCCGGAATCCTGAACGATGAGGGCGTCGGGACGGAGCCGGTCCAGTTCGGCCAGTGTGTCGCCCAGAGCGGGAAGTTCGGAATCCTGGACCAGCGTATTGAGCGTGACGAAGACCTTTTTGCCCAACTTGTGCGCACAGACGATGATCTTATCCATCTCTTCGAAGGAGAAATTTTCCGTCCGTTCCCGCGCATTGAATTTTTTCAGCCCGCAGTACACGGCATCGGCTCCGGCATCGAAGGCGGCCAGTGCGCAGGCGGGATTTCCGGCAGGAGCCAGCAGTTCAGGTCTCACGAAAACGACTCCCCGTACGGATTATTTCGGGTTCGGGGACCCGTTCCCGCTGACGGGAAGCCGGTTGGCGGGACTGGAATCCGCCGCATCCCACAGACTTTCCATCAGCTCATTCGCCTGCCTGGACCGGGGCGTCTGATAGCCGGGATATCCGTGCGTGGCCATTCTCCGCAGGATGAAGACGGGCGTAATCCGTTCGACGGGCACGGCGATCTGGTACAGTTCGGATACTTTTTCATCCGTCAGAAGCCGGGAGGCCAGACCGCAGTTGCAGAGATCGAAAAGGACCGCCCGAGTCAGCCGGATAGGCACTTCCAGTTTTCCGGAGATCTCGGGAAGCGAGACGGGGCCGAGCTCCTGCCGGAAGGCGGCCGTAAGCTCCGCCATGATCCGGATCGCCGTCCGGGCCCGGCAGTCGGCGGATTCCGGTTCGCCGTCCGGCGGCGTCAGCTCGTAGGCATTGACGTTCTGCACCGCGAACGCGATCTGCGCGCCCAGAAGAATGAGAGCCCAGCTGAGCTGAAGCCAGATCAGCAGGAAGGGGATGGCCGCGAAACTTCCGTAAATGGCATTGTATCCGGTGAGGATCTTCTGTGCATAAATGTAGGCGAACTGAAGCCCGATGTACAGGATGCCCGTGAAGGTGCCCGCGGTCAGTGCAGGCCGGAACTGCACCTTCGTGTTCGGTATGAAAATGTAGATGAGCGTGAAAAGAAGGCAGGCCAGCGCAAAGGGGAAGAGATTCGTCAGAAGCAGGAGCACGATGTTCCACAGCGCGGAAAAGGGCAGCTTCTCCGCCAGAGTCTGAAGATACGACATGATGAACGTGGTGCTCGAGATCAGTATGACGAAAAGCATGGGACACAGGATCAGCATGGTCAGGTAGTCGCTGACCTTCCTCGCCAGCGAGCGCCCGCGGCGCACGCCCCAGATCTCATTGAATGTCATTTCGATATTGGAGAAAAGTTTCAGGGCCGACCAGATCAGGACGATCACGCCGACTCCGGCCACCACGCCTCCGCTGGCATGATCCAGCGCGTTCTCCGCAAACTGAATGAACTGGGCCGCCGTCTTCTCCTGCGCCGCGAATCCCTGCTGGATCTTCGACTTCAGGATCTTGTCGAATCCGTAGCCCTTGGCGATCCCGAAGAAGAGTGCGGCAATGGGGACCAGCGAAAGTACGGTGAAATAGGTCAGCGCCGAGGCGTGAAGCGCACACCGGTTCCGGATGAAAAATTTCGCCGTCAGCGCGGACACCCGGAAGAACTGGAGGCGCAACGCTTTTTTCTTCGGGACCTCCTCCACCTTTATGTTCCAGATCCTGTCTCCAAAATAGTTTTTCATGACTTTCATGGCGTCTTTTCCTTCCTTGCTTTACCTCGTCTTCCTGATTATATACTTTAGCACACTGTTCCGCGTTTTGCGAATGAAAAAACGGCCCGTTCCGCATTTTTCCCTCCCGATTTCCGATCAGAGCGATCCTTCCGGCACGAACAGCGTATCTTTCCGCGTCTCTTCATGCCCATGATCTCCGGTGTTGAATTTTGCCGATGCAATGGTATATTATCGGGAAGTTCCGGTATTTCGAAGCTGTGCGGATATCTGTTCAACTTTTTTCGAAGGAGGTGTACTTATGAACCGTTCTCTGCCGATTTCGCTGGCCGTGCTGCAGTCGCTGGTCCTGCAGGGCGCCGATTTCACCGCGGATGAACTGCGGCAGCGTCTGGACAAGATCCGGATGGTCGAGCTTCAAGTCCCTTCCGATCTTCCCGATTTTCCGCGACTGGGAGTGTTCCGGAAGTGGTGCGAAAAATGCGGCAAAGAGATGATTCTCCGCGAAGAGCCCGGCCTGATGATGGCCCTGGTCGACCGTTTGAATGAAAAATGTCCTTTTGCACGATTCGATCTGGACAACTCTTCGCTCTGCCCCTATTGCGGGGACGGCCGTTTTTATCTGAACGTGAAGCGGAAGATCTTCAACCCGAAAACCGGCAGGGAGGAATGGAGCGAGACTTCCCGTTACCCGGTCAACCGGGACGACCTGCTCCTCCTGCTGGCGGTTCGGGGAAATGAACCGGCCATTTTGAAGGGAGGCCACGCGGGAGCCGGCAGGAGGTTTTTTCCTTTTAGGGAATATCATATTGTTTCATTTCAGGTGAAGACCGAGGAAGCGTATCATGAAGCGTTCGATGCCTTTCTCGAGGGGAAGGATGTCCCTGTTCCTGTTCCTGAGGTGAAGGTGAAGGCGAAAAAAGAGCGTGAAGAGAAAAAAAGACAGGCGGCGGAGATCTTTCAGAGACTGACCTCCACGGCCCATGTCATGCGCCGGACCGAGCTGGATCGTTATCTCGAAAAGACGGCGGAACTGAGCAAGATGGATTACTCTTTCAATGGCGGTCATTCTTTGCTTCTCACACGCATGGTGATCTCTCCGTCGGTGAGTCCGTATGTGTGGATGCCCATGAGCTGTCCCGAATGTTCCCGCCGCTATTATGTCGTCAACGGGGCGAACACGCCCATTCTCATGCAGCCTCTGGGGGACTTGCTGGAGACCATGAAAAGACTCGACATCCTGCCGGATTACAGCTCCCTCTGCCCGTACTGTCATCCCGGCAAGGAGGAACGGACTCTGTCGGCGCGCATCCATGCGGCGGGACAACCGGATCTTTCCGCCGAAATTTCCCCGCTCGATCTGGCATTCCTGGCTTATTTCACGTCCCCGGATTCCCTCTCTCTGACCGGAAACGAGTTGAAGCGTCTGCGGGAGATCCTGCTGGGCGAGAAGAACGATTCCGAATTTTCCGCCCTGCCGCTGGACCCGGATAAACAATGAAACTTCCGCCTCAGGTTTTTCTGGAAATAACACGCCGGTGCGATCAGGCCTGCCCGTTTTGTTCCTGTCCGTGGTTTTCTCCGGATCACCGGCTCCGTGGTGGGGAACTGACCATCGGGGAATGGCGGGAAGCCGCATCCGCATTGATTGCCGACGGGGTCCGTTACATCGGCGTCACCGGAGGAGAGCCCGCATTGAAACCTGGCTGGGAAGAGCTTCTTTTTCATCTGAAGGCGGAACTGGAAAGATATCATCCCGACGGTCACGAACTGGCGCTCTACAGCAATGGGAAAAATCTCCGCCCGGACAGCCGGAATGTTTTGAAAGCGTGCGGTGCAAAACTGTATCTCTCCCTGCCGGGCCTGACCGCATTTCCCGCGCAGACCGGCGAACCGGACGGTGATTTCCGGAGGGTGATAAGGCAGATCGGAGCCATGGACGGCGTGTGCGTCATGGTCGGCGTCACCGTGACGAAGATCAGTTTGCCGGAACTGTACGAGATCCTCTCCTATGCGGTCCTGGCCGGCGTGGAAGGAGTGATCCTCAATCTTTTCAAGCCGTCCGGCGGACGGGGCATCTCCCATCCGGAACTGCGTCTTTCCGATTCCGATATTCTTCAGGCCGCCCGGATCGCAGAGACCGTGGCGGAGAAATGCGGCGGAGCCGCCTTTTTCGGCGGGGAATTCCCGGAGTTCGTCCGTCCGGAAGATTTCCCTCATCTCTCCCTGGAATCCCGGTGTATCGCCGCACGGGGCACCTTCACGGTCGCTCCGGATGGATTCATCCACGTCTGCGAACACGATCCGGAAGCGCTCTGCTTCTGGAAAGACCGGCAGAACCTGGACCTCATTCCGCGCTGGCGTGCCTTCGCCGGAGGCGGGTACACCGTCTGCCCGCTTGCCGGGACCTTTCCGGGACGGCAGAAATCTTGCCGGACCGATTGACTTTTTCAGCGGCGTCCCAGACGTTCCGCCAGATTCAGCAGCTTGAGACGGCACTGTTCCATGCCATCCATGTCGGCGGAAGCGCCTTCGGCAAGGATCGTTTCCAGTTCCTTTTGCAGAGCTTCGTCGGGCTTCGCTTTCAGGAGTCTCCGGCAGTATTCCGCCAGCTTGTAATCCTCACGGCCCAGCAGATGAGCCTCCTCCCGGCGCGAACTCACGATCGTGCCGAGATCCATATCCGCGTAGGTGCTTCCGTAATCCACCCGGGAGCGGACTCCGTCCTCCGAATCGAATCCGTCGCCGCCGGCATGGCTGTCCATGTGCCAGTAGGAGATCATGGAGCTGAAGCCATCGCGCAGGCTCTGCCAGTATTCACGGCGGAAGACATCGGGCCGGGTGGTCTTCTGGTAGATCCCGTAGGTCCAGATTTCGCAGGGGAGTTCTTTTACCAGCCGGATATGGCGGTCTCCGATCACGGGACGGTTCAGTTCAATGATATCATATATCTCGCCCAGTTTCTTCAATGCGGAGATGTCTTGTCCCCGCAGGAAGTCCGGGCCGGGATCCACCATGATGCGGTACTCCTCGTTCATCTCCTTGAGGATGCGTCCGGAGAGCCAGGCCTTATAGAGCCTGCTGTTTTTGTCGTTGATATCGCCGCCGGGTTCATCCATGGTATAGAAAAAGATCCGGTCTTTTGTGATGCCGTGCTTCTTTTCCATGTGTTCCGTGAAATGAATCAGGAAGCTCTTCATGGCCTTTTTCCAGGCGGGCGTATCGAACTTGAGCTGTCTTTTCCCTTTTTTGAGCAAGCCGTATTCAGGCAGCTCCAGAAAGCACAGAAGTTTGATCCGTTCTTTTTCCACGCCGCATTTGACCTTTTCTTCTATGATCCTGTCCCACATCTCGTAGCTGGCATACGAAAGAACGTTTCCTTCTTCATCCACCTCCGGGTAGACGTCCACTCTGCTCGATCCCAGGGCGCCGCCGGAAAAGATCACGTTGATGTCCCGTTCCGCGAGGTAACGGACCAGCTCCATATTCGGATATTCGCCGAGGACAGTGTTGTTGATGAATGTGTAATGGAAGGAATCCAGCTTCATGGTTCCGAGGTCGATATCCTTCACCTCCAGTTCCACCGGAATTTCTGCGGAGTTGAAACCGGGATAGGACGGCTTGAGCACCAGCACGAAATTCTCTTTGCCGGCCGGAAAATCTTCGGTGCTGAAACGCATCCAGATCAGTTTTGTCTCTCCTGCCCCCGCGCGAAGCAGCGTATTCATGGGCAGCGGCAGCAGCGGGTCGTAAACGGAGCTGCCGTTGAACTCGATGGGCAGTGCCTCGAAGAACCGGACATTCCGGTAGACAGGATTCGAATCGCCCAGGAGATGGTTGTTGAAATCGTTGTACACCTTTTTGTCGTCGACCCGTTTCCGGGGGAAGCATTTCAGCTGTCCGAGGAACGGCCTTCCGCTCAGATTCGTAAACGCGAATCCCACATAGGTGAAGCTGTTCTGGGGAAGAGTGAGTCTGATTTTCTCCAGCGGACGCGAGAGCGGCGAAACGGCGATATCGTTCCGCCACGGAAAATCCGGCTTCCAGAACAGACTCGTCATGCCGGAAAACCGAAGCTGTGTGTAGCGTATCGACATGCGGTCGATGGCTTCGGAAATGCTGACGAAGCGGTCTCCGTCGACGGGCTGGGCTCCGATGCTCTTTTCGAGCTCGGTCAGTTCTCCTTCGATGGCCTGCCTCGTCTCTTCATCTCCCTGAATTCCGTTGAACTCCGCCCGGCTGGCGGAGAGCTTTTTCCGCAGCGCCGCCTCATAGGAGCCGAAGATCACCTGCCGGAACCGGGCAATCGTATGGAAATCATGGCCCACGGGCGACCAGGTAGATTGGCCACCCCCGGTCTCGCCGGTACGTGTGAAGTTGGCCGTCGCGATTTTTCCCTCGATATCCCCTTCCAGGCCGATTTCCGCGCGGGGGATGGTGAACACTGCCTCCCAGCGGTCGGGGAAGGCTTCGCTCCGGATCACGCTTGAGGTTTTGAAATCCTGCTTGCTCGTCCCCGGTGCGGAGTATGCGTATGCCGTCACGAATCCGGACACGTTGGCCGCATACTGGAAATACTCTTCCTTCGCCGGATCCGGGCGGAAGAAGACTTCGATCGAATCTCCTTTCCACCAGGCTGCACTATAGGTACGGTCCAGTTCGGTTCCCGGCGCCACGGGTGCTATGACTCGGACGATCAGATCCTTTTCCGTAAGCGCAAGTTCGGCATGGGCGGCCGCATCCACGAACTTCTGTTCCGGACGCTCCCAGGACCCCGCCCCCTTGCCGGGATGATCCAGTACCTCGAATTTGCCTGTCTTCGCGACCGCGTTTTCCGTCACCAGCGGGACATCGGCACCGGATGCTGTAACACCGATCAGTTCCGGCTCCCGGAAGCCGTTCCACACCCGGATACTCTCCGCGATTCCTTTGAGCGGACGGTATAAGTGGGGCGGCTGCTGCTCCCATCTGGCCAGATCGCAGCCGAACGCGAAAAGCGGATATCCCTGGGGAACCTTTTCCGGGATCAGACGGTTGAATCCCCATGAACCTTTTTCCTTCACGGCAACCAGTTTTCCGTTCAGCCAGATTTTCAGCGCGCCTTCATCCTGCGAGGCCACGCGAACCGTGTACCATTTCCCCGCCTCGAAATCCTGCACGCCCGAAGTAAGGGTGCATGACCCCTCATGATTCGGCGTCATCTGATGGAACTGCGCTTCCAGCTGCTTCTCCGGCGTGATCCGGAGAACGAACTGGCATCGGTTCCAACTGTGCTTGGCATAGCAGAAGAGCGCATTCCCTCTGTCCCTTTCCACGCCCGTTTTCAGTTTGAATTTCATCTCGACCGTGAAACTCTTCCACTCCGCCGCCTCCGGAATACGGACATGCAGATCCTTCTGCTCTGTCAGTTCGACAGGACCGTAACGGTACTCCCCGTCTTCCGATGCATGGAGCAGCGTGCAGAACGCTCCAAAAAACAGGACGGCGCAGGGCAGAAAGAGTTTTCTCATTTTTTATTCTCCCCAGTAGAAGCGGGAGCGAAGTGCCGCATCGGACGTCGAGTAAAGGGATGTGATTCCATCCGTCAGTGCATTGGTCTGCCCGTTGGGCTTCACCGTGTATACGCCGCCCGCCAGATTGCAGACATTCACCGTGTTCGCATGAAGCGACCAGGCGATCCCTCCGTTACTGTTACTGGGTGTTGTAGATGCTCCGATATAGTAAAATGGTACGCCCCATTCGGCATAGCCGATGGAATCGCCGCAGTAAGCCTTGCCCGCAGGATTTTTCACCTGGGAGAGTTTCGCCATCTTCTTGTTGCCGGACTGATAGTCACTCTGCGTGGCATAGGACATGCCAAGCGTCACGCCGTACACCATTCCGTAATACAGACTCCTGTACACTGCACTCTCCGTTGCCGATGGTGCCCAGAGCTTTGCCGAAGGACAGATGAAGATCGAAGACGAATCGGACTTCGTCCAGGTTGGCGCGTATCCCAGTTCCCGGAAAACCTGATAGGGCGCGTGACGCATATCGCCTCCCTGACTGTAGACAGTTGCGGCATTGTCATACCCTCTGTTGGGCAGCGCATAGCGCAGGCTGTGGCTGATGACATAATCGTCGAAATCGTTGCTGTAGTTCATGGACATCAGCCCGAACTGCTTCAGATTGCTGGTGCACTGCACACTCTGCGCACGGGACTTGGCCGAGCCCAGCGCCGGCAGCAGCATACCGGCGATGATGGCGATGATGGCGATAACAACGAGCAACTCGATCAGGGTGAAGCTTTTTTTACTCATAATTCTTTCTCCTCAAAGGCAGAATTTTTTTATCTTTTACTCTCCCCAGTAGAAGCGGGAGCGGAGTTCCGTGTCGGTTTCTATTAAAAGACTTTTTGTCCCGTTTGTCAGCGCGTTGACATGCCCGATGCTCTTCAATGTGTACACGCCGCCCGCCAGATTGCAGACATTCACCGTATTCGCATGACGCGACCAGGCGACAGCGTTGAATTGGTCCGGCGGCTGTATGCTGTATCCGATCAGATAAAACGGAAGCCCCCAGTCGGAGCCGCTGGAATCGAGACAATAGGCCTTGCCCGCGGGATTTTTCACCTGGGAGAGTTTCGCCATCTTCTTTTTGTTGGACTGAAGGTCGCTCTGCGTGGCGAAGGTCATGCCCAGTGTCACGCCGTACACCTGTCCGTAATACAGATTTCTGTACACGGAACTCGCCGTCGACGTCGGAGCCATGAGTTTCGCCGAAGGACAGATGAAGATCGAAGACGGTTCAGTCGATTTCCAGTTCGACGTGTATCCCAGTTCCCGGAAAACCTGGTAGGGCGCAGTGCGGGAATCACCTTCCTGACTGTAAGAATTTGCGGTACCGTCGTACTTCGTGCTGCCCAGCGTATAACGCAGGCTGTGGCTGATGACATAATCGTCGAAATCGTTGCTGTAGTTCATGGACATCAGCCCGAACTGCTTCAGATTGCTGGTGCACTGCACACTCTGCGCACGGGACTTGGCCGATCCCAGCGCCGGGAGAAGCATGCCCGCGAGGATGGCGATGATGGCGATCACCACGAGCAGTTCGATCAGGGTGAAGCTTTTTTTACTCATAATTCTTTCTCCTCAAAAGTTATGTTGTGCGTTATCATAGGTCGGATAGACAAATCTCTCATCTCTCCTGCTTTTTTCTGTGAAGTATGATTTTTCGCGTGCTTTCCCGGACATGGAGACGGTGCGGCGTCACGATAAAAGGAATACGACGGCGGTCCCGGATCATTTCCAGCATGACCCGCACGGCGGTCTCGCCGATCTCCCGGTCGATGAACTCCATGGCGCTCAGGGGAGGATTCAGGAAATCGCATCCGATCTGGCCGCCGATGGAGAGTACGCAGACATCCTCCGGGATCCGGATCTTTTCCCGGTGCAGCGCCTCGTAAATCTGCAGGGAGAGGTAATCGGAGTAACTGAAAATCGCAGTAGGCGGTTCGGGGAGGGCCATCAGACGCGAGACGGCGTCGAACACGATCTGCCTGCCCCGTCTCCACTCGATCAGCTGAAGCAGACGTGGATCGGTATCGAGTCCGAATTCCATCAGCCAGAGAAGATAGTCGGAGACCGCAAGGTCGCGCATGTTCCGGCCCCCGATAAATCCGACCCGGCGGTGTCCCTGGGCCGCCAGATATTTCAGTCCGTCCCTCGTAAGTTCCTCGTAGTTGGTTCCCATCACAGAGAATCCGGTGATTTCCGCATCGGAGCGGATCGCATGCGGCAGAAGGACCGGCAGCCCCGTCTCCCGGATCGTGGAGAGGATCGGTTCGCGTCCGGTGAAGTAACCGGCCAGCAGCAGAATGCCCTGAATGCCCCGTTCCCGGATCCTTGCTGCGCCCTGCGCGGGATCGGACGAGAGGAGCGACTGCGCATCGCATATTTCCAGTTCCGCGTTCATCTGTTTCGCGGCCATCTGAATGCACGGCAGAATGTAGAGATACGGATTGCTCTCATATTCGACGGGCGGCGGATCCTCCGTAAAGACGATCACCAGAAGACGGGTCTGTCCGGTCTTCCGGTCACGGGCGAACGTACCAGCTCCCTTGACACGGGTGACCAGCCTTTCCATTTCCAGAAGTTCCAGCGCGGACCGCAGCGTGACCCGGGAGACGTCCAGTTCTCCGGCAAGGTCCACCTCCTTGGGGAGGCGGCCGCCCGGCGGATAAAATCCGCCCTCGATCCGCTCCTTCAGGAGGTCGTATATCTGCATTTTTTTCGTATCGCGCGGCATTCTGCGGACTCCGAAAGTTCTATTCAGGTTTTCCCGTTCTGACGGTAATGTCCACTCAGGTATTATAAAAAGTCAAGCCTTTTTCCGAAAAAAACGGAAATAATTCGTCGAAGACGGCGGGACGGCAGGCAAAATGAGTCCGGGAAAGACGGGGTAAAAAGACGGATGTCCGTGAAAAAAGGCCCGGGACATGAAAAGGGAATCTTGCCGATCCCCGGGGCAGACGATCCACCCCCGGCGAGTCTTCAAACAGAGGGTCCGCGAAATCGAGAGGGAAGCCGAAACAGGATAGAGACAGAAAATCCCGGAGGGACAGATTATGGAGAAGAAAAATGGGTTCTTCGACGGTTTCTGACAAAGAATGAGGGAAAAAATGGTAAAAGGAGGAAGACGGGTTTGAAAAAGACCGGCATGGGTTCTATTTTTGAATCACCACAACACAAAAATAGGAGAAGCCCATGCCGGTCAATTTGTA
>JAFZZR010000135.1 GCA_017615635.1 Lentisphaeria bacterium
GGAAGTTCTTAGCTGTCCGCACGTAATAGCCCCACTTGCTGCTGCGCCCGATCTCGATGCGTCCGCCGAACGCACTCAAGTCACTCGGCTTATGCAGAACGGGAAACCAGAAGCACGGAACACCGAACAGCTTGAAGAAGTTGTTGAAGGCCCAGATGCTGTGGTCGCCCTGGTCGGCATTGTAATTGAACACGCCGCGATCCGATTCCCGGGGATTTATGATCGCCTTCTTCGAAAAAAACGCGTAGTGATCGTGCTCATCCTGCAGATATTCGCATGTGGTGAACGTGGTATCGTAAACCGTGATGCGGCCGTCGAAAAGACGTTCCGCCGACTTGCCGGAACAGTAGAGGATCCCGGACTTCATCTTGAAATCACGGAACTGCATAACGCCTGTCTTCATATTCCCGGACAGGCGCTCCGCACGCATCAAAGACTGATTCCGGATAACATCCACGCTGATCGTCTGCTGTCCGGACGGGCTCATCACATATTCCAGCACCTTCACCCGGGCAAACGGATCCTGCTTCAGCGTGTTGTATTCATCGATCGTCAGATTCTTCCGTTCGGCATTCTGAATGGCAAAGGTGATATTTCCCTTCATCTCCAGATCCTGTGTCTCCGGATTTATCACCGCCTTGTCCGCCGTCAGCTGCATATCCATCATGCGGATCACCACATGACCGGTCGCCACAATGTTGCTCCCGATGTATTCGTAGTGGTCTGCGGCGGCATCCACGCGCTCGCCCCGTCCGTCTAAAAGATTGCCGAGAAATCCCGCCTGAAGAGACGGAAGGAGCAACAGGAAAAAGAAGACGAAAATCGTCGATCCCGTGCTGCCGAGCCGGAGTCCTGCGTGATTTCTCATTCGGTAAATGCCGTTGTTTTCTGGTTTAAAATACAAACACGCGGGAATATACCACAGAATAGGCGATTTTTCAATACCGAAAACGCCCGGACCTCCATTTTACTGCCTTTTTACATCCGTTTTGTCAACGGAAACACGGGGACGAGCTCAATAGACGGTCCTGCCAAAACTCGCGGCTGGACTTTCGGCGTCTCTCGAAAGTCCGAAATCCGGTACTTTTCGGCTGTTGCCGCACAGGGCAGCAGCCTCAAAATTCCGGACATCGTCTTTTTCGAGATTCATCCGAAATCCGGGTGCGTCACTTTTGGCAGGGCCGTCTCAATACGTCACACCCGCCGAGTGGGTCCTCGTCATGATCCGAAGCGCGATCTCCAGCTTGTAGCTGGGGAAGAAATTCAGAAGATCCACGGCCTTGCGGATGCTGGCCTGACTGTCCGGAATGTCCAGAAGACGCGCCGGCTCGTAATTGGGATCCAGGTTCGCAATGAATGGATCCTCTTCCGCCAGAATATCCCTCAGCATCAGGAACAGACGGTTCAGCGTCGTGCTCTCGCCGCAGGCTATGTTGTAGACCTGATTGACGGCCCTGTCGCCCGCTTCCAGCGCCAGAATGTTGGCATTGATGACATTCGCCACATACGTGAAATCGCGGCTGCTGGCTCCGTCTCCGTAAATGACCGGATATTCGTGCGCCCGCATGGCTTTGATGAACCGGGGAATCACCGCCGCCGCAGGTCCGTCGGAGTCCTGTCGGGGGCCGAACACGTTGAAATAGCGGAGTCCGATCATCTGCGTCCCGTACAACTGGGCAAACTGGCCGGCAAGCAGCTCGTCGCAGACCTTCGTGACCGCATACGGCGTAATGGGCACACCCGTGCGTTCCTCCACCTTCTCCGGATCCGGATTGTCTCCGTAAACGGAGGAGCTGGATGCATACACCACGCGCCGGATCCCCAGATCCTTCGCCGCGGTCAGCACATTGACGAACCCGGAGACATTGACCGCCACCGTTTCCACATGATTTTCCACGGGAAGCGGAACGGTTCCCACCGCCGCCTCGTGAAGGATGTAGTCGCAGCCCTCCACCGCCGTGCGGCACATATCCAGATCCCGGATATCTCCCTCGATCAAGGTAAAATTGGGATGATCCGAGGCCTTCAGAAGATTCGACCGGTGCCCCGTGCTGAAATTATCCAGAGCCACCACCCGGTTCCCGCAGGACAGAAACGCGTCCGCCAGATGCGATCCGATAAACCCGGCTCCGCCCGTGATCAGTATTTTCTTGCCGGTTATCATAACTCTGCATCTCCCCGTCGAACGGGAAGACCGTCCGTCTGCGGAAAAAAAATGGAGCCAATGATCGGAATCGAACCGATGACCTGTTCATTACGAGTGAACCGCTCTACCGACTGAGCTACATTGGCAATTAATTATTCTGTGTATCCGGTAATATAGCGTGTCCGCAGGGAAATACAAGGAGAAAATCCGAAAAAAGCGGGAGAAACGGAGATTTTTCCGTCTTTCCCGCCTCCTTGTGCAGTCAAAACGCTCAGCGTTTCATCACCGCGCGGGCCGCAATATCGGTCCGGTGCTGTTCGCCGTCCCAATGGATCCGGGAGACGCCGTCGTAGGCCTGGCGGATCGCCTCGTGCATCTCCGGCGCCATGGCCGTCACCACCAGCACGCGTCCGCCGGAATTGACGATCTTACCATCCTTCTCGACGGTCCCCGCATGGAACACCAGCTTTCCGGCTTTTTCCGCTTCCTCGATCCCCGTGATCTCATGTCCCTTGTCCAGAGGACCCGCAGGATAGCCGCCGGAGGCCATGACGATGCAGACGGAAGGATCCTTCGACCATTCGAGAGTCGCCTCGGCAAGGCGTCCCTGGGCCGTTTTGAGCATCACGTCGTAAAGACTTCCGCGGAAGCGCGGGATCACCGCCTCGGTTTCCGGATCGCCGAACCGGACATTGAATTCCAGCACACGGCAGCCATCCTTCGTCACCATGATCCCGGCATAGATGATCCCGCGGTAATCCATGTTTTCCGCCTGGATACCCGCCAGAAAACGATTCAGGACCTTTTCCTTCACCTCACGCATGACCGAATCCGTCACCACCGGCGCAGGCGAATAGGCGCCCATGCCGCCGGTATTGGGCCCCCGGTCGCCATCCAGCAGACGCTTGTGGTCCTGCGAGCTGACCAGCGGGATGATGGTTTTTCCGTCGGTCAGGGCCAGAATGGACGCTTCTTCACCGATGAGGAGTTCTTCGATCACCACGCGGGATCCGGCCTCGCCGAACTGACCGGAGAAGCAGTCATCCACCGCCCGGAGCGCCATCTCTTCCGTTTCGGCCACCACCACGCCCTTGCCGGCGGCGAGTCCGTCGGCCTTGACCACGACGGCCCGGCCGGCCGCATACTCGCCGTGAACGTATTCTCTGGCAGGCGCGGCCGCGGTAAAGGTCTGATACCGGGCCGTGGGAATGCCGTGCTTCACCATGAATTTCTTGGAAAAGTCCTTGCTGCCTTCCAGAAGAGCGGACGCCTTGACCGGTCCGAACACGGGAATGCCGCGGGCCCGGATGGCATCCGCCGCTCCGGCGCAGAGAGGCGCTTCAGGGCCGACCACGGCCAGGGAGACAGCCTTCTCCACGGCAAAGTTGGCAAGGACTTCCGGATCCATGGAGGCCGTTTTCACACACCGGGCAATGCGGGCGATCCCGGGATTTCCGGGAACGCACCAGATCTGTCCGACTTCAGGACTTTTGCTCAACCCGTAGCAGAGGGCGTGCTCACGTCCGCCGCCGCCGATCACAAGAACATCAAACATGTCTGAACATCTCCTTGTCTTTCGTCGTTGTCAGTAGGATGAAGCGGGGAAATAGAAATCCTTCGCATTTTCGCGATTGATCTCTTCCGCAGGAACGATCAGTTTCTTGTCTGCAGGCTTTTCGCCTCGCAGCAGCTTCACGGCTTCCTGCGCCGCCACATAGATCATGCGGGGCGGATAGGTGACAGTCTGCCGGACCAGCGGATCGCCGTCCAGGATCTTCTTGACGATGAACTTGGATCCGCCGCCGCCCACGAAGAGCTTCACGTCGCTGCGTTTGGACTCCTGATAGGCTTTCAGGGCGCCGGCCAGAACATCGTCGTCGCCGGCCCAGACGGCATCGATCTTCGGATACTTCTGAAGGAAGTTTTCCATGAGCGTGAGCCCGCGTTCCGTCTGCCAGTTGGAGGTCTGGGATTCCAGGATCCGGATCTTCGGATACTTCTTCATGACCTCGCGGAACGCCTCCACTCGGTCCGTATTCACCTGACAGGGCACGCCTTCCATGATGACGATGTCCCCTTCCCCGTTCAGTTCACGGGCGATGACTTCCGCCGAACGGCGTCCGAAGCCCGCATTGTCGCCGGCCACATAAAGAGTCTGCACGTCCTTGGCGAGACCGCGGTCCACCACGACCAGACGCACGCCCTTCCCCGCCGCACGGGTGCAGACGTTGGTCAGCGGCTTCGGCTCGTTGGGCAGCACCACCAGCGCATCAATTCCCTGAACAAGCAGATTTTCGATCTTGTCCACCTGCTCGGCCGATGTGGCTGCCGCCGCGATCAGGACCTTGATATCCGGATTCGCCTTCTCGATATCCTCTTTCGCACGGGCAGCCCAGAATGCCACCCCGCCCGTCCAGCCGTGATCCTGCGCGGGAATCGAAATGCCGATGGTCTGTCCCGGCGGCACGGAGGCGGAGGATCCGGAAGTTTCGTTTTTCGCTTTGCCGCAGCCCGCCGCAAACGCGAGGGAGGCCGCGCAGAAAAGCAGCGCGGAGATTTTTTTGCCTTGCATCATGATTTTATCCTTTCTTTTGGATTAAAACAGAAACAATAATGACCAGTCCCTTCACCAGTCCCTGAAGCGTGGCTGCCACGCCCCACATATCCAGAATGTTCGAGAGGATCCCCAGGATCAGCACGCCCGCCAGCGTGCCTGCCAGAGTGCCCCGCCCGCCCGACATGGAAGCACCGCCGATGATCACCGCGGCAATGGCGTCGAGCTCGTAAAACAGTCCCGCGTTGGTGGAGCTGACCGAACCCAGACGGCCCGCCGCCAGGAAGGCGCTCACCCCCACGCAGAGACCGATGATCACATACGTCAGAAACCGGACTTGGCCCGTACGGATCCCGGCAAACCGGGCCACCCGTTCACTGGAGCCCACCGCGCAGACATGGCGTCCGAACGCAGTCCGGGCCAGAAGGACGCCCAGGACCACGGTGAGGACGATGAGCATGAGGCCCGGCAGAGACATGCCGAAAACCTCGCATTCGCCGATTTTCGTCAGGAGTTCGTTGGCGGGACGGAAGGGTTCTGAGGTATAGTTCTCCGTGGAAACGGTGCCGGAATCCGCCAGATACAGCGCCAGCGACCGGAAAATCGAATATGTGCCCAGCGTGGCGATGAAGGGAGGAACACGCCCGAAAACAACGGCCGATCCGTTCAAAAGGCCTCCGATCACGCCCGTAAGCACGCAGACCGCGCCGCCGAGCAGAAGGCCGCAGAGCTCCGGACTCATTCCGGCAACGGGCTGTACAGGCGTAAAGTTCCGGATGGAGAGCAGCGAGCAGACGCCGCAGAGGGCGAAAAGTGATCCGACGGAAAGATCGATCCCGCCCGAAACGATGACGAAGGTCATGCCGAGCGCAATAAGGCCGCTGTACGAAACCTGCCTCAGGATGTTGAGCAGATTGTCCGGTTTCAAAAATACGTCGCTGCTGCACGCACACACCAGAAACAGCACGGCCAGCGCCATGTACGGCCCGCCGACATACGAAAGGATCCTGCGGATCCGTTCCGATTTCATCGTTTTCACTTCCGTCATTTTCATTTCACTCCGGTTGCCAGAAACATGATCCGCTCCTCATTCACGTCGTCTCCGGACAGCTCGCCTCTGATCCGCCCTTCCCGCATGACCAGAACCCGCGCGCAGCAGCCTATGATCTCCTCCAGATCCGAGGAGATGAACAGACAGGAAACGCCCGACTCCGCCAGGGCGTGAATGAACTCGTATATTTCACCTCGGGCGCCGACATCCACGCCGCGCGTCGGTTCGTCGAAGATAAACACCGAAGGCGAGGAATCCAGCCCACGGGCAATCACCGTCTTCTGCTGGTTGCCGCCCGAAAGGTTGCCCAGCCGTTCGTCCGGAGACGCCGCACGGATCCGGAACCGCTCCATGTACCGGGCCGCGGCCTCGCGGCAGCGTTTCTCCCGGATGAATCCCCAGCTCGTATACCGGGAAAGAGAGGAAAGAGTCAGATTGTCCGCCAGCGTGAAATCCGGAAGGATCGCCGTCCGCTGCCGGTCTTCCGGCAGATACGAAAGGCCCGCACGGAGCATCCGGTCCGGGGTCGGACGGGTGATGGCCGTTCCGTTCAGCACGATCCGTCCGCCGGAACGGCGCCGGAATCCGCAGATGGTTTCCGCCAGCTCGGTCCGTCCGGCGCCCGCCAGCCCGGCGAGCCCCAGGATCTCCCCTTTTTTCAGGGAGAAGGAGACATCGAGCACTTCCCGGCCCGATGACACATTTTCGCAGCGGAGGACCTCGTCCGTTCCGGGATCCGCCGGCCGTTTCGGGGGAAAGATCCTCGTGAGATTCCGCCCCACCATCCGGCGCGCGATCTCTTCGGCGCTCAAATCACCGGACGCCTCATCCGCCACAAGAACCCCGTCGCGGAGAACGACGATCCGATCGCATATGGTCCGCACCTCCTCCAGCTTGTGGGAGATGTAGATCACCGAACCGCCCTGCTCCCGGAACTCCCGGAGGATCTGAAAGAGGGTCTCGGTTTCCATGCGGTTCAGGACCGTGGTCGGTTCATCCAGGATCAGCAGCTTCGAACGGTCCAGAAAAGCCTTGGCAATTTCGATCTTCTGTTTTTCCGCCACGTTCAGATCGGACACCATTTTCCGGGGCGGCACCGTGCACCCGACTTTATTCAGGAGAGCCTGCGCACGTAAAATCATCGCCTTCTTCTTCAGAAAACCGTACCGGGAAAGTTCGCGTCCCAGAAAGATGTTCTCGTAGACCCGGAGCGTGGGGATCAGCGTGAACTCCTGCGGCACCGTGAAGCAGCTCCCGTTCACACGGATCGTGCCGGAGTCCGGACGGTACTGGGAGGAGATGCACTTGGCCAGCGTGGACTTCCCCGCCCCGTTCTCTCCGGCCAGTCCGAGGATCACGCCCGGCCCCAGCGAAAACGTAACTCCCTTCAGTACGGAAACCGGGCCGAACGATTTGGTCAGATCCCGGATCTCCAGAACGGGGGACGTCTCTCCGGCAGTCATTTTGCGCTCCCGTTCTCCGGCTCGGGCTTCGTCACCAGCACCGTGACCTTGTCCGGAACGATAGCCGTGATCCGGACATCGGACTTTTCGCACCAGCACCGGACGTCGCACTGGGTCCGGCCTTCCTTCAATCCGGCAGTCAGAACGTACGGATGCAGAAGCGTCTTATCCGTCTTCCCCACATCGGTCGCCGGTTCCTCCAGAAGGATCGTTACCGTGGCCGGTTCCACCACATAGGAAAGACCGTTCCCGGAATTCTGATCCAGCAGCAGCTGCACCGGCACGCCGAAAATATCCTTTCCCACCTGCCCGGAGATCCGGAAGGTGAGCGGCACGCGGTCGAAGGAGAGCGTCACATCGCCGTCGGGCCGGATAAGTCCAACCGTCATCGTAAAATCCTGCGTCGCCTTGTCCAGCGGCACTCGTTCCGTCTCGATCTTTTTCAGCCCGGAAACGATCCGCGAAGGCCCCCGGACCGTTACACGCTGCTGATCTTCCGGCGTGTCGACTCGCTCCAGGACATACCCCTGCGGAAGCTCTTTCCGGTCATAGTTGATGTTGATGGGAATATCGTTTTTGACGATGTACTGGTCCAGTTCCAGCCGGAATGATCCGGGCGAAACGCCCCTGATAGTCGGTTTGGGCCCAAAGAAAATATGCTTTTTCAGCGTCACGTCCGCCGGAAGGACCTTCACGCTTCCATCGTGCAGGCTCGCGGCGGGCACTTTCTTCACGATCTCGAAATCCGATTCCGTCAGCCGGTCCAGGGCCGAACGTTTCCCCTGCACTGTCACCGTTGCAGTGAACTCGGGCAGAACGGAAGACTGAAACCGGATATCCTGGGGGAGTTCGAATTTGACCGTCACATTGGCGATTTCCACGGTCTTCACCTGATCCAGGATATCATTCACCAGCAGCGTGACCAGCAGCGCAATGATCACGGCAAACAGCTTCCGCCGAAAATCGTTCCGGATGATTCCGGGTATCCGGGTGCTTGCCCATTCCTGAAACCGACCGCTCATCGCTTCATCTCCGAATCATCCGTTTCGCTGAAAAGATCTCCCTGCACGGGACGGGGATGACTGCCGGTCCCGGAAAAGGACGAGGCAGCCTGGGAAAACAGTTTGCGGTAAGGCTGCGCATCCTGGATCAGAAGGTGGGTCAGCTGGGCGGAAAGTTCCATCGACGTCACGCCGCGGATGATCCGCCCCTTGTGCGCAATGGAGATCGTCCCCGTCTCCTCCGACACCGCCAGCGCCACCGCATCGGTCTCCTCCGTGATCCCGACCGCCGCACGGTGACGCGTTCCCAGGCGCCGCACGGGATTGTACAGGTCTTCCTGCATGAGAGGCAGGACCGCATGAGCGGCCACGATCCGGTCGTTCCGTATGATGACCGCGCAGTCGTGGAGCGGCGAATTCTTGAAGAAAATGGTCTGAAGCAGCAGGGAATTGACCTTGGCGTCCAAAATCACGGATGTATTCACGATCCCGGCCAGTCCGATATTCCGTTCAAAGACGATCAGCGCGCCGGTGCCCGACTCCGCCATCTGGACTGCCGCCATCACCACTTCATCGATCATGGCCTGATTCGTGACGTTCCGGGAAAACAGACTGCCCGCCTGCGCGAACACACGCCGGAGCTCCGGCTGGAAAATCACCACGACGGCAGTCCCGAGTATCGTCCAGAACCGGTCCAGCAGATAGCCCAGCACATCCAGCTTTGCCACCCGGGCGACGATCACGATCAGGCAGAAAACGACGACGACGCCGAAGAGGACGTTGGCGCTTTTTGTCCCGCGAAGGAAATAGAGGATCCAGTATACGAATATGGCAATGATGGCAAAATCCAAAAGGATCCGCAGAAAACTCCAGTTATTGATGTCTGCCAGATAAGCCCACATTTCCGTCTTCCGTCCTCTCTGTCTTCCGTCAAACAGAACAATACTTCCGTTTTCCGGAAAATGCAAAAAACTTCGTCACTCTTTTTCCAAAATTTCCATCATTTTCAGTGCCGCACGCGCTCCCGCCACATCGTGGACCCGCAGAATTTCCGCACCCTTCCCCGCCAGATACAGCAGAACACCCAGCGTCCCCGGATCTCGCATGGCAGGATCCTCCACGCCCGTCAGCGTCCCGATGAAGGATTTTCTCGAAACGCCGTAATAGAGGGGGAGTCCGAACCGGGCGCGGAAAACATCGGCGGCCCGGATCAGCGTCAGATTCTGCTCCGCTGTTTTCGCGAAGCCGATCCCCGGATCCAGCATGACGGCTTCCCGGCGGATCCCTGCGCGTTCCGCTTCCTTCAGACGCATTTCAAAAAACGCACTTACGTCATCCGTCACGTTTTCATAGCGCAGATTTTCTCCGTTCTGCATCGTCTCCGGTGTGCCGCGGCTGTGCATCAGGACCAGTCCGGCCCCGTACCGCGCCACGGTCTCCGCCATGCCCGGATCGCCCAGCCCGCTGACATCGTTGATGATATCCGCACCGGCCTGAAGCGCGGCTTCCGCCGCCGATGCCTTTTTCGTATCGGCACTGATGACCGCATCGGGTCCGAAGTGAAGGCGGAGACGGCGGATGGCGGGAACAAGAAGCTCGATCTCCTTCTCGCAGGGGATCCCGGAGGAACCCGGGCGGGTGGACTCCGCACCGACGTCCAGCATGTCCGCACCGGCGGAAACGAGCCGTTCCGCACGGCCCGGCCAGTCTCCGCCGCCATCCCCGCTGAAGGAATCCGGCGAAAGATTCAGGATCCCGGCCAGCAGAGGACGCGCTCCCGCCTCAAGAAAGCGTTTTCCGGGCAGGAGGATCTTCATTCCCCGACAGGCTCCTCCCCGCCGCCGTCGGTCTCCGTTCCGGCCGTTTCCGCAGCGGGCCCGGCGGAAACCTCACCGGTCTCTCCTGCATCCGTCACGGCCGGATCGACCGGCTCGGCCGTCGCCGCGGGGGCAACGACCGTTTCGTTTTCTCCGGCGGTTTCCGCATCGTCGACCTTGACTTCGATCAGACGGGACACGCTGGTGATGCGGTCGTTTTTCCGGAGATTCATGATCCGGACGCCCTTGGAGTTCCGGCCCACCAGACGGACCTCGTCGATCCTTGTGCGGACAACCTGACCGCGCTGCGTGGTGATGAGGATCTCATCGCCGGGGCTCACCCGGATGGCCGCCACCACGCTCTCACCGGGTGCCAGGTTCATATTCTTGACGCCCTTGGCGCCCCGGCGCGTCAGCCGGTAATTTTCCACATAACTGCGCTTGCCCATGCCGCCGCTGGTCACGACCAGAAGCTGCGGCTTGGAAAGATCCTCGGGCACCGCCTCGTCCGCCTCGTCCGTCTCCGGAACTTCCTCGTCTCCGGACGCCGCGGATTCTTCCGCCTGGCTGTCATCGGAAATATCGCCCGCCTCCGCCTCAGGCTCGAAATCCGTTTCCTCGCCCAGGGGCACGGCGGAAGGAACGATCTCCATTCCCACCACATAGTCGTCGTCCAGTTTGAACCGGATCCCGGTCACGCCCCGGGAGGCCCGGCCCATGGTGCGGATATCCGTTTCGGCGAAGCGGCACGCCATACCCTTGCAGGAGGAAAGAATGATCTCGCAGTTGCCGTCTGCGATACCGGCGCCGATCAGGTCGTCGCCTTCCTCGATGATGAGCGCGCGGAGTCCGACTCTTCTCAGATTCCGGAATTCGGAAAGGGCCGTTTTCTTCACGATGCCGCGGCGCGTGGCCATGACGATGGAAAGGCCCGGCTGATCGAACATGCCCCGGTTCAGCGTCAGCATGGCGCAGATCTGCTCGCCGGGCTCCACCTTGATCAGGTTCACGATCGCCTTCCCTTTCGCGATCCGGCTGCCTTCCGGAATGTCGTACACGTTCAGCCAGTACATCAGTCCGCGGTCCGTAATGAAGAAGATCAGATCGTGACTGTCCGCATTGAAGAGATGCGCCACATGATCCTCCTCTTTCGTCTCCATTCCGATGATCCCCATGCCGCCGCGATGCTGCGTCCGGTAGGTATCGGCGGGAACGCGCTTGATGTAACCGGTATCGGAAACCGTAATGACGCAGGCATGCCGCGGGATCAGGTCCGCGTAGTTCAGATCGCCTTCCGCCTGGATGATCTCGGTGCGGCGGCCGTCCGCATAGCGTTCCTTCACGTACAGAAGTTCCTCACGGATGACGCCCATGCGTTTCTCGCGGCTGGCAAGCAGTTCCTTGTAGTAGGCGATCTGCTTCATCAGTTCATTGTACTCGTTCTCCAGATCCTCGCTGGCCAGGCCGGTCAGCTGATGCAGACGCATATCCAGAATCGCGTTGACCTGGATCTTCGTGAATCCGAACCGCTCCATCAGCGCCCGTGCCGCATCCTCGCGGGTACGGGATTCGCGGATGATCCGGACCACTTCGTCCAGATTCTTCAGGGCCAGCAGGTATCCTTCGAGGATATGCGCCCGCGCCTCCGCCTTCCGGAGTTCGAACTTGGTCCGGCGGGTCACGACCTCCATGCGGTGATCAAGATACGCCTGCAGGATCTGAGGCAGATTCATCACCCTCGGACGGTTGTGATCCACCACCAGCATATTGCAGCCCAGCACGCTTTCCAGCTGGGTATGGGTATACAGCTGATTCAGGACCACCGACGCCATGGCTCCGCGCTTCACATCGATGACGATCTTGATGCTCTTGTCACTGGATACATCCTGAAGATTGGAAATGCCCGTGATTATCTTGTCGTTCACCACTTCGGCGATCCGGCGGACCAGCATCCCCTTGTTCAGCGCGAACGGAATCTCATGAATGATGATCTGCGACTTGTTGTCGTCCTCTATGATCTCGGCTTTTCCGCGCACCTTCAGAACGCCGTGGCCCGTTTCGTACAGGCTCCGGATCTCATTGACTCCGCAGATGACGCCGCCCGTGGGGAAGTCCGGGCCGGGGAGACAGGTCATAAGCTCGGCGACCGTGGCGGTGGGATGATCCAGCAGATACACGGCGGCGTCAATGACCTCGCCCAGATTGTGAGGCGGAATGCTGGTGGCCATTCCCACGCCGATACCCATGCTCCCGTTGACCAGAAGGTTGGGGAACTTGGCCGGCAGAACTTCCGGCTCCAGCGTCTGTTCGTCGAAGGTGGGGATCATGGGAACCGTTTCCTTCTCGATATCCGCCAGAAGCTCGTCCGTCAGACGTTCCATGCGGCACTCCGTATACCGGTAGGCAGCCGCCGCGTCGCCGTCGACGTTTCCGAAGTTCCCCTGCCCTTCGATGAGGGTATTCCGCATGGAAAAGTCCTGCGCCATACGGACCAGCGTATCGTACACCGAGGAGTCGCCGTGCGGATGATAGTTGCCCAGCACCTCGCCGACCACCTTCGCACACTTCACCGTGGCATGGGATTTCGTCAGTCCCATCTGACGCATGGCGAAAAGAACGCGCCGGTTGCAGGGCTTGAGTCCGTCCCGCACGTCCGGGATGGCACGGCCGACATTGACGCTCAGCGAATACTGAAGGTATGCCGTCTGCATAATGTTTTCGATATTGACGGTAAAATCGCGCTTCATCAGCTCATCCTGCATGATCCCAACTCTTTCCTTTCAGCGTGATATTTCTTGTTGCCGGCGGATCCCGCCGATCCGGGTTGCCTGTTTTATATTATAATATACACCCACATGCGCGCATGGGCAAACCGCCGATCCGAAAAAAATCGTATTTTTTGACGCTTTTCAAAACGGAATGCGGAGAGAATCAGACCGCCACCGCCAGCGTCCCTTCGCGGCCGGGAATTTCTTTCTGCTCGATTCGGCGGACCGGCAGACAGGAAAGATCGTCGGGGATCAGCTCTCCCGGCGGAACGAACTCGATCTCCCGTTCCCGGGCCATAGTCAGAAACCTCTCGAACATGGGGGCGCAGAGACCGCCCTCCGCCTCCGCGTGGATCGTCAGGAGGTTGTAAGGTTCATCGGGCCGGACAAAGGAAAGAAGCCGTTCGTTGTAGTTTTCGTTGGTGACGCCGTCGCGTCCCAGAAGTTCGTCGTAGGTTGGCATATTCAACGCGATCTGCGGCGTCGAAAGGATCGTCCCGTCCGCCGTCTGCGGCCGGAATACGCCATATCCGCGGCAATCGCTGTTGTAGCGGAAATGGAACTGCTCCTTGACCTCCAGAGCGGTTTCCGAACACTTCCAGCCGGGCGCCGCCGAACACACGGGCGCCTGCCCCGCCGCTTCCGTGATCGTCTCGAACGCCCGCTGCAGATGCCGTTCCAGCTGCTCCCGTTTCATGGAATCCACGTGCGCCTGCCAGTACCGGTGATCCCAGGCATGAAGTCCGATCTCATGCCCGGCAGCCGCACAGTCCCGGAACACCTGCTTGTTATGACGGGCGATCCCCGGCCCCGGCCACATGGTCCCCATCAGCAGAATATCCAGTCCGTACAGGCTGGCCGCCCGGGTCCGGAGCATTTTCCACAGGAATGCGGGCTTCAGGAGACGCCAGAGATGCCGTCCCATATTGTCCGGCCCGGCGGAAAAGAAAAAGGCGGCATGGATCCCGTGACGGTCCATGATCCGCATAAGTTCCGGGACACCTTTCCGGGTACCCCGGAAGGTGTCCACGTCCACCCGCAGTCCGACTTTCATCCGGGACCTCAGCGGATGCCGAATTCGCCGGACTCGATAGCCTGATGCAGGAAGAAGTCCAGAGTCTCCTCGATGGATTTTTCCAGCGGGACGACCGGCTTCCAGTCGCAGTAGCGTCCGGCGTTGCGGATGCTGGGCTTACGGTGCTGGCAGTCCTGATATCCTTCTCCGTAGAACGCGCCGGACTCGATTTCCTTGAAACCGGCGAAGGGCGGGAATTTCTTGCGGAGCGGATGCTTGTCGAATTTCTTCACCAGAATCTCCGCCAGCTCCCGGATGCTCGCCTCGTTGTCCGGATTGCCGATATTGATGATCTTGCCGTCGCAGCGGCCGCCCTTGTTCTCGATGATCCGGAAGAGACACTCGATCCCGTCCGTCACGTGAGTGAAGCAGCGCTTCTGCGCACCGCCGTCGATCAGCTGGATCGGATTGCCCTGCACCAGGTTCAGGATCAGCTGAGTGATGGCGCGGGAACTGCCGATACGGGCGGAGGTAAGGCTGTCCAGCTTCGGGCCCATCCAGTTGAACGGGCGGAACAGCGTGAACTTGAGTCCCTTTGTCCCGTAGGCCCAGATCACGCGGTCCAGCATCTGCTTGGAGCAGGAATAGATCCAGCGCTGCATGCGGATCGGTCCCAGAATGAGGCGGGAGTTGTCCTCATCGAAGTTTTCATCGTCGCACATGGCGTAAACTTCGGAGGTGGAGGGAAACAGGATGCGCTTGTTGTACTTGTAGCAGTAGCGGACGATCTTCAGGTTCTCCTCGAAGTCCAGCTCGAACACACGCAGAGGATTCCGCGTGTATTCGATGGGCGTGGCAATGGCCACCAGCGGAAGCACGATGTCGCATTTCCGCACGTGGTATTCGATCCACTCGTGGTTGATCTGGACGTCGCCTTCGAAGAAGTGAAAGTCCGGGTTCGACAGCAGATCGGAAATGTAGGTGCTCCGCAGATCCATGCCGTACACCTCGTATTTGCCGCTGGCCAGCAGTTTTTCGCTGATGGCACTCCCGATGAATCCGTTGACGCCCAGGATCAGCACGCTCGTCTTCCGCTTCGCGGCAGGCCGTTCCGTAGCGCTGAACACCATTTTCGGCACGAATTTGCTGTCCTCGGCCAGCTGCGCGCCCGAACAATAAAGCCCGCCCGCAGCCTGTGCAAAGTTCACCTTCACCGCCGTACCGCGGCCCGCGGCGATCACAAGGGGCGCCGTGGTGAGAATGGTGCCGGGCGCGGCTTTGGCGGCGGACTTCACGGCCGTCACATCCCAGAGAATGTACTTCTTGGAGGCAAGATAGGTAAACGCGCCCGGATAGGGACGCGTCACAGCGCGTACCAGATTGCGGATCTCTTCCGCCGGCTTGGCCCAGTCGATCCGTCCGTCCTCCGGCTTCCGGCCGTGGAAATACGTCGCCTGCTTTTCATTCTGTTTCCGGCGCGGAGCCTTGCCTTTCAGCACGGCGGGCAGAACGGACTTCAGCATCTTTTCCGCGGCGGCCGCCGCCTTCTCGTGCACCGTCTTCGCCGTATCGTCCTTCAGTATCGAAAACGATTCCTGCGCCACGATATCGCCCGCATCCGGCTTCTCCGTCATGCAGTGCAGCGTCACGCCGGTTTTGGTCTCGCCGTTGAGAATGGCCCAGTTGATGGGGCAGCGGCCCCGGTACTTCGGAAGAAGCGATCCGTGAAGATTGTAGGCGCCCTTCGAGGGAATGGACAGGATCTTTCCGCAGATCATGTTGCGGTAGTAGAAGGAGAAAATGAAATCAGGCTTCATCTTTGCGATCCGGCTGATCCACAGCGGATGATTCACGTTCTCCGGGGCAAACACGGGAATCCCGTGTTCGGCGGCCAGTTCCGCCACGGAACGGAAAAAGACGTTCTCATCGGGATTGTCCGTATGGGTGAAAATGGCTTCGATGGAAACGCCCGCCTTGATCAGGGCTTCAACTCCGACGCATCCGATGTTGTGATAGGCGAAAACGACTGCTTTCATAACTTTTTCTCCTGTTTATATCGTCGTTTGATTAATTTTTCAACTCGTCAGGCCCGCAGGAACGGCCTGTCACTTCCTCGATGAAGAACTGCGGACGGCCCCGGGTATTGATGAAAACCTTGCCCAGATACTCGCCCAGCAGGCCCATTCCGGCGAACTGGCCGCCGATCAGCACGATCTCTATGGCGAACAGGGCGAAAGTTCCACCGTAACCCCAGTCTTTGTCGATCTGGGAAACGATGAACACCACGATACCGAACACCACGCCGAACAGTGCCGTGAAGAATCCGAAAAACGTCAGAAGCCGCAGGGGGAATGTGGACGTGCCCGTCAGCAGGTCGTACTGAAGCGCAATCAGCTTCCAGCAGTTGTATTTGGACTCGCCTGCGCTCCGTTCCGCGTGCTTCACGTGGATCTCCACCGTCTTCCGCGCAAATGTCATGGCCAGCATGGGAATGAATTTACCGTGCTCCGTGCAGAGCAGAACGGCGTTGACGACCGACCGGCTGTATCCGCGCAGCATGCATCCGTAGTCCGTCATCGTCTTCCCGTGACAGAGACTCCGGACCATGAGATTGACCATCTTCGAGGCAAACTTGCGGAAAAACGTATCCTGCCGGTTCTCACGGATCGTCCCCACCACGTCGTAGCCCTCACGAAGCTTCTCCAGAAGTTTTCCGATCTCTTCCGGCGGATTCTGAAGATCCGCATCCATGGTCACAACATATTTTCCACGGGATACCTTCAGCCCCGCGGTCACCGCCGCATGCTGCCCGAAATTCGTGGAAAGAATGACACCGATCACCTGTCCGGGATACTTTTCCGAAGCCTCCCGGATCATCTTCATGGAGTCATCGGCACTCCCGTCATCCACCAGGACCAATTCCCATTCCGCATCCAGAGCGTTCAGGGACTCCACCGATCTGCGCAGCAGCTCCGGCAGATTTTCCTGTTCGTTATAAACGGGGACTACGACCGATAACTCCGGGACAGCCGACATCTTCTTGTTTTTCCTTATTGCATGTTTTTCTTCATCGAAAGCGGATTTCGCGGGAAATGCCGTTATCATACACCGGATACACCGCTTTTTCAAATCCGCAACGCATTTTCGCAAAACTTTTTTCGGACGCCCGGGGGACAACCCGCTGGACGTCCGAACGGCGGGGTCTCACTTCTTCAGGGAGATCACGATGGACTTTTTCGGTCCGTCGCCTTCGCTTTCCGTCTGAAGATCCGTCTCTTTTTCCAGCGTGATATGGATGATCCGGCGGTCGTGCGCGTTCATGGCGGGCAGAGTCTTCGCTTCGCCCCAGCGGCGCACTTCCTTGGCTGCATCCAGCGCCTGCTGCCGGAGAATGTCGTCGCGGTCGTCTCCGCCGCGTCCTTCCCGGTCATCGCCGAACCGGCGTCTTCTTTCCCCGCGTTCTCCGCCGTTTCCGCCGCGGCGTCTTCTTTCCCCGTGCTCGGCTCCGCTGCGCCGATGCTCGCAGGATCCTTCATCCTGCTGCGGTTCCCGGGCGGCGCGTCCGCGGCTGTCGGGACGGCGGGTGGAATAGCCGTCGATGCTGATCTGAATTCTCGGATAATCCGGATCGTCTTTCTGCATCATGCGGTTGAGAAGCAGCTGAAGACTTTCGAGGGTCTGCCCTTTGCGTCCGATGATCCGGCCTGCATCCTGGCTTTCCACGGAAAGTTCGATCTCCCCGTTGGACTCGGCGGCCTTGACGACGGCATCCTCATATCCGAGAAAGTCCAGCATCTTCAACAGGTCTTTCTGCGTCCGTTCCAGCATCTCCGGAACCACCGGTTTGCGTACACGCGGCTCGAACGGTTTGTCCGTCGTTTCGTCTGCGGACTCCGCAGCAACTTCAGGCTCCGGGCTGACGGCGGTTGTCTCAGGGGCGGCGTCTGTTTCCGCATCCACGGCGGGCGCGGCATTCACATTTTCAGCGATTTCCTGTTCTTCCATGGCAGGTACTCCATCTCTCTTCCGGTTCGTTCCCGGTCTGAGAAGTTAAGGTTGCCGGGCAGAAGACGCTTTTTCTTCTTCCCGTTTTGCGACTATCAATCCGTATTTCATCTGCAGGATACTGAACACCTGACTGACCGTCCAGTAAAGCGTAAGCCCGGACGGCAGATTGTAAAGCATGAAAAGCATGATCACCGGCATGAGCATCATCATCTTCTGCTGCATGGGATCGGCGGCGGACGGCGTCATTTTCTGCTGCACCACCATGAGGACCGTCATGGCAATGACCAGCGGATGAAGGCCGGTGGGCCCCAGGAAAGGCAGATCGATCTGGGGCCCGATCAGGTCCGGCTTGGCCAGATCCGTACACCAGAGAAAACCGACCTGACGCAGCTCCACAGCGGAATCCAGCGCGGAGTAGAGTGCAAAGAAAACCGGTATCTGGAAAAGGATGGGCAGGCATCCGCCCAGAGGACTGACCTTTTCCTTCCGGTACAGCTCCATCATGCGGACATTCATTTCCTGCGGATTGGCCTTGTATTTCTCGCGGATCTCCTTCATCTGCGGCTGCAGCTTCTGCATTTTCCGCATGGAGTTGTTGGCTTTCTGGGTGATAGGCCAGAAAATCAAACGCACCAGTATGGTCAGAAGAATGATCGCAAGCCCGTAGGAATGGCAGATATGATTGTTCAGCCAGACCAGCAGAAGCACCATGGGCCGCGCCAGAAACTCAAACCACGAAAAATAGCTGAAGTGCATGGCGCCCATGACCGATTCCGGCAAATGACGGATCTCCGCAATTTCCTTGGGACCGAAATAATAGGAAAATGCGCAGCTCTCCGTCCCGCCGGCTGGAATCGTCAGATCCGCCAGGATCCCCACAGACGGAACCGCGTACAGTTCGTTCTTTTTCGCGGGATCCGCCAGCTGACGCCGGACGGTCGTCATACCCGCATTGCCCGGCAGACGGGATACGAACAAAATCGAGGCAAAGTATTTGTTGGAAGATCCGGCCCAGCTCACTGGCCGGTCCGTCCCGAATTTCTCGAACTTGGCGTCCTTGGCCGTGGGATCCAGATTCACCGCCTTGTCGTCTTTCCCGTCCGCCGTCAGAAGGCAGTAGTCGATATTGTGACGTTCGCTGTAGATCTTATCCCCAGCCAGATAGGCGGTGGGCGGAACTCCGGCCGCCCAGAAGGTCACGCCGGGAAGACGGAGCGGAACATCCGAGGAATTCGTCAGCGCATACTGCACCTGGATCCGGTATCCGTTTTCCGGCAGAGACACGGTCTCCACGATCTTCAGCCCGTTGGTACAGGCGAGCGTAATCACCGCGGATCGGGGATCGCCGGACACGGGAACGACCGAGGCATCCGTCACGGCAACGCCGGGAATCGTGGACTGGAGCGACTGGAAAAGGCCGTCGGAGAGGCCGCTTACATTCTTTTCATGATTCTGGGCATTCCGGTATTTCAGAAGCGTCGCGCTTTCGATCCCTCCGGTCGATGCCTTCAGGCGGACCTCCATGTTCTCGTTGGAAAGAGTCAGAACGGACTCGCCCTTGACATGGACCGGTTCCGGAACAGTCGGAGGAACCGGGGCGGCGGGTACGGCGGGCGCCGCC
>JAFZZR010000136.1 GCA_017615635.1 Lentisphaeria bacterium
ATAACGTTTTTTTCCAATCCAGCACTTGACAAATAGTCTCTCATAAGAGGGGTATTGCGTTTTTATTCCAACACATCCTTTTATTCCAACACATCCGAACAACTTCAAGATACTCCTGCCTCGTTTCGATCTCTTTCAGCCGATGCTCACGATCCAGAAACTCCCGCGCCGCGACTTGAGCTTTCCGCTCCTCGGTGATCTTCTGACCGAATGCGCCCTTCAGAACCATCGCCTTGCGCTTGTGATCCCTCGTCGTGTATTGCAGCAGGAATACGCCGTTTTCCTTATATACCCGCCCGGTTCCCTTCGCTCTGCGGATCATTTTTGACGGCAAGCCAATGCGCTGAATCAGAAAGAATCCTTACCGGCAGGAGTCCGGATCCTTGCGCCCGGCGGGGAGATCGCATTCCACAATGAACTGCTTTTCTGCGCGGGAGATAAATGACGTCCGGCAAAAAAAATCCTTCGTCAACCTTATCGCCGGCCAAATCGTTTTTTTGCGGTCCGATTTTCTCTTTGATCATTGAAAGGGGACGCAACTGTGCTATATTAGGGCAGGTTTCGCCGTCTTGCCGCGCAGGTCGTTTCCCGCGCGCCGGGGAACCGCAAAACAAAAAGAGAAAGGATATATCATCATGGCCGCCATTTATATTCTCATTGCCGCCGTCGTCATTGTGTTTTTCTGGTACATCTCCGTGTACAACCGGTTCAAACGGCTTCAGGTCACCATCAAGGAAGCCTGGTCCGGGATCGATGTGCAGCTGAAGCGCAAAGCGAACATCATCCCGAATCTTGTGGACACTCTCAAGATGCAGATGAAGTTCGAAAACGACCTTCTGACGAAGCTCACCGAGGCCCGCAGCGGTCTGGTCAGCGGAGACCGCGCCGAGGCCATGCGCGCCAACGACGCCGTGACGAAGCTGATCCCTTCGATCCACGCGGTCGCCGAGAACTATCCCGAGCTGGGCACGAACAAGTCGTTTCTGAAGCTGATGGAAGATGTCCGGGACTGCGAGGACAAGGTCACCTTTGCCCGCAACCGGTACAATATGACCGTGGCCCGGTTCAATATGGACATTCAGCAGATCCCCGCCAGTTTCGTGGCCGGGAGAATGGGGCTTGTTCCCGAACCCATGTTCGAGATCACGCAGGAAAAACGCGAGGAAGCGGACAACATGCGGATCGGTCAGCTCTGATCCGTCTCTGAAAAGGAGAATCCCTCATGACCACCCAGCCACGACTGGAGGCGCCCCGGATCGCCGGAGAGGAGATCCGCGCCAATTTCGTGAAAAGCGTCATCCTGATCGTGATTCTGGTCGCGATCGTCATCGGGCTTTCCCTGTGGATCGGCGCAGAGCTTCAGGACCGGGACACGGGCCTGATCATCGGGCTTGTCGTCACCCTGGTGGTGATCCCCGTCCAGATCCTGACGGCGAAGCTGGTCATTCTGGGCATGGCCCGGGGAAGAAAGGCCGATCCCGAGGATCTGCGGGAACGCCGGGCCATCCACATCGTGGAAGGCTTGGCCGTTTCGGCCGGATTGAGCCGGACGCCGCCCCTTTACATTATTCCTTCCGACGTGCCCAATGCGTTTGCTTCGGGCATGGGCGAGGGCGATGCCTTTGTGGCCGTTACGGCCGGACTGCTGAATATGATGGACGATCAGGAACTGGAAGGCGTGATCGGACACGAGATCGGACACATCGTGCACCGCGACATCATGCTGAATCAGCTGGTGGTGGGCCTGATCAGCACCATCCTGATCCTGGCCTTCATACTGGAGCGGATTCTGCTGACCAAGGCGCTGACCGGAGGAAACCGCCGGAGCCGGAACGACAACGGATCCGCCGGCGCAGCGATCCTCATTCTGATTCTGGCGGCGATCCTGATCCGTCCTCTGGCCGGTCTGATCTCCCAGCTTCTGCAGATGGCGATCTCCCGGAAACGCGAGTTCGCCGCCGATGCCTATTCCGTCCAGGTATGCAGCTACAGCGAGGGGCTTGCCCGGGCTTTGGAAAAGCTGGACCGCGATTCCCATCCCTACTCATCGGAGGAAAAGGAATCCCTGGGCGGCTCCAAGCTGGCGGCCATGTATATCAATTTCCCCGGTGAGACTCTGTTCTCCACGCATCCGCCTATTGCGGAGCGTGTCCGGCGAATCCGCAACACATTCTGAACCGGTTCAGCAGGAACGTCCGGCCTGGTATGCCTCCTGGAAGACCGGCAGATTGCGGACTTCGCCTTTTTCGTACGCCCCCGTACCGTAAAGAACGCCGCGTTCGATAGTGCCTTCCATGCAGTCGCGCATGAAACCGCGGAGTCCTTCCAGCGTGGCGTTCATCATATCCTTGTTGGTGTCGCCGGCGGTGATGATGTGCCAGAACTCCGTGCCTTTGAAACGGTCGAAGTCACTCCAGCGCGATACGGTCCGGTCGATCAGTGTCTTGAGCTGGGCGTCCATGGAGTAGAAGTAGACGGGTGTGGCCAGGACGATGACATCGGCGGAGAGCATTTTCTCCACCAGCTCGTTGGCGTCGTCGTTCTGCACGCAGCGCTTGAGTTTCTGGCAGGCGTAACAGCCGGTGCAGTAAGCGATCTTTTTTTCGGCGAGGCGGATCTTCTCCACGTCATGGCCGGCTTCCTTTGCGCCCCGTGCGAATTCATTGCAGAGCAGATCGGAGTTTCCTTCCTTGCGGGGGGATGCGGAAATGATCAGGACTTTTTTCATAAGAGCTTTTCTCCTCAGTTAAGAATCGTTGTACCGAATTTGTCTCACGGACGGATGAAATGCATGGGCGCCCACTCTTCGCGTTCCGGACGGGGAATGGCGTTTGCGCCGTGCAGATTTTTCAGGACCCAAGCCATATTCCGCGCCATCATACGCATGGTCTGCATTCCTTCCGTATCCAGTCCCGCTTCGCCCGGGGCCCGTCCGAATGCGATATTCCAGTACTGGGATCCGATCAGGATCGAATTGAGCATTTCGAAGGGCATGTTCATGCATTGGAAGGCGGCGGTGGATCCGCCTCTCCGGCAGACGGCCACGCAAGCGGCGGGTTTGCCTTCCACCAGAGCGCGGGCCGAGAAGAACGCCCGCTGAAGCACGGCCAGGAGGGCGCCCGCAGGCTGTCCGTAATAGGTGGGCGAGCCTACAATGAAGGCATCAGCCTCGGCGAACCGGTCGATCAGTCTATTGCAGACATCGTCGTCGAACGCGCAGCGGCCCAGCTGTTTTTCCATGCAGGAGCCGCAGGCAATGCATCCCCGAACGGGTTTTGTGCCGAGCCAGAAAAGTTCGGTTTCGATCCCTTCGGCGTTCAGTGCGGTCCCGGCTTCGGATAATGCCCGCGCCGTATTTCCATCCTTATGCGGACTCCCATTGATCAGCAGCGTTTTCATTTCGTGCTCTCCCATCCTGTTTTTCGTTTGATCTTTGCGGCAGAGCGGGTCCGGCCTGTTTCATCGGATCCCGTGATTTTCTTTCCTGCTCCGCCATACCCTACCACACCGACGGCGAAAAGTCAAAGAGAAAATCCTTCCGGAAATGTTTTTCCCTTTCTTTTTTTCTCTTGAGGCAATTCCAAAAGTCTCATCGGCGGCTTTGAGAATCCCTTTGGAATCTCCTTCCGGGGCGTTTTCGGTGGAGACCCTGTGGGTATCCACGCTCAAACTGCCGGGAATGATCTTCTCAAAGATTTTTTTCAAATCCGTCCGCCATGACTTTTAGAATTACCTCCCTTGATTTTTATCCGTTCCGCGCTAGATTATTCCGATCGGCGCCGGAAGGATTCCGGGCTGTTCACAGGAGGTCCGTTACATGCAAAGCGAAGAACATACCGATTCGTTCTGGTCGAGTTTTCTGTATCGAGGCGGCGCCGGCATATTGGCCGCCGTTTTTCTGATTCTGGTATTCATCCTGTTCGCCACGTGCTTCCGTCCGGTGGCCTTCGGCCTGATGCTGGCGTATCTTTTTCTCCCGTTGGAAAAACTGTACGAACGGCTCTTTTTCCGGGGAGAAAAGCCGGGACCTCCGAGCGTACGGCGGGTGACGGTTTCCACCATTGCGAGCGTACTGTCTCTCTTTCTGGTGGTGACGGCGCTGACCCTGACGGCCGTTTCGCAGCTGATCCCCTTCGCCTGGAACAAGGGACGCGAGCTTGCGGAGTGGACCCGGAACCGGGAGAGCGTGCAGAAGATGGAAACGCATTTTTCCGAATGGCTGCACTCGGAAGACGGTCGGATGGTGCTTTCCGGTGTGCAGGAAAAACTGGAGGATCTGGCAAAGGAAAACAAAGGGAAACTGGCTCTTTTCGCCCTGTCGGGCGGGAAAAACGTCCTGTCCGGCCTGATGACGCTGCTCGGGCACGCGGGAAGCGTGGCCGGCGAACTGCTTCTCTCCCTCCTCTTTTTCTTCTATTTCCTGCAGAAAATGGCCATGATCGACACCTCCCGGACTCCCGGAGGGCGGGGGAGCGCCGTGGCCGCGTGGATCGTGGAGACCATGTACCGGTCCGCCTGGCTGCCGCCGGTCTCGGAGAGCACCTGCCGGAAAGCGGAGGAGATCCTTTCGCACATCGGGGAGATGCTGAGCAAATGGCTGCGCGGATATTTCTCCATCGTTCTGGTGGAAACGATTCTTTATACGACTCTTTTCGTTCTGGCGGGCGTTCCCTACGCGCTTCTGGCGGGGCCGGTGGCCGGATGCGCGATCCTGATTCCCCTGATCGGCTTCATCGGCAGTATTCTCATGACCCTCGGTCTCTGCCTGGTTTTCTGTCAGGAGCAGCTTCTGCTCACGCTGATTTTCGTTGCTCTGATCTACTGTTTTGTCTGTATTCTGGAGCAGACCTTCCTGTATCCCCGCTGCATCGGCGGAGCTCTGGGACTGACCACGCTGGAGACGATCATCGTCGTTCTGGCGGGCGGCATGCTGTTCGGGTTCGCGGGCATGCTGCTGGCGCTGCCTTCGGCCGCCGTGACCAAATATCTGATTCCGGAGATCTACAAGGCGATGAGGCGGTCTGACGGACCGGCGGGCGGCTGACGGTTTATAAGAAGCGTCAATAAAAAGAAGGAAAAATCAATTGCAGAGCGCAAAAAGATTGCTATATTATGCATGAGAGGGCAAAAGACCCTTAAAAAAAAATCAAAAAACAACAGGGCGGAAACGTCCGAACAGAGGAGTTGAAAATGCTCAGACCGTTGTCGGTTCAGCTGTATTCTCTCAGAAGCTATGCGGAGAAGGATTTTGTCGGAGTTCTCAAGAAAGTCGCGGAAATCGGATACAAGGCGGTGGAGCCTGCCGGATTCTGGAATCTTACTCCGGCCGAATTCAAGAAGATCATCGATGATCTCGGACTGGAAATCTACTCCTCCCACTCTCCCTGGGCACGGAAACCCGAGAATCTGAACGAGGCCATCGATATCCTCGGCACGCTGGGCCTGAAGAACTGCTGCTGCGGATACGGTCCGGACGATTTCAAGGATATGGACGCCATCAAGCGCACGGCGGAAAACACGTCGAAGATGCAGGAAGTTCTGGCGAAGGCCGGGATCGAGCTGTTCCAGCACAACCACTACTGGGAATTCGAACGGATCGACGGCCGTTTGAAATATGACATCTTTGCGGAACTCTGCCCGAACGTGAAATTCGAGATCGACTGCTTCTGGTCCACCAACATGGGCAAGGAAGATCCCGTTGCCATGCTCAAGCAGTTCGCATCCCGCACCACGCTGATCCACATGAAGGACGGCGTCTGCAAACAGAAAACGCAGAATGCCGGTATGGTGAACGGTCTGCTGGATATGAAGGTGGATCTCCTGCCGCTGGGCACGGGCACGCTCCCCATCAAGGATCTGGTGGCCGCCGCGCCCGAATCCGTGAAGACCATCGTTGTGGAACTGGACTACTGCGAGATCGAAATGTGGAAGGCCATCGAGGAAAGCTATCGCTTCATGACTTCCAACGGCCTTGCCCAGGGAAACAAGTAAGATACGGAAGTTTTTCCGGATCCGGAACGCTTTTCCGAGTGTACCGGAATCGGAATGCTCTTTCCGTCACAGGCCCGCTCGGCGGGCCTCTCTTTTTTTACGGACGAGGCTTGATTTTTTCCGTTCCCGCGTTATCTTATGCGCACTATGAGCGAAGAAGATTTTATACAGAAACTGGCCGGATTGTTTCCCGGGTCGCGCGATGTGACCGTCGGGATCGGCGATGATGCGGCGGCCCTCGACCTGGGGTTGCCGGGCGGCATGCTTCTGCTCGCAGCGGCGGATCAGGTGATATCCCGGATCCATTTTACGGCGGATACCTCCCCGGTGCTGGCGGCGGAGAAACTCTTCAAGCGGAACTTGAGCGACATTGCCGCCATGGGCGGTGTGCCGACGCACGCACTGGTGACCGTGGCCATGAACCCGTTCGAAGAGAAGGCTCTGACGGAATTCCATCAGGGTCTTTCCAATATCTCGAATCTCTACGGCGTGCCGGTGATCGGAGGCGATCTTTCATCCCTGCCGGAGCCGGGCCTGACGGCGTCCCTGACCATCTTCGGCAAGGCGGAGAAGGAGAAACTCTGTCTCCGGTGCAACGCCGCGCCCGGGGACTGCATCTATGTCACCGGGAGTTTCGGCAACTCCTTCCGGTCCGGACGCCATCTTTCCTTCCCGCCCCGGCTTCACGAAGCCCGGTTCGTGGCGGGGACGTACACCAGCGCCATGATCGACGTCAGCGACGGTCTGGCAAAGGATATCGCGAGAATGGCGGAAGCCTCCGGACTCTCCGCCAGACTGGAGCCCGATGCCGTGCCGCGGTCTCCGGGCGCTTCGCTGGAGCAGGCTCTCTGCGACGGGGAGGACTACGAACTGGTGTTCGCCGTTTCGCCTTCGCAGGCCGAGGAACTGGAAAAACTCTGGCCGTTTCCCGGTGTGCGGCTGACCCGGATCGGAGAATTTCGTCCGGGCCCGGCAGGGGAGATCCGCGGCGTTTCCCTTCCGGCGGATAAAGGATACGATCATTTCCATGGAAAAAACGATTGAGACAAATTCCCCCGAAGAAACGGAACGGATCGCCTCCTCCCTGGCAAGATCTCTGCCGCCCGGATCCGTGGTGGCGCTGTATGGGGATCTGGGCGCCGGTAAAACGGTTTTCGCCCGCGGTTTCGCCCGGGGGCTTGGCATCACGGAGCCGTTGAGCAGCCCCACGTTCACCATCGTTCAGGAGTATCCGGTGCCGGGTGGCGGGATCCTGTTCCACCTGGACCTCTACCGGATCGACAATTCGGATGCGGCTCTGGCCTTCGGCGTGGATGAATTTCTCAATGATCCCGGCGCCCGTGTCCTTTTGGAGTGGCCGGAACGCATCGAGGACATCCTTCCGGAGGGAACGATCCGGATCTCGATTTCGCATGCCGGGGAAGAAAAACGGGTGCTCCGTATTCCGTGCGATTGAGGGGAAAACGGGATCCGGGACTGTCCGGATCGGCGGAAAATACGGAACTTTTCTTGAAATTTGGAAAATTACGGCTTATGTTATAAGGATACACGCGATGTGAATACGCCGGGCTTTTTGTCCGTGCCGTCCAAAAGAAAGTTGAAGGGAATATGAGCAAGAAACTGGTCATAGTCGAGTCGCCCGCCAAGGCGAAAACCATAGGAAAAATTCTGGGGCACGATTATCTGATCCGTGCGTCCATGGGACATATCCGGGATCTGCCGGAACGGGCGTTCGGCGTGGATATCGAACACGGTTTCCTGCCGCAGTACGAGGAAAGCAAATCCCGCGGGCGGAATCTTTCGGAGCTGAAGAGCGCGGCCCGGGAGGCCGGCGAGATCTATCTGGCATCGGACCCTGACCGCGAAGGAGAGGCCATTGCCTGGCATCTTCGGGAAGTCCTCTCGAAGCTGAATAAAAAAGCCCGGTTCCATCGGGTGAGCTTCCACGAAATCACCCGGTCGGCCATCGACCGGGCGTTCCGGAATCCGGGCGACGTGGATATGAATCTGGTGGACGCGCAGCAGGCCCGCCGGGTGCTGGACCGGATCGTCGGATACCAGATCAGTCCTCTTCTGTGGACGCGGATCGAGCGGGGCGTCAGCGCCGGACGCGTTCAGTCCGTGGCGCTTCGTCTTGTCTGCGAACGGGAACGGGAGATCCGGGCCTTCGTTCCCCAGGAATACTGGACGTTCCCCGCAGAGTTTCTGCCGGAGGGCGGACGCGATTCCTTTGTGGCGAAACTCCAGAAGATCAATGAAGGCAAATGTGAGATCGGGAACGGCACCGACGCCGCCGCCGTGATCGCGGCCATCCGTTCCGCCGCCGCCTGGAAGGTCGCCGCCATCGACGTGCAGCCGAAGAGACGTTTTGCCCCGCCGCCCTTCATTACCAGTACGCTGCAGCAGGCGGCGGGTGCGGCGCTGGGCTTTTCCGCCAGTCAGACCATGCGGATCGCGCAGCAGCTGTACGAAGGCGTGGATATCGGACGCGGGCCGGTGGGTCTTATCACGTACATGAGAACGGACTCCGTGGCGGTGGCCGTGGAGGCGCAGAATGCCTGCCGTGCGTTCATTGCCTCCAAGATGGGGCAGGATTTCATTCCCGAGAAGCCCAACGTGTTTCGTTCCAAGTCGTCCGCGCAGGGCGCCCACGAAGCGATCCGCCCCACGGATGTGAACCTTACGCCCGAGAGCCTGAAGGCCGCGCTGGATCCCCAGCAGTTCAAACTCTATTCCATCATCTGGCGCCGTTTCGTCGCCAGCCAGATGGCTCCAGCCCGTCAGGAACGGACTTCGGTGGACGTTTCCGGACGCGGCGGCGACGGCCGTACATATACTTTCCGCGCCTCCGCCACCGTGACGAAGTTCCCCGGATTCCTCCGCGCTTACAACGTTGCGGAAGAGGAAGTTTCCGGCGATGACGATGAAGATCAGCGGTTTGCGGCGGTTCTGGCACTGCTCCGTCAGGGGCAGGCGTGCCGTCTGGTGCGTGCGGATTCCGAACAGAAATTCACGGAGCCCGCGCCCCGGTATTCCGAGGCATCGCTGATCAAGGAACTGGAAACGAACGGGATCGGACGTCCGTCCACGTATGCTACGATCGTGAATACGATCCAGGTCCGCAAGTATGTGGAAAAGGAGAAGGGCAAACTGATCCCCACGGATCTTGGATTCCGTATCAACGACTATCTGGTCTCCAGTCTGCCGGAACTCTTCCAGGTCGGCTTCACCGCCGACATGGAGCAGAAGCTGGACGAGGTCGAGGAAGGAAAGCATCAGTGGACCCAGATGCTCGGCGAATTTTATGACAAGTTCCACCGCTGGCTTCAGAGCGCCAAGGATGAAGGCGCTCCGCCCTCCGAAAAGACGGCGGCGCTGATCCGCGAGATCGGCCGGATCCGCAACTGGGAGAAGCCCGAGCGGGTTCCCGGCAAACGCACCTTCAACGGCGAGCGCTTCGTCCGCTCCGTGAAAGAGAAGTACGAAAAGGATTCCAAAATTTCCTCCCGTCAGTGGGAGACTCTTCTTTCCCTTGCCCTGCGTTACCGCGATCAGCTGCCGGATCTGGAGGAAACGGCAGTGCGCGGCGGATTCGCCGAGGATCTTCATGCGGCGGATGCGAAGCGCATGGAACACGAAGCCGAGCGCGCGGAATGGCGTCATCAGCGGGAAGAAGCGGACAAGGCCGCGCCGCCGCAGGAGAATATCGGAAAGATCTTCGAGGCGATGAAGCAGGTGAAATGGCTGCCGCCGGAAAAACGGCGCGGACGCGAATACGACGACGAAAAATTCTTCCAGTCGCTGAAGCATCAGGCGGATTCCGGACGTCCGCTTTCCGAGAAACAGCTTTCCGCCCTGGGGCGGATCTTCGAGAAATACCGTGATCAGATTTCCGATCCGGAAAAACTGTCTCCCATCCTCGGGACTGCCGCTCCCGTCAAAAAAGAACTGGCTCCGGACGTTCAGAACCGGGTCCGCGAGCTGTTCCGGATATTTGACGGCGTAACGAATTGGGCGGAACCCGTGAAACGGGGACGCCGGGTGTACGACGACCGCGAGTTCGTGCAGTCGATCCGGAAGCAGATCGGGCAGGGGCGCACTCTTTCCCCGAAACAGATCGCGGCCATGGAAAAACTGGCGGCAAAGTATTCGTCATGAACGAAAAAAGGAAGCAGGGCGTCTATACCAGCGGCCCCATTGGAACGCGGATGCTGAAAACAGCCGCGGCCATGCTCATGGGCACGCTGGCCATGTCCGGCTACAATATCGTTGACACCTACTTCGTCAGCGGCCTGGGCGGCACGAAGCTGGCCGCCATGGGATTCACCTTTCCCGTCATCATGCTGATCGGATGCCTGTTCCACGGGATTGGGACCGGGATCATGACCCCCATGGCCCAGTCGCTGGGGGGAGGGCGGCAGGACAAGGCATGCAAGGTCGTGACGTCCGGCGTGATTCTGACATTGATCGTCTCTCTGGTGATCGCGGTGACGGGCATGACGACGTCGGCGCCGCTGTTTTATCTGTTCGGTGCCCGGGGCGAGACTCTGGATCAGGTGCGCGGATACATGAATATCTGGTACTTCGGGTGCGCGAGCGCCTCTCTTTCCATGCTGGGAAACAATATCCTCGTGGCGGCGGGAGATTCGAAAAAGGCCAGCGCCCTTATGGTCATGGGCCTGCTCCTGAATGCGGCGCTGGATCCGCTTTTCATCCTCGGCTGGGGACCGGTCCCGGCCATGGAGATCCGGGGCGCTTCCCTGGCGACGATCCTCAGTCAATCCATTTCCGCCGTCGTGGCTCTCAGCATTGTCCATTCCCGTCATAAACTCCTCACATTCCAGCGGATCCCCTGGAAGGAGACTGCCGCCTCGTGGCGTCTTACCACGCGCTATGCGGTGCCCGCCTCCCTGGGCATGCTGATGATGCCCATCGGGTCCTCCATCATCACCTGGATCACCGCCCGGTTCGGAGATGCGGCGGTGGCGGCCACGGCGGCCGCGGGCCGACTGGAGATGGCGGCGTTTGCGTTTCCCATGGCGCTGGGGATCGCGCTGACGCCCATGGTGGCGCAGAATTACGGAGCGCGCCTGTACTCGCGGATCCGGAAATGTCTTGTTTTCGCCGTGGGATATGCATTTTCGTTCCTGATGGTCATGGCGATCCTGTACTTCTTTTTCCGGGTCCCGCTGGTCCGGTTCTTCTCGCCGCGGTCCCTGACTTCGGAAATGGATCAGAATGTCCGTGACATCATGGCTCTGGCGCTTTGCGTGATTCCCTGGGGATTTGCGTTCATCGAGATCCACCGTTTTTCGAGCTTTTTCTATATCGGATGCGGCCGTCCTGCTGTGGCCGCCTGGCTCAATGCGTTCCGGATCCTGGGACTTATGGTCCCTCTTTCCTTTCTTGCCCTGTGGTCCGGACAGCTTGTCTGGCTTTTTGCGGCGCGTCTTCTGGCGGATGTCATTGCCGGATCCACGGGCTTTTTCCTCTCCTGGCGCATGACGCGGCGTCTGCCGGCCGAAGACGGCGTTCCGCCGCCGGCGGTGCGGACCAGTCCCGTATTCCGGGCGGTATTTCATCCGCGCCGTCTTCTTTCTTTCGGGACGGCGCAGGCGAAGATCGACAGCGAAAGCGATACACAGTGAACCGATCAAGATTTTACAGGAAGGCGGTTGTGAAATATGAGCAGTGACGTACGCAAGGATGTGATCCGGCGGTGCAAACGCGTTGTGGTGAAGGCGGGGACCCGTCTTCTGACGGATCCGCAGGCTCTTCCCGCTCTGGTGGAGCAGATCGCGGCGATCCGGAAGTCGGGGAGGCAGGTGATCCTGGTCTCCTCCGGTGCGGTGGGGACCGGCATGAAGCTTCTGGGACTGAAGAAGCGGCCGAGTCATCTTTCCGAGATCCAGGCGCTGGCGGCCATGGGACAGGTCAAGCTCATGTCCAACTATGAACGGGAATGTCTGAAGCACGGATTCCGTACGGCGCAGCTTCTTCTGACCGCCGACGATCTCCGGTCCCGGGAGCGGCATCTCAACGCCATGAACTGCATCGAGGCCCTGCTGGCCCGGGACGTGCTGCCCGTCATCAATGAGAACGACCCCGTTTCCGTGGACGAACTGAAGTTCGGGGACAACGATACACTGGCCTCGCTGCTGGGCTCCATGATCCGGGCCGACCTTACCGTCATCCTCACCACCGTGGACGGGCTGCTCCGGACCAATCCGGACGGCTCTTTCGGCGACCGCATTCCGCTGGTGCGCGGCGTCACGCAGGAGCAGCGGGACATGGCCACGGGCACGGACGACGGCAATACCTCCATCGGCGGCATGATCACCAAGGTCCGTGCGGCGGAGATCCTGAACGAATCCGGAGAAGTGCTCTGGATCGCCTCCGGTCTCATGCCCCGGGTGCTGGAACGCATTTTCGAGGGCGACGACGTGGGGACGCTTTTCCTGCCGCCGGAGGGTTCGCGCAAACTGGAATCCAAAAAACGCTGGATCGCCGTCTTCTCCAAGGTGTCCGGACGTCTGACCGTGGATGCGGGCGCGGAACGGGCGATCCTCCGGACCGCGTGCAGTCTGCTGCCCTCGGGCGTGGTCAAGGTGACCGGGTCCTTCAAACGGGGCGATGTTTTGGAAGTTGCCGGTCCCGAAGGCCGTCTCATTGCGCGCGGGCAGACCAATTTTTCCTCCGCGGAATGCCGGAAACTGGCGGGTCACCGCAGTTCGGATATCCGGGCCTTGCTGGGTTGTGACGCGGAAGAGGAGATCATTCACCGGAATTCGCTGGTCGTCCTGAAATGAGGTTTTACATCAAGACATACGGCTGCCAGATGAACGAGCGGGATTCCGATTCCGCCGCCGCTCTCCTGCAGTCGGAAGGGCATGTCCCCGCGGATTCGGAAGAAAGCGCCGATCTCGTGATCCTGAATACCTGCAGCGTCCGGGATCAGGCGGAGCGGAAAGCCATCGGCAAGCTGGGGATCATGAAACGGCTGAAAAAAGAGAAGCCGGACATGATCTTCGGGATCATGGGCTGCATGGCCCAGAGCCGGGGGGCGGAGCTGCTTCAGGCCATTCCTCATTTGGATTTTTCCCTGGGGACCGATCAAATCCACCGTCTTCCGGAAATCGTCGATTCCATTCTGGCCCGCCGCGGCAAGATCCTGGCGGATGAACGGACCGGCGCCGACACTCCCGGGATCGATATGCACCGGGCGGATCCCGACGGCGGACACGGCTTTTCCGCCTTCGTTTCCATTATGCGCGGATGCTCCCGGTTCTGCAGCTACTGCATCGTCCCCTATACCCGCGGGCTGGAAAGAAGCCGTGATGCCGCCTCGGTGGAAGCGGAGGTCCGGGCGCTGGCGGACCGGGGTGTCCGGGAGATCATGCTGCTGGGACAGAATGTGGCGGCGTTCGGTCTCGACAACCGGGCACCGGCGCAGGACGACGTGTCTCCCTTTGCCGATCTGCTGGAGCGGCTGAACGGGATCAACGGCTTGAAACGGATCCGGTTCACTTCGCCGCATCCCGCCTATTTCAACAAAAAACTCATTGAGGCCGTGACCGGATTGGACAAAGTCTGCAAAAGCGTGCATCTTCCTCTGCAGTCCGGTTCGGACCGGATCCTCCGGAAAATGAATCGGCCCTATACGGCACAGGAATATCTCGAAATCGTACGGGCTCTGCGCGCCGGTGCTCCCGAAATCACCTTTTCCACCGACGTGATCGTGGGATTCCCCACCGAAACGGAGGAGGAATTCGAACAGACGCGCGAAGTCATGGCCCGCACCGGGTTCGATAACGCTTACATTTTCAAATACTCTCCGCGGAAAGGAACCCGGTCCGCCCAATGGGAGGACGACGTCCCCGTGGAGGAGAAGGAAAGACGGAACCAGGTCCTTCTGGCGGATCTGGAACGGGACGTGCGCAAACGCAACGCCGCCCTGGTCGGCCGGACGTTCGAAGTTCTGGCCGAAGGCCCCAGCAAACGGAATCCGGATCGGTGGCAGGGGCGTACGGACACCTTCAAAAACGTGGTATTTACCCCGGCTCCCGGATCGGCTGTCACGCCCGGTGATTTTCTGAATGTGCGGATCGTCCGGTCGACCGCCATGACTCTGTACGGCGAGCTTGTCTGAAAGAACCGCTCAGTTGCTGTCCTTTTCCTGCTGAACGACAGGAAGTTTTTCCAGCCAGAACCATCCGGCGGACGGGACCGCATTGAAGCACCAGAGCATTCTCCGTCCTTTTTCCATGGAGGAGATATAGCCGTACCTTCTCTGGAGAACGGCGGTACGGATCCGGGGATCCAGTTTCGTTCCCTGAACTCCGCTGCTGCAGAGAAGAATGTTTCCCTGACCGTCCAGAAGATAGCGTCCGCCGTCCTTTTCCGCGCTGTTGATAAGCCGGATCAGACCCGGCACATGGGCGGCGAAGGCGATGGATCCCGTAAATTTCTGTTCGGGCAGATCCAGTTTCTGGACACAGTAGAATGCATCCTGACCGTCGATCTTTCCGTGCAGCCAGAAGCATTCCTCCCCGGCATTCTGCGATGCCGCGTGCAAATCGGGATCCTTCTCCGCCGCTTCTTTATTATCCTTATCGTGTTCCGCCTTTTTATCGGGAGAAAAGACGGCGGAAAGACCGTTGCTGAAGGAGAAAAGGACCCGGCGGGGAACGACGTGCGAGAAGCTTTTCTGAGCGCTGCCGTTTTTGCTGCCGTTTTTCAGGAAAAGAGTATCCATATTGGGGATCAGCATGGAGACTAGGCGGGAGATGTTCTCCTGTTCGGGCGAGAGCGACCCGTCTTCCGTATCGAAGGAGAGAGAACCGTTTTTCCCCGCCGCCGCCTTTTGAACAGTCGTCTTCTGATCGAAAGAAAGTTTTTTATTCAAAAGCACTTCGCATGATTTTGCCAAAGCGTGCAATGCCTGTTTCTGCTCCAGAAGAAGATGGTCCGCATCCCGCGCCGCCAGAACGCACCGGATATAGGATTCGCCCAGCGCGTAATCACGTTCCGTGTTCTCGTAGAGCCGGTTGAGATCGTGGATCAGCGTATACGTCATGGCCGATCCGGCAATGACCAGCATGGCGAAGGTCAGCAGCAGGGCGGATCCGGGATGCCGGCGGCTGAACCGGACCAGTTTTCCCAGAAAATGGTCGGGATTGGCTTCCACTTCCTCATCCCGGAGATATCGCCGCAGGTCGGCGGAAAGCTCGCCCACGGAGGTATACCGGTCGGAAAGGCTCCTTGCAGTGGCCTTCTGGATAATGGCCCGCAGATCGTTGTCGATCCAGATCCCGTACTTGTGGCGGATGGGGGCCAGCTGTCCGTCGCGGATGTGAAGGATCAGTTCGTCACGGTTTTCCCCGGGGACGGCATTTGTCAGCGTAACCGTTTCATGTAAAATAAGTCCCAACGTATAGAGGTCGGACCTTTCATCGCAGAACTGTCCGGATACGGCTTCCGGCGAGAGATACCGCGGCGTGCCGGTGATTTTCTCGGGACTGACCCAGTTTTCCCGGGTTACGCCCGGAACATGGATGGGTCTGGCAAGTCCCCAGTCCATGACGTAGACTTCGCGGCACTCGCCGAGCATGATGTTTTCCGGCTTGAGATCGCAGTGCATGATGTTGCGGCTGTGGGCGTATTCGATGGCGTCGCAGACGCGCAGGAAAAGTTCCAGACGGGAAAAGAGAGCCTTTCGGGAATCGAACTGGGAGACCCCCTTTTCCGCGTACTGCTTGTCCACCAGTTCCAGGTAATACTTGAATGTATGCCCCTTGATGTATTTCATGCTCAGAAAGAGATTGTTGTCGTCGTCCGAGCTCAGGGAGTAAATGGGAATCACTCCGGGATGGTCCAGCTGCGCCGTAATCTTCGCCTCTTTCAGAAACGCTCCCCGCTGGTCCGGATCGGCGGCAAACTCCTTGCGCAGCGCCTTGATCGCCACCATCCGGTGCAGATGCTTGTCCTTCGCGGTCCGGAGGATGCCGCGTCCGCCCGCGGCAAAGGGCGAACCCTGATCGTACTGTTTGGATATGGGGGGCAGATTTTTTTCGTCCGCGCTGGCGGAAAAGTCGTCGTCCCATTCGGGCATGTAGGAGACTTCCTCATCGTGCCGGATCTCCGCATCCATATCCTTCGGACCGGGGAAAATGCGGAATCTCGCCGTGGCGGAAAGCCGGGCAAGTCGTGAGACGGGAATGGTTTCCGTCCGTTCTCCGGGACGGACTGCGGCCGTCCAGGCCGCAGTCGTCGAGCGATTGCCGCTTCCGGACATGGACTGGGTGGATCCCGCCTTGTCTCCGGAGATGGGTGTTGTTTTCAAAGCATCTCCGCGGGCGGTGTTGATCTCCCCCGTATGTTCCGGAGCGCGCGCTTTCATGGATCTTTCTTCTTTCCTGCTGTGCAAAATTACGTGGACCCGGTATGACCGTATTCCACAGCCAGTAATTATACACGAAAAATCGGAAAAAGGAATACCCGGAGGAAAGAAAAAGCGAATTTTTTTTCAACAGGACTTGAAAAAATAACATTTACGTGCAAATGTAAGCCGAAATACGGTTGTTTTTTCATCCGCAGACGCGGAAAAACGTGTGAGAGGAGGCTCGAGTCTCATGAAGAAAATTTTCGTTCTGGACACCAACGTTCTGCTTTACAGCGCCCAGGCGCTGGAAGCCTTCGAGGACAACATCGTGGTCATCCCCATGACCGTCATCGAGGAACTCGATAAATTCAAACGGGATCAGGATGAACTGGGCCGGAACGCCCGGCAGGTCATCCGCAGACTCGATGAACTGCGTTCCCGCGGCCGTCTCTCCCAGGGCGTTCCCCTGGACGATTCCGTCGAGCCGGAGAAGAGCGGCATGGTCCGGATCGTTGTCAGCGAGGGCAAGCTGACTCCGATGGCCGATATGGGGATCGCCGACAACCGGATCCTCAATGTGGCGAAGATGCTGCGGGACGAGGGAAAATATCCGGTCCGGTTCATTACCAAGGATTTGAACCTTCGTTTGAAAGCCGATGCTCTGGATGTCGAGGTGGAGGACTATGATACCGAGCGCATCGAGTACGACGACCTGTACTCCGGCGTGCAGGAACTGGATACGGACTCCGCCTCCCTGGAGACACTCCGGAAGGAGAAGAATATCCCCATCCCCGACGGAACCCTGGTCTATCCCAATCAGTTCCTCATTCTCAAGGATGCCGCCGAGCCCTCCCACTCCCTTCTCGGCTGGTGCCGTCATGACCGGATCGAAACGCTGCCCGACGGCGTCACCGACCGGGTTTGGAACGTCTCACCCCGCAGCAAGGAGCAGCGCATGGCCCTTCAGCTCCTCATGGATCCCGAGATTCAGGTTGTCTCCCTGGTCGGGCAGGCCGGCTCCGGCAAGACTCTTCTGGCCTTGGCCGCTGCCTTGGAACAGGTGGCAAAAGGCACCCTCTACGATAAGATCCTGGTTTCCCGTCCCATCGTTCCCATGGGCCGCGACATCGGATTCCTTCCCGGCGACAAGGATGAAAAGCTCACCCAGTGGATGCAGCCCATCTACGACAACCTGGGCTTCCTTCTCCACAGCGGGAAGGCCGATACGCCCCAGCAGATACGCCGTCAGATCGATGAACTCAAGCGGTCCGGCAAACTGGAGATCGAGGCGCTGACCTACATCCGCGGGCGCAGCATCCCCCGCCAGTTCGTCATTGTGGACGAGGCCCAGAACCTTACTCCGCACGAGATCAAGACCATCGTCAGCCGCAGCGGCGAGGGCACCAAGATGGTCCTCACCGGCGACCCGTCCCAGATCGACAGTCCCTATCTGGATTCCACCACCAACGGCCTGACCTATCTCGCCGAGCGTTTCAAGCCTCTGTCCATCCACGGACACATCACGCTCCGCAAGAGCGAGCGCAGCGCCCTGGCCGCCGCCGCCGCCGAGTGCCTGTAAATCGATCTCAGCGCAGGAAAAACAGGAATCGTCGAGCGAGGTACCTCCTGTTTTTCCCCCTGACATACTCGGGCCTTCTCCGATCGGTTTTGTGGTAATAGAAACGGTACTTTTTCAATCTTTTTTTTGACAGACGTTTGAAATCACCTCAGTTTTTTTGTTTTACGCCTTGCGTTTAACGCGAGACGATGTATATTATGGCCGGAGAGGAGGCTGCTGATGATTGTGAATTACAAATGCAGGGAGACTCAAAGACTCAAAGCGGAAGGGACAAGTCGGAAGTTCCGTTCCATAGAACGTGTCGCATTGCGGAAACTGGATATGCTCGAAGCCGTCGTGGATGTGGAGACCTTGCGGATTCCTCCCAGTAATCATTTTGAGGCTTTGCATGGGGATCGTGAAGGTCAATACAGCATTCGCATCAACCGGCAATGGCGGATCTGTTTCACCTGGCACGATGGGAACATTTACGATGTTGAAATCACCGATTATCATTGAGGAGGTGCATCATGATCAGAATGAAAAATTTGATTCATCCCGGCGAAATTCTGCTGGAAGAATTTTTGAAGCCGATGAACATCAGTCAGAACAAACTGGCAATGGATATTCATGTTCCGGCGCCGAGGATCAATGCCATTGCAAAGGGAACGAGATCCATTACCGCGGATACTGCGCTGCGTCTGGGCAAGTATTTCGGAACCGGACCGGAATTCTGGCTCAATCTTCAGTCCAACTATGACCTGTGTGTTGCAGCTGCGGAATCACGGCAGGAAATTGACGCCATTCCGAAGCTTGCTTATACCTGAAAGCACGAATCCGATTCAGCACGTTCCGCCTGGACCGGGAATGGGGATCCCGTGCCGGGCGGTCCCTGTCAGAGTTTGAAGTCGGCGGTCTCTCTGGCGTAGGCGTCGGCGTAGCGGGAGAGGATTTTGTACTTCTCGCCCCGGGCCTTTTCGATGTGCGTTCCCCCGATCTGGAAACAGGCGGCGCCGCCGGAGGCCGCGCCCCAGGCTGCCGCTTCCAGCAGAGAGAAGGAGCCGGGTGTGCGGCCCGCATCCATCTGGAGGATCAGGGAGGCCACGATCCCGCCGGCGAAGTTGTCGCCGCATCCGGTGGTATCGCCGATCTTCTCCGGGTGCTCCTGCATATCCTTGCCGACGAGAGCGGAGACGGGAAGATCGTAGACGCGTCCGCTGGGGAGGAAGATCCGGCCGTCGGACCAGGCATGGAAGACTTTTGCGCCGTGAGTGATGAAGAAGGCGGAGACGCCGGACTTCGTGAAGAAATCGCATGCTTCTTCCAGCGAGGGCTTTCCGGAAAGGCGGAGAGCCTCGTCGGCATCCACGATCAGGAGGTCCATATCTTTCCAGGAGTCGGGATAACCCAGGGGCCAAGGAGCATTGGGATCCTTCTTTTCATTCCGGAAATCGAACACGGTGCTGACGATGTTGAGTTTGCCTTCCCTGCGGCCGCGGCGAAGCAGATCGCCCAGAGCATCGTGCAGGGCCGGGACCAGCGCAGTGGCGGAGAACCAGAGAATGTCGCCCCGGAAGAACGAATCTCCCAGCTGATCGGGCGTCATGGCGGCGGCCGCGCCGATCCGGTTGATGAAGGTGCGTTCCCCTTTTCCTCCGTTGGCCTTGGGATCGGAGAGCACGTAGGTGCAGGGGGTGGCTCCGGGATACTCGCGGAAATTCGTCATATCCACATCGGTCTGGCCGATCATGCTCCGGATGAAGGATCCGGCCTCATCGGCGCCGCAGGCTCCGTAGAAACAAACGGAGACCGGCTTGTCGTACAGGATTTGGGAAGCGTTCACCGCGCCCACGATGGCGGGGCCGCCGATATTCTCGATGCCCGAGGAGGGATCTCCCGTGATCTCTTCCAGCAGCGCATCAAAATCGATCCCCGCAAACGTCTGAAGATCCTCTGCAAAAACCAGTTTGCCTGGGGCGATCCCGCCGTCTCCGTTCTTCCGGGAGAGAAGACGTTTCATCACGGGGGTCCCGAAGTTGATGTTGGGGTAAAGATGATCCACCAGGCAGCAGCCGCAGACGGAAAGATTCCATTGTTTCATGATTTCTGAACTCCTTTCACTCACGGGCGGGCCGGGGACACAACCCTCCCTCACAGTGTACTAATAGCCTCGTTTTTGCATTTTGCAAACGTGCAAAACACTTTTTTCTTTCTTTTTTTTCGGTTGCAATACGGGAGAAGAGGGGATATATTATCCGGCTTCACCCGATCCGGACGGCGAGTCCGGGGGAGGGATTCAGACGCTTATTCAGAGCAGAGAGGAGAGTGCGGATATGTGGAATTACAACGAAAAAGTGATGGATCATTTTCTCAATCCCCGGAATGTGGGAGAGATGGCGGATGCCGATGCCGTGGCGGAAGTCGGCAACATGAGCTGCGGCGATGCGCTGAAGCTGTATCTGAAGCTGGATGAGGCGGGAAAGATCAGCGATGTGAAGTTTCAGACCTTCGGATGCGCCAGCGCCATCGCGTCCAGCTCCGCCCTCACGGAACTGGTCAAGGGCATGACGCTGGAGGAGGCTTCCAAGGTCACGAACCGGGATATCGTTGCCATTCTGGGCGATCTGCCCGAGGAGAAGATGCATTGCTCCGTCATGGGCATGGAGGCTCTTCAGGCCGCCATTGCGGACTACCGGAAGAAAAAAGGTCTGCCCGGCGGCGAGGAGCTCAAAAACGAGGATCACGAAGGCCGGATCGTCTGCAAATGCTTCGGCGTTACCGATGTCCAGATCCGGAACGTTGCCCGGATCAACCACCTGAAGACCGCCGCCCAGATCACCGAGTACACCAAGGCCGGCGGCGCCTGCGGCCACTGCCTCGACAAGATCCAGGAGATTCTGGATGACCTGAACCGGGAAACGGCGGGGGAGGGCGACCGTCCGAAAGACGAGTTTTCCGCGCTGACCCCTGTCCGGAAGATCCTCCGGATCCAGGACGTCATCGACAAGGAGATCCGGCCCCGTCTGGAGCATGATGGCGGAAGCATCGAACTGATCGATCTGGACGGCAGCACGGTGAAGGTGCGCCTGAAGGGCGTCTGCGCCACGTGTCCCAACGCCACGCTGACGCTCCGCAAGCTCGTCCAGGCGAAACTGAACGAATATCTTTCCCCCGATCTGACCGTGGAGGAGGCGTAATATGATCCGCAAAGCCGTTTACTTCGACAACAACGCCACCACCCGCGTGGCTCCCGAGGTCCGCGATGCCATGCTTCCCTTCCTCGACGAGTTCTATGCCAACCCTTCCAGCATCCACCGTTTCGGCGGCCAGCTCGCCGCCTGCGTGGAAGAGGCAAGGGCGAAGATGGCCGCTCTGCTGGGCGCGGAACAGCCGTCCGAGATCCTGTTCACCTCCTGCGGCACCGAGAGCGACAGCTCGGCTCTCCTCAGCGCCGCATCCACCTGTCCCAAACGCAGGAAGATCGTCACGACCACCGTGGAGCATCCGGCCATCCTCAACCGCGTCCGGGATCTGGCCCGGCACGGCTACCGCGTGACGGAGATTCCCGTGGACGGAAAGGGCCGTTTGGATATGGATTTTGTGCGGACGGCCATCGATGACGACACTTTGATCGTCTCCATTATGTGGGCCAATAACGAAACGGGCAATGTCTATCCGGTGGAAGAGCTTTCCGAAATGGCCCATTCCGTCGGCGCTCTTTTCCATACGGACGCGGTCCAGGCCGTCGGCAAGGTCCCCTTCCGTCTCTCCTCAATGCCCGGAATCGACATGCTCAGCCTCTCCGGACACAAAGTCCATGCGCCCAAGGGCGTCGGCGCCCTGTACATCCGCCGGGGCGTCCGGTTCCATCCGTTTGTCCTGGGCGGACATCAGGAGAGCGGCCGCCGGGCCGGCACGGAAAATGTGGCGTCCATCGTGGGCATGGGCAAGGCGGCGGAGCTGGCACTGGCCGGGATCGAAGAGGAAAATACCCGGGTCCGCGCACTCCGCGACAAGCTGGAAAAAGCTGTGCTTGAAACCATTCCCTGCGTGCGGGTCAACGGCGATCCGGAACACCGGCTGCCCAACACCACGAACATCTCCTTCGAGTATATCGAGGGCGAATCCATCCTCATGCTCCTGGACCTCGACAACATCTGCGCGTCCAGCGGCAGTGCCTGCACCACCGGAAGTCTGGAGCCCTCCCATGTCCTTCGGGCCATGGGCGTGCCGTATACCGCGGCGCACGGTGCCATCCGCTTCAGCTTCTCCCGGTACAATACGGAGGAGGAAGTGGACTTCACGCTTTCGAAACTGCCCGGGATCATGGAGAAACTTCGCGCGATCTCGCCGTACTGGAGCCGTCGGAACAAGTAAGCTCAAGCTCCGCGGTCGTCAGACGACGCTGCGCAGCCCGGCACAGACTTCTCCGCATCCGGATTTCTTGCAGGAATCCTTGCAGAGCGCGAGAAACAGAGCGTGGAATTCGCCGTAAAGATCCGTGTCGGGCGGCAGTCCGTCCATGAAGATCTTCTGCAGCTCGTCGTAGGGCAGATCGCCCCGGATCCCCATGTGCCGCGAGGCTGCACGCCGGGTATAGGCATCAATGATGAACACGGGCTTGCCGAACGCATAGAGCAGAATGTCGTCGGCCGTCTCCCGTCCGATCCCCCGGACGTTCAGAAGCCGGTTCCGCATGCCCGGGAGGTCTTTTGAGGCGAGGAAGGCGGATTCATTTTCAAGAAAGAATCCGGCCGCTTCTTTCAGATAAGTGCATTTCTGACGGTAAAAGCCCGCCGGCCGGATGATTTCCCTCAGCGTGTCCTCCGGTTCGGCAAGAATACTGTCCGGCGTCGTCAGCTTCGCCGATTCCAGATTCGCCAGCGCTTTTTCCACGTTCCCCCAGGCCGTGTTCTGGACCAGAACCGCTCCGGCCACGATCTCCCAGCGGTCTCCGCTTTTGCAGGGCCACCAGCCCTGGGGACCGTATATCCGGAGCAGGGTGTGAAAGAAATCCAGCATGGATGAGGACTTCGGCGAAGTCCGCGTCCGGCCGTAAAAAGAAGGTCCGGAGCGTTTGCCCCGGACCGTATCGATTTTCTTCCCTTGAGACATGGAAGGATTTCGAACTTATTCGGCTGCCTTCATTTCCTCGTCTTTGAGGCCGGTTCCGCTGTGGTCCTGCTTGCGGTCCAGATAACGGCGCGCCTGCGTGGCCGCCTTTTCAACAGCCTCGTCAATGGCCTTGTAGACGTTGTCGAAGGCAGAAGACGCTGCCGTCACGGGATTGCCCTTCACCGCGATGGAGAGAGAGGCGGTGATCAGGTTTCTCTGCATATCGAGAACCATGGACGCACCGTTGATTTTCAGCCGGAATTCGGAAAAAGCGCCTTCGATCGCGCTTTCCGCGTACTGACGGACTTCGTTGCCGATCTCAAAATGCCGGACGCTGATGGTGATTTCCATAATGAACCTCCTTGAAGTTCGGGCCTGTTGTTTCTGTCTGCACAGGAACCGCGGATCGGCCCGTTTCTGCGGTCCCTCTGTCATTATAAAACGTCCTCTGCTATTTTTCAAGGCCCGGAAACAAAAAAAATACGACTTTCCGCGCATTTCCCGGGAAAATCAGCGGCCCGAACGCATCTTCCCCGGGGAAAAACCGTGAAATTTCCGGAAAACGGTGGAAAAATTCGCCGGATCCGGACAGCCGACCGCCGCGGCGATTTCCTTGACCCGGAAGTCCGGCTCCTTCATCATCCGGAGCGCGGTTTCCATCCGGAGGGTGATCAGATATTTCCGGGGCGAAGTGTTCAGGTATTTCCGGAAGATCCGGTTGAGCGTGGCCGTACTCACATGGATCCGATCCGCCAGCCCGGCGGCGTTTTGCGGATGGTTCAGATTCCGGGCGATCCAGGAAAGAAGGTCCCGCAGGTTTTCCGGCATGGTCTCCTTCCCCGTAAGCGACGAGGCCAGATCGATCAGGGAAAAGCTGAGCCGGGAGACCAGGCCCGGCTGATTTTCCGAAGGCTCCTTCAGCAGCGCGTACAGCCGATCGTATATTTCCCGCAGATCGCTGCCCGGAGGTGCAGGGAAGGTCCTCTTCAGATCCATGCCGCGCAGAAGTGACTCCAGCGCGCTGCCCCGGAGGATCAGGGCGGACCGCTCGGATTCGGTCAGCGTTCCCGTTTCGTAATCCGAGCCCGGCGGCAGAAAGATGAGTTCGTCCTTTTCCGCAATGAACGAAGCGTCGTCGATCCGGACCGCCGTTTCTCCGGCCAGCACCAGCGTGACGGCCAGATAATCCGTGCCGATGCGCCGGCGCCAGTCACCGGGTTGCGCGATCGTATGAAAGTAGCTGGTGCAGGCGAGCAGAAAATAAGGCTCTCCGGGACGGAATATCTTCTCGCAGCTTCTCTGACGGGAATCTTCCATCTCGATCCTTCGTCCGGCGGACGTATAGGTTTTTGCCCGGGGCGGATCCCGGCGGTATGGCGTTTTCAGTATTTTCATGGATGATTGTTTTTAAAAGGTTTTTAATCCGATAACAAACATAATATACGTTCCGGATGCTTGTTTTTCAATACGGGATGCTATATATTCCCCCATGTCGCAGTACAGAAATCCGATTCAACAAAAAAAAATCAGGAGATTTTGCACGATGAGCTGGAAGGACGATTTTCTCAAGCCGTTCCGCGAGGACCGGGAACTGATGGACGCACGGATCAAGTCCGGGATCGAATTGTACCGGAAGGGATCGCTGAAACTTCTCTTCAAGGACAAGGACGGCAAGCCCGTGCCCGGCGTTCATGTGAAGATCCGCCAGAAGACCCACGACTTCAGGATCGGGGCGAATCTTTTCATGCTGGATGAATTCGATCACGCGGAGCAGAATGCCGCCTACCGGGAACTCTTCGCCGGACTTTTCAATACCGCCACGCTTCCCTTCTACTGGAATACGCTGGAACCTGAGCAGGGCAAGCCCCGCTTCGCCAAGGACAGCCCGAAGATTTACCGCCGGCCCGCCCCCGATCTCTGTCTGGAATACTGCGAGGCCAACGGGATCGAGCCCAAGGCCCACTGCCTGAACTACGCTTATTTTACTCCCGATTGGGCCAAAGGCACTGTGGCATGGGAGAAGAAATGTCTGGAGAAACGGTTCCGCGAACTGGCGGAGCGCTACGCAGGACGCATTCCCATGTGGGAAGTCACCAATGAAACCTACTGGGGCGGATTCCGGTTCGACTCCGCCTTCTATCAGCAGCCGGACTTCGTCGAATGGAGTTTCGCCCTGGCGGAACAGTATTTCCCCGCCAACCGGCTCGTGATCAACGAGGCCCATTCCCGGATCTGGGGTCTGCCTTCCTTCCATCGTGACCGCAGTTTGTACTATATGCAGATCGAGCGGGCTCTCGCTCGGGGCGCGAGGATCGACGAGATCGGAATGCAGTTCCATCTGTTTTATCGGCGGGAGAACCTGGTGGAGACGCTCCCCGCCTCCATTTACACGCCCAGATACCTGTATGATGCCATGGACTGCTACGCCCGGCTCGATCTCCCCATGCACATCACGGAAATGACCATTCCCGCCTATTCCGGCTCACAGGAAGATGAAGAGACGCAGGCCGAGGTCGTGCGCAATCTCTACTCCATCTTTTTCAGTCACCCGGCCATGACCGGCGTCATCTACTGGAATCTGGTGGATGGCTTTGCCTACGGCGCGGAGCAGGGCGATATGACCGCCGGGGAAAACAGCTATTTCGGTGGTCTGGTCCGGTACGATTTCACGCCCAAGCCCGCGTACAACGTGCTCAAGAACCTATTTCAGAAGGAATGGCACACCGAGCTGGAAAAGGATGCCGAAGGCGATACCGGCGCTCTCTCCTTCCGCGGCTTCTACGGAACGTACGATCTGGAAATCACTTCCGGAGACCGCACCTTCACAAAGGAGATCCGCCTGAACAGGGATCTGAGCCCCGAACGGGAAATCACACTCTGATCCGCCTGAATGCCGGGCGCCTCACACGTACCCGGTTTTTACATTACAGTCCCAGCTCGTCAAGATGCCGCCGGACTGCGGAAAAAGAGCAGTGCGTTTCCTGTCTGGCAAAGGGGAGTTCGCCGGTCTGCAGAAATCTTTCAGCCACGGATCGATTCAGCACTCCGCGGCGGTTGATGAACTGTCCCTGCCAGCCAAGCGTGGGGCCGAATTCTCCGTCAGGCGGCATTACGCGGTTCCGTCTCCATTCTTCAGGAAAATAAGACAGGAACGCGGGCAGAGACGTCATCCAGGAGGCCGTGTACAGCGTATCGCATCCGTTCTCCCGTTCGGCTTTATCCATGATGAACCGCAGATTTTCTGCAACATACGCAGGTTCTTTCAGAAAAGAATCCGGCGTTTTCGCATTCCGGATGTGCAGATAACAGTAATGCTTTTCGTTCAGTCCGTATCGGAAACAGCGGCCGGCCTCGAAATCCGGGTGACAAACCGGTGGCGGATAGCGGGTCAGCATCCACTTCAGGATATCCGGAAGCAGTTCATTCATCTCGTTTTTCTCCGCCTCGGAATCGGCCAGCGTGCAGGCATTTTTGAATACGTCTGCCTGATCGGTGCCAAGGAGAGTTCGGAGAAACGATCGTTCCCGCAGGCACTGTCCCCGGGAAAACTCGGGGTGACGCCGATTCTGATCCCAGGCGACGTCCAGGGAGAAACGCCAGCAGTCTTCGGCATTTTTCAGAAATTCATCTCTCGGCAATAGGAATGGCATCTCATAACTCCACGAGAAAAAGTTTTCCGCGGCTGTCCTTGAAATCGAAGGAAAATCCATCATCCCTGACTTTGATTCTGCTACCGCTGATGCAGTCCAGCACCGATTTCGGCGCAGAAGGGAAACGTATTGTCTCCACGGGGCCGATGATATTGTCGTAGTTGGTCGCATAGACCAGTATTTTATTGCCGAGTTTCAATGCCTTGAGACGGACCCGCGTTGAGTCCGCTTTCACCTCGGCGTACTTTTCGCCCTCCACAAAGAAATCCTCGTATGGACGGGCGATGCGGATCGCCTCCGCGACCGGGGCGAGCGTCGGAGCGTTGAACAGTGTGGCGCCGGCGAAGAAGGCGATGATCCGGGGCTTCTGCATCAGGGCCTCCCAGACCTGATACTTCAGCATGACCTTGTTTTCCGGGGTCGTTTCCGTACCGTAGCCGCCGGACAGCAGGATCACTGCGGTGTTGTTTTTCCCGGTGTAGGCATTGTACATTTCCATGAGGCTGCCCGGTATTGCGCTCTCCTTGACTCCCTGATAGGTGTAGGTCATCATCTCGATGATGTCGCAGTATTTCCCCAGCAGACGGTAATCCAGATATCCCGCTTCCTTGATCGTTTCCGCCGTAGAGGGGCTGCCGTCCCTTCCAGCAACTTTTCCCTGCACGCAGGTGATCAGTATCGGTTTTACCGGCGGAGAATATTTCCCCTTCGGGGCTTCCGCAGCTCCCTCATCGAACGCTTTCCGGTAGAGCGAATACCAGTATGCGATCCTGGCGCATTTGAAATCGACCCAGTGCCGGTACATCTCCGGATCTTTCAGCCGGTCGCGGACGATCTCCTCCGGCTCCCTGTAAACGGCATCTTTCCGGTTTTTCGCGAGCCACTCCCGGAAGAGTTTCTTCACGGCGGGCGAATAATCGATCTTATCCCACAGGACATTTGTCATTTCGTCGTCGTACTCCACGTTCACGCCTGTGGCGGCGCAGAGACGGGTCCGCTCCAGTGTCTCCGCGATGGGGGCATCCTTTTCCGTCATGGCAAGAGTCAGGATTTTGTGAGAGCCTTCGACGGGCCGACCGTCAAGTCCGATGGCAATATGTCTTTTTTCCGCTCCGGTGTACTGCTGCACTACGGCGGTCAGCATGAATCCTTTTTCGTAAGCCTGACTGCGGAAAGACTCGAATTCGGCGCCCCACGTCCACGGCGTGCCCCAGAACCCAATATAATTCATGCCACAGGCGGCCATATTGGCGAATACGTCCGGATAGGAGTAATAGAACATTTTGAACGGAACATAGTTCGGCCCGATATAAATTCTTCTGAACGGCTCGGCCGGCTGAATCGCAATATGTTTCAGAACGATTTTTTCCTTCAGCTGCTTTTCATCGCCGTTTTCCAGAAAGTATTCGCAAACCGATTCCTCCCCCGAACGGAAATCTTCGGGATCAGCCTGCAGAAAAAGCAGGTACTGATTGCCGCTCAAATAGTGGAGATACGCCTCGTAATCATTGACGGTTCGCCCTCGTTCGATCCGGGTGCCGACCTGCTTCCAAGTCAGGAATTTTCTGCCCCAGCGGTCCGGCTCATTCCAGTTTTCTCCCGCCCAGTGCGAGGACATTCCTTTCACCTTGATCCCGGCAGGCAGCGAAAAATGAAAGACCGCCGGTTTTTTATCGTCCGCAATTTTGAGCGGTTTGCCGCCGATCCGGAAGGAGACCGGCAAGGTGATCCGGTCGGACACGCCTTCACAGGCGTATTCGGCTTTGATCACGTTCGCCGCGGAAATATCCTGGACCGGGGACTGTTTTACGTTTTTTGCCTCGAACTTGACCGGCGCATATTGGCCGTCGGTGGTCAGCAGCAGCGCATCGAGCAGCATACGTCCATCCGGCTGCAGGGATATCTGCTGCAGTCCGCCGGTCGTGGTGAACTGCCCGCATAGTACCCAGATATATTTGCCGGGGCCGGTATATTTCCCTTCTTTATCTTTCTGCTCGTTGCAGGGCGTGTCCACAAACGAGAGACGGCGGTCATTCCGGAAGACACAGATTCGCGGGGAATCCAGATAGCCGTAAACCCTCGCCCAGAGATACCATGTGCGCGGCCTGGGAAAGAGCGTCACCGGATCCGTCACTTCCGGGATTTGAAAATTCCAGTCGATCTTGCCTTTGTCCGTGTATATCCCGCCTTTTTCAGAATAATAATCCTTTCCCAGATCTTTCCCCCAGTCGCTGACCATTTTTACCTTTTCGATGTCTTCCGCCTCGCGCCAGACAAATTCCTCTTCCGGATCCGGCGTCGCGGAGGGCAATACCGCATCCACGGAAAGGTTCCGGAGCCGCAGTGTCCCTTTTGCATTCACCAGCCCGATATTGTACTGCACATAATTCAGTGGAAGGGTGGCCCTGCCGGAATACCGGAAGGAGGTCCATGTTTCGGATGGCGTCAACGAACTGTTCAGCCAGAAGGCCGGCTTCGCTTCCCTCGAATCGTATTTGCCCATGACGGAAGAGAGGATCTGACCTTTTCCTCCGAAAGTCAGGTCGTCCGTCTGATACTCCCCCGAAACGGTGAATCGCGTTCCGGCCGGATATCTTTCCCTCAACCGGAACATCAGCAGTCCCTGGGCCGTTTCGTTCGGAGTCCGGATCTCGACATTGGCAACTTCCGTTCCGTTCGCCGGATTCAATTTGTATTCCGGTCTCGAAGGGTGCCGCTGATACTCCCATCCAGCGGGAATGCCGTCGGCGGACTCGGAAAAATCACGGTTGACCAGGAGCTCCTCGCCGGAAAGGGGCATAAGGGCCGTCAGCAGTCCCGTCAGGATACAAAAAAAACGTTTGCGGCGCATGGAACAATCTCCTTCAGATCAGCGGTTCAACAATTTTTATTTATCCGGCCACCATGTGGACGAATTCGGGTCTTTGTACTTTCCCAGTTTGTAAAAACCCGATTGCGTGTCGGAAGCCTTCTCGTTGTCGATATGTCCGTCGAAGGACAGAATATTGGCCGTTCTGTTATGCCAGGGGTATACTCTTCCGTTGCTGTCGACCGAAGGATAAGAATTATATATCAGGTTGGTCGGTCTGTTTTTGTCTGGTCGATAGGAATCCGCCATGTAAACGACGGAGGACGGATGCTTGACCTGGGTCTCTTTCCATAACTGCCTTTTGGTAAATCCCTGGTTAAACGACCATGCGATGGTGATTCCATACACGAAGGCGTTGTAAGCGTAATAATTGCCGCTCAATCCGGAACATTTCTGCTGCGCTGTCGAACACAGAAACTGAGTCGTCTCATGGACAACAACAGGACTTTCGTGAACGTATTTCAAATAAGATAAGATCCAGTTGTAACTGTTTCGAGGGCCTTTTTCCCCATCGGGCGTATTCGGCCGTTTGGTGACATCGGTTCCCAGTGTATAATAAAGGGAATGACTCAGTACCCATCCATCGTAATCGGAGGAGTAACTCTTCGTCATATACATGATCTGCCTGAGTTTATTTGCACAGTCGATGGTATGCACCCGTTCCTTTGCCGATCCCAGTGCGGGCAGCAGCATTCCGGCCAGCACGGCGATGATCGCGATGACGACGAGCAGCTCGATCAGCGTGAACAACGATCTCTTTCCCATGATTTATGTCCTCCTGAAGTTTTGGTTTATGGCGACTCGCGTGCCTCTTTCATGAATCTACGGGCCCGAAAACCTTCCGGATCGCTTCGAGATGACCGAGGCCGCGTTCCTCATCGGGCAGCAGGTAAGCACCCTCGGTCCATTCATTCCAGGAATGGATCATCAAAAATTTTCCGGTGAACGCATCCGAGTCGGTAAATTCCTTTGCTTTGCGAAGATACTTTTCGAATTGTTCCGAGGTTGAATCCATCAGGACCGAAGGTCTCGCTTCGGAGTCGAAGAATACATCAGACTGTACCATCCGGGGGCTGGAATCCCAGCCCGCCATCATGCCCGGATTGAAGGGCAGATCGAAATCCTGTGAAAAATGCAGGTAAGCCTTGAGATTTTCTTCTGCGGCTGCCCCGTAATCCACGCAGGGCGTGTCCGGATCACAGGTCCATTGCCAGCCATGCGCCGACCTCGAATCCAGTCCCAGCGTGGCCAGCGAAGCATTCAGCTGTTCGGTTTCCGTCCGATCCGGGATGCTGCTGTTTAATCCCTGCTGATAGCCCACATGGACGGCCGTCAAATGGAGTCCGCCCAGTCCGGCCTGCCTGACCCGGTTTCGGAAGTCGTCGAATACCGCGCGTGCGGCACTTTCCCCGCCCAGTTCATCGACCATTTTCTTCAACTGGAAAATGGAGAAAACCACTTTTCCATCCACCCTCAGGTAGGAGGGGTGGCGGAAATAGTGTTCGATGCAGTATTGCGTCGCATTGCGGAATGTTTCCGCGTTGACCTCGCCGGAACACAGCGTTGGTCTGGGAAATGCCCGGCAGCCTGGATGCGACTGGATCGCATCGTGGTTGCACCACATGACCGCAAATTTGATTCTGTCAACATTGGCGGCCTTCATCAACCCCTCTTCCAGGCAGCGGGTCCGGTAGGGACCGCCTTCCGCATAATAATACCAGTCGAACATGAAGCCGTTTATTCCATGATCGACGGCGGTTTCGATATACTTTCCCATTACGGCCGGATCGGCTTCATCCTCATAGCCCCACAACGGCTTTTTCGGCTGCTTGTGGCCGGGGAAACGAGGGGTTGCACACCTGGTCACATTCCATTCGGTCCAGCCTTTGCCGTGCCATTTTTCATTGCGGGGGTCGACATGCCAGTTCGGAAAATAATAAGCCAGAATTTCGGGGCGTTTGTTTTTCATCGTTCACCTCTTTGCGATTGATATATTTACTTGAAGACGACTTTTTTCGTGAAAGCGGCGTTTTGCACCGGCATGCGGGTTTGTCATGATTTTCCCCCTTCAAACAGATTGTTCAAATCGATCCTGGCCGTGTTTTGCCCGGTATAGATACCGAACGGCAGTTCCTGTTCCAGCGGTTCAACCATAGTGTTATTTATCCGGCCACCAGCAGCCGGCCGTGTAGTCGCTGTAGGGAGTGAGCCGATAGAATGCATCGTATAGAGAATCTGCGGTCATTTCCGAGCCGACATGCCCATCGAAGAAAAGAATATTGGCGGCACGCTGATGACAGCCGTATACACCTCCGCCCTGATTTTTCAGAACGTGCACAAGATAACTTGGCAGATTGTCGTCCCTGTTTCTGTTGTCGGCTACATAAACGGTGGACGATGCGCCTTGCACCTGACTCTGTTTCCAAAGCGCACGATTGCTTGCTGCGTGAAGATCATCAAAACAGTGGTAGCTCCAGGCAAGAGAGACTCCGTAGACCCATCCGTTGTAAAGCATATCCTTGACTGGCTGATTGCTTTTCCCCATTGCCGAGGGACAGACGAAGATGGTCGTTTTTGTGTTGGCGGAACTGGGGCGTTCTTCGGTGTATCCCAAATGCCAGAGGATCCAGGTGTAGTCGTTTTGAATGGCCGACGCACTGGCACTCGCTCCGGTGAGGTTGGTGTGAAGCGCGTAGTAGAGGGAGTGATTCAGTACCCAGTCGTCATAATCTTCTGAGTACTGCCTCATCAGAAACATGACTTGACGCAAATTGCTGGCGCACTGGGTGGAATAGGCTTTCTCCTTGACTTTACCCAAAGCAGGAAGCAGCATCCCCGCCAGCACGGCGATGATGGCGATGACCACCAGCAGTTCGATGAGGGTGAAGTTTTTCCGGTTGAATTCGGGGTGGTGTCTTTTTTCTACCTGGTCCATGGCGTATCCTTCCTCATTGTTTATTCTGCTTTTCGTCTGTTGTCGTTTTTAGTTTTCAAACAGATTGTCCAGATTGAGCCTGGCCGTGCTCTGTCCGGCATAAATACCGAACGGTAATTCCAGTTCCAGCGGTTTCAGATTCGGATTTCCGCTTATGCACTGAAGCATCGAAACCACGGCTGTGCCGAACATCGGGGAGACCAAAGAAACCGAAGAAAGCGAAGGTTTCGTCAATTCCGAACCGCAATCGAATCCGAGTACCGCCGTATCCTGCGGGATCCTTCGTCCCAGGGAACGCAGGATTTCGCAGACCAGACTGGCGTAATAGTCCGAATAGCAGAAAACGGCATCCGGGCAGCATTCTTTGATCCGCTCTTTCACCGTATCGTCGAATTTGTGTTCCCGTACATTGACGACCATTTCCGCTGCCTCGTTCAATCCTTTTTTTCGGAACAGTTCGGCAAGACTGCGCCGGGTGAATCCGAGCCGCTGAAAGGAACGCTTGTCGTCCGTGATCAACGTCATGATCCGCCGGAATCCCAGTGCGATCAGATGATCTGTTCCGGCACTCCACGCCTGTTTCATATTGACCCCGACGCTGGAAAATTCGCCGGTGATCGTGTTGATATGGTCCTCCCGGCAGTAGACGGCGGGCAGGCGGCTCTGCCGGATGGCGTCCATGAATGGTTCATCGCCCCGGATCGCGGCTCCGAAGAAAATGATCCCGCTGTATTTTTCCGTCAGTTTTTTCGGGTCCTGCAGATAATGCAGATCCATGAAATCGTAGGGCAGCTTCCGTTCCGGCATGCCGCCGCGATATATTTGAATTCCTGCATTTTCCGGTCGCAGAAACGATAATTCGAGGTGACGTCGGCAATCAACACTTTTCTCATCGGGCGTGTTGACGAGATCCGCGTGCCGTAATAGTGGGATCGTGTTATCATCCCCTCCTGTTCGAGACGTTTCAGCGCGGCGCGAAGCGTCACACGGGAAACGTTCAGTTCTTTGCAGAATTCCGGTTCAGAAGGGAACCTTCCGTTCGTCACTCTGCCGAGGCGGATCATTTCCATGATCCGGCGATATGCGCAGTCTTTTTTCAATTCCCTTGTGTTCAGCGTCATGGAAAGCCCTCGATTCTCCGAAATAGGTCCTACGCTGAATTATACGTGATACAACCTCTTTTGTCAATATGATACAACCCGAAAAAAACTTTTTTTTGCTGTCCGGATTTGTCGGACGGCTATTGAATATGCCTGCGGGGGGATGTATATTCCGTACCATACAGACAACGATCTCGGGAGAAAGATTCGATCATGTGCGTATTGTGCGGGTACATCGGAAGGCGGGATGCAGCCGCGTCCGTCTTGCTGCGGATGGGCGAGCGGATGCAGGGACTCTGGAGCGGTTTTTACACGGGAATCGGCGTGCTTGGCAATGACGGCATCATCCGTCACCGCAAGACCACCGGGTATTCGAAATACTGGAAAGAACGTTTTTCCACGGATGAGCTGCCCGGCAATACCGGCCTTTTCCACAGCAGGACCAACAGCGGCGGCGATGCCCGTTACGCGCATCCGTTCGTTTCTTCGGATGGAAGTGTTATGCTGGTCAGTCAGGGAACTTCGGGCGTGTTTGCCTCCCGCGAGCAGGAAATCGTGAACATCGGGAACCTGCTGCTGGATCGGGGCGTTCGTTTTTCCAGCCGGATCGAGTCGCTTCCCTTCAAAAAATATCAGATCCTGCAAGACGGATCGCAAGTGCATGTCTCGGACATCGTCTGCGAATATGCCGCTTTCCTCGCGAAGACCATGAACGATCCTTTTGAGGTCGTCCGCAAGGCCGGTTCCGACATTCTGGAGGAAGCGGTTTCTCTGTATGTTTTCCGCCGCTTTCCCGGACACGTCTATGTCACGAACGTCAATTCCCGCCTGGCGATACAGGTCCATAAGGATTTCGTGGCAATGTCCTCCAGCAAACTTGCGTTCGACGACGATTCCGGCGATCCGATCGAACTCAGCACAAATTCCGTTGCCGATATTTCGTTGGACGGGATCCTCATAAAAAGACTCTCCGGCGAACTCCAGGTCCGGCAGATCCCGCAGCAGGAAGGTCTGACCGACGCCGTGCTCGATTGGATCCGGACTCATCCGGGTACGAGCGAGGCGAACATCAAGGATCAGGTACTCAATCCGCGCTGTCCGGACAAAGCGCATCTGCTCTATTCCGGTCAGGTTCACCCGATCCTGGAACAACTTCTTGCGGAAGGAAAGATCAGGCTGGAAGACCGGGAGGTTCCGGGCCCGAACGATTCCGATCTCGGATTGAAGACCGAAATTTACATCCGGTGATTTCTTTCCTGTTTCACCTTGCCGATCAGGATTGCTTTATCCTCTGGCTTGGAAAAAAGGATTGAAAAGCGCGGTGTGGCGGGGCGTCTTTCCGCACGCCCCGCTTCCTGGAGGTTCAGACCGGATCTTCCGCCCGTCATTTCTTCGGATCCGTTTTTTCCAGCTTCGCAAATGCAGCCTTGTCGGACAGCGATACATTGCCGTCCACCATGCCGTTGTCCAAATCGCTGACCTGGGTCCGGGCGGCAAGATCGCGGAACATCCGGTGCATGTCGATGGCTCCGCCGATGAGGAACCAGACCATGGAGATCATGGCGATAATGCAGCCGACTACGACGGATATGATGAAAAGACGCCATCCCCACCATTCCGTGGGCCATCGGTAGAAGGTGTTCCAGATGATCGTTCCCATGTAGAAGAGACCGAAGGAAATGCCGAAGCTGTAAATAAATGTTCCCCAGGCGATGCACTTGTCGCCAAGCGTGTAATCGGGCGTGATGCCGATGATCTTTTTGAACACGTTCCGGAGTGTCAGTTTCTCGAAGTGCTTCACCTCGCCGTCCACGGCGTATTTGCCCCGGTGCAGCATCCGGTCCAGATTGAACGGCCTGCGGCATGTCAGCCGGGAGACAACACAGTACATGGTGATGCTCAGGATCATGGCGATGAAGCTGATTTCCGTGGAGTTGACCGGGAACTTCACCGGGTCCATCCGCCAGAGGATCCACGGCTCGAAGGGGCTGCTCAAGGTCTCCAGCAGACGGGAAAGAAAGGGGATCATGCCCATTCTGTCGAGGAAGGGATACACATGGTCCGGCCAGTTCCGCTGCACCAGCATTCCGCCGCCGGAAACCACGGCTCCGGTCAGAATGGACGAATAGGCGCCCGCGGTCGTCCCGAATCTCGTATAGAGGCCGCCCAGCATTACCGCACCCGCGCCGCCCGACCACATGGCGCCCACGATCGTGAAGTAGAGATTGATATAGTCCAGCTGGGTCATGAAGACGGACCCGAAGAAAAAGAAGACGCAGACAAACACCGTCAGAAGTTTGACTACCCGGATATGCGTTTCCGGCGTCAGAGGCGTCTTCCTCAGCGGAATGATAATATCCTGCACGATGGTCACGGAGGAACTGAAGATCCGGGTGTCGTCCGTGGAGACCATGAGCATCAGCATCAGCAGAATGAACACGCCGATGAGCGCGCCCGGCAGAATATGGCGGAGTGCCACGGGAAGGCGCAGCTGATTGAAGAGCGTGCGGAACTCCTGAAATTTTGCATTTCCTTCCGGCGTTTTGCCCAGCGTGTCGTGCGCCGTCTCCAGGTAAACCGTATCGAGATTCTTTTTTTCCGAAAGCGGCTCGTCCTTGCCGATGATGTGACGCTGTTCCGGGATCGCGGTTATTTTTGCATACAGATCCTCCCTCATCTGCGGATCCTGAACGATTTCGCTTGCGATCCGGCTGCACATTTCCGTCCGGATCTTCTTCGCTTTCGGCGCAAAATGCTCATGATTCATCACGGTCAGGATCATGCCCGCCAGCAGCAGATAGAAAATCGGACAGAACCCGTTTCGCCAGGACCCCAGGATCCCCGCCATTTTCTGCTCGTGAGCCGATTTCGCAGCGCAGTTTGATCCGCCGAACCAGTTTCCCCGGTTCAAAATGCTGGCGAAGATCGAGACGAAGGCGGCAAACAGATTGAAGTCCCGCAGGGACTGGATGTCATACGGGTTGATGAAACTTTCCCCCGCCACCCGGTCCGCCATCACCGGCACGATCTCGTCCCACCACGAAAAACTCAGCAGGATGTACATGGTGAAGACGAATATGATCGGGTAGGTCATCAGTCCCTGGAAGGTATCCGTGATCAGCAGGGCCAGCGAACCGCCGGCCAGCAGAATGGTCAGGGCGAGGATCAGGACAATGGCGATGACCAGCGAGAGAGTCTGTACCCGGAATCCGAAGATGTCAACGAAGTGCGGGATCCCCAGCAGATAAATGAAAAAGCGCGCCGAGATCGCGGGAACGATCATATTGCTCAGCATTTCCACCGAGGTCCGGAGGATCGCGCAGAACATCCGGAAGGAGCGGCTGTACCGCATCTCCAGAAACTGCCCCATGCTCATTGCTTTGGTTTCCCGCAGGCGGAAAGTGACGAATCCGGTCAGGGAGAGGATCAGCGTGACGGGCGTCATGAACCCGCTCCAGAAGCCGGTGGAGAACCCGGTCCGGCAGTGGACTTCGATATAGGCGATCAGAAACATGACGCTCAAGGCGTTTTCCAGCTGGCCGATGGAGAGAAGATAGCGTCCGCACAGCCGTCCGCCCACCAGAAAATCCGGGATGCCGCGGATGTACTTCCGCGTGTGAAATGCCATATACAGCACCCCTGCAAAGGGAATGATCACGATCAGCCAGTTGTACCACGACAGCATTTTTCTTCCACCTCGGATTCGTTCATTTCAGCTTGTAGATATGGACTTCGTTCTGCCGGAAAACGTCGGTGAGAAAACCCTCCTCCACAAGGACGGGACGGTCGTTTTCGTAGAGGACCGTTCCTCCGGAGACACCGGGGATGGAAATTTTCGCCTTGACCGGCAGATACGCGGAATTGAGCGCGAACACATAGGTGAAGGTGTCATGTTTTTTCGTCATGACGCCGATGGAATCGATGCCGAGCACATCCTTCTCCGGTCCGTCGAGAATGACGACGGCGGGCGCAGGATTCTCGGTACGTTCGACCAGAACGTCGGCGAGGGGGGCGATCTCGGCCGTCATGCGCCGGATGTTGTCTCTCGTCTCCTCCTTGTAGACGAATCCGTGGGCGAATTTTTTCGGATTGTAGTGATAGGTGTACCAGTGGATCGCATGCGCTCCGTGAATCAGGGTGCCCCAGCTCATGGCGCGGAGTTCCTCCCAGGTGGGATAGCGTTTCCATTCGGCTGTGGCGGCGTCATTGCCCCAGCCCTCGAAATACTGGACAATGCCCCACACGCTTCGGGGACCGGTCGCCTTGTCGCGGATATCCCGCTGAACGGTTTTCAGGTCGGCTATCAGACTCGGCACGCAGTCCCGCGCGTTCGTTTCGGTATTGTCGCGGACCGGATAGAGTTCCGCCCGGAAAATATCCGTGAAGTTGACCACGGGCCGGTAGCGGGAGGGATCGTCCGCCGCAGCTTCGGGTGCGTAGATCGACGGATAGAAACTGAAGACGGCGTCGGCCTGACAGAGCGGATGGTACGGATCGACCGCCCGGATGGCCTCGCATTTCAGTTCCATCTCTTCCGGCGTATTGTGGCTCAGGGTGTCGTCCCCGATATACCAGGCCAGCAGGGACGGATGCCGGTAATACGTTGTTACATGCCGCAGGATCGCATCGATATCCTTGCTGTTGCCGTTGCCGGAAGGCGGGAAGTATATCTTGAAACCGTGCCGGGCCATGCTGTCCAGATACTCATCCATGTTGCGCTTGAAGTTTTCGCGCCCTCCGAGTTTCAGGATCATGCCCGGATCGCAGAGAAGCGAATTGAAGCCGGCCTTCTGGAGCCATTCGAATGCGGTGTCGAAACTGTTGCCGTTCTCCGGAAGAGGACGGACGATGCAGCCTCCGATGGGGAGGAACGGCTTGCCGTTCACCAGAATGAATCCGTCATCCCGCAGCGTGACGATGTTCTCCGTCAGCGGTTCGTCGAAGAAGAAGTACATAGTCCGGGAGAAGGCGTCCCCGTAGATATCCGAGATCGTGACCCGGGCTTTGTAAACCGTCCGCATGGCGAATGGTTCTGCGGGCTGATAGGTGAACGAGGCGGATTCCAGCGTCGGAAGCTCGGCGGGCAGTTCCGCCCGTTTAAGATCCGCCGTGATGTCCTTCCCGTTCAGAACGACTTTCAGGCTTTGCCGGTTCAGCGGCATATCGTGCATGACGGAGAAAACGAACGCCTGGTTCGGATCGGCCGAAGGAGATTTCGAAAGACGGCGGATAACGGGTTCCGTCTTGCCGGACTTCTGCTTCGAAGAGTCGGACAGATCGCTTTTCCGGCGAATGGCCGCGCTTTTCTCGGCGGTCAGCCTTTGCCAGTTGCCTATGACTTTTCCGCAGACCGTTACGGCGTGAAGCGCCGGACGGGCTTTCCCGTCCGTAAGAAACGTCAAACGGCATTTCACCCAGCCCGTATTCTCGGGAACGGGGCGGTCGGCAGGGCCGAAGTCCGTGAACTCCGCCGGGACGCCGTTCTTGTCTGCGGCGAAAGCGGTCTCCGCTCCGATGGACGTTCCCTCGGGCGTGTCGGCTTTGATCGTGCAGACCGCCTCGCCGGGCACGAACCGTACGGGCGGCAGAACAACCGCCGCATCGGTGAAGCAATCCTCGCCTTCCTCGGGCGTGCCTTCCAGCCGGATATCGGAAACAAGCAGGTACTCGGATCTTCCGAGGTTCGGACTGTCCGCCCCCAGGGAAAGACACGCCTCCGCAGCCTGGTCCGGCACCGGGAAACGGAACGTCACGGGATTGTGTCCCTGCTTTTTGATGACGACGGGGAACGCCGTGCGGCCGAGTTCTTTTCCGTCGGCGGAGAACCAGTAGACGGAATTGACATAATGTTCACGAAACGGCGCAAAGGGCGCCTCAGTGGGTATGTTCGAATAGAAATCGATGGTTCCCGAGAGACTTGTCAGACCCCGGACCGGAAATTTCCCGGACCAGACCTGCCAGGCGGTATCGATCGAATCTCCGTCGGGTCCGGTCAGGAAGAATCCTGCCTGTCCGAATTTTTCGCCGTATCCCTGACCGAGCCGGTTCTGGTGGTTTGCGATTTTCACCCACTTTGCGCCGTTGGCGAAGTCCAGGCGGAAGACGGGGATCGGCGTCTTGTCCGGGACGAGGCTGCGGTCCCGGATCTCCAGATGATGAGAGCTTTCGATCGCCTGCGAGAACAGAAAAACCGGCAGAAGCGAAAAAATCAAAAGCAGGCCGGCTCCTGTCCGTGAGCGTAACACGTGTTCAGCAGAGACGAAAAAATTCCGTTTTTTCATATCGTTTCCTCTTATGGTTTGGTTTTACTTCAGTCAGCCTGAGGTGCGGGCTGTCCTCCGGCCGTAAGACGGAGGACGGCGGTGCCGTTGGGCTTCAGGTTCAATTTTATCCTGCCTCCCTTAACGGGATACGTCCAGGCCCCGTCGAAAAAGTCCGAGGCGGATCCGGCCGCCGTATCGAACGTGACTCCGGCGGGGGTCTCGTTGGAGAGATTGACCACGAGCACGGCCGTCTGGTCTCCGTTCCGGAAGGCGCAGGAACGGACGTGAGGCGTGCTTGCGCGGACAGGCCATTCCATGCGGGTGCCTGTCTCCATGAAGTCTTCCAGCTTCATAAACATCATGTAAATTGTGCGGAAGTATGCCTGCAGTTCCATATCGCGCTGGAATCCGTCCGCCCCCCAGACGTACGAGATGAGGGCATGGCTGCCGTAGATCCGGTCCAGAACAAACGTTGCGCGTACCTGATCGAACGTCGGCATTTCCAGATCCTTGAAGTTGAACATCTGAAGATATTCAAAGAAGGGCGCGTCTTTGGGAGCGGCCTTCAGCAGTTTCCGGATCCGGTCTTCCGATTCCAGCAGAGACATGCTGGGGAACGGATAAACGTCGAACGTGGCGTAGTCGGAACAGCCTGCATAGTCCTTGAAACGGTGGGCATGGCAGAGATTCACCTGGACCATGCGGTCGGGCGCGAGTTCCTTGAACAGCCGGTAACGCTCCCGTATCTGTTCGGGCGTGTATTTGGGGATTTCCGGCTCATCGAGATAGAAACAGGAGAGCGCCGGGTGTTTCCCGATGCCGGTCGCCAGCGCGCGGATCCATTCCAGACGGGGCAGCAGGCGTTTTGTCGAACACTCCTCAAATACAGCACAGCCGCAATAGTTGTTTTTCTGAAGGAAATCCAGCCAGGCGGACAGGTAGGCCACGCCGTTCGCATCGCTTTCCGCCAACTTGTCATCCCATTTGGGAGAACGGTAGTACCAGATCTTGACATGATTGAATCCGAACTGCTCCTGGGCGATTTTCATGTACGTCTCCAGATCGGGCTTTGCGTTCGCCTTCTCACTGCCGAGGAGACCCGAACACGGAAACGTGCTCGCGTACACATAGCGGAACGGTTTGCCGTTGACGAGGATACTGCGGTCCGGGCCGATGCTGACGCGTTGGATGGGTTCGAGGGCGGTCATGCGGATAGGCTCCTGCCGGATCCTCCAGATTTCCTTTTCCTGCACGCAGGTGGTTTCACCCTTGGAAACCGAACGTACGCGGAATTTGTAAAGGCCCTCGGAGAGATTTGCAAGTCCGATGTCGAACGTGGTTTCTCCGCTGCCCGTCAGGGTGCGTTCCTCCGTGAATACGGCTTTTTCGCCCCGGAGAAGTTCGGCTTTGACAACCGTTTCCGGCGGAAGTTCATGGTAAACGACGGTCAACGGCATGTTCTTCAGATCGAGCTCCCGCCAGAAGGTCGTCCGCTTGAGGGCGGGCAGATTCGGATCTTCCACGTATGCCTGCATGGTCGGGATGTCCGTATAGCTTGCCGCCGCGTCGAAGGGCTTGACGGCAAGCGGCGGAATGACCGGCGTGAACTCCTCCACGGTCAGATCGTCCAGCCAGGAGACGCCGGAGAGCTTGTTCTCGGTGTGGAACGAGAGCCGGATGGCTTTTGTCCCCTTGGCCGTCTTGAATTCGCCCGTATACCGGTTCCAGCTGTCGATGTTGAGCGGCAGGGCGCGCTGCTGAAAACTGTACCAGCCGCTTTTCATTTCCGTGGCCGACACGCTTTCCCGGAAGCCGTAGGTGAGTTTCCCGTGTCCGATGGTGTTCCGGAACAGGAAGGAGATCCGGTACCAGGTTTCCGGCTTGACGGGGATCAGGACCGTGCCTGTGGCATCCGCAATTTCACTCGAGGCCGGATTTTCCGGCTGGAGCAGGGCGCACGCCTTGCCTTCGCCCGGATTGACGGTATCTGTCGCCAGTCCCTTGAACGAGTCTGTGCCGTTTTCGAAGTTTTCCCGGAAAATGACCTGACCCCGGCACAGAAGGGCCGTCGCGAGCATAAACACGATCAGGATCGGCAAAATTCTTGTCTTCATTTTTTGAACGTTCCCTTTCTACTCGTTGGATTCCGGATACCTGCACCTTACCGTGTGACGCTGTCCCAGACGTTCGCCTTTCTCCAGACGCTGCAGGTGATTTCGGTATCCGGCATGTCACTCTTGCAGAAAACCATGAGATCCGAGGCGGTGTGAAGTCCCTGCACATGGCCGTCCAGAAAACCGAAGTTGCCCGACGATCCGTGCGCACCCGTGAAGAACGTGGCGTCATTGGAGGCGGACGTTGCCTGATCGAATCCGCCGACGGCTACAGGTTGCGTATTTGTCATCCTCCATCCGTCCCCGATGACGAGGAAGGAGCTGAGAGACTTGATTTTGCGTGTGATGTAGAAGCGATCTTTTTTGGAGGAATTGTATGCGCTGGGCGCATCGACCCAATAGGAAGTCGGCATATTCTTCTTCTGACGATGCGAATAGCCAAGCGTGTTTTTGCTGCTGCTGAACTTATAGGGCGGACGTGCGGGGCAGACTGCCTCCTCCGGATTCTTGGAGGAAAGATAGAGCAGATTCAGCTTGTAGAAACTGCCGCCGTTGATCGCCGTGATCCAGTTCGACTCGTCTGTGACCGAAATAATCAGTCCGTCGTTGAAGTCGTTCATGTAGAGCTGGAACGTTGTGACGATCTGCTTGAGATTGTTGGCGCAGCTGGTGCCTTGTGCCGTCTTTTTGACATTGCCCAGTGCAGGCAGGAGCATGCCCGCCAGGATGGCAATGATCGCGATGACCACCAGCAGTTCGATCAGCGTAAACAACGATCTTTTTCTCATGATGTTTGCCCTTTCTGATGTTTTGTTTTTACGGTTGATTTTATGCTTCATGCGTTTTTCTTTGCAAGTGATCCCGCGCCGCCGGGCGGGATGATCCCCGGTTTGCCCGGATTGCCCTCGCCATCGCCGGTCTCCGCGCCCGGCAGATTCAAGTCGGACTCGGAAAGGTTCAGGACCGTGATCCTGCCTGCCGCGTCCTCAAGAGCTTCCTCCAGTCTCGCCGGATCCAGCAGGACGATGATCGTTTCCCCGTTTCCGGTCACGGACATGTATGTGGTATTGCTCTGGAAATAGGCCACATGCCATTTTCCGTCGCGGAACGCGGGCAGGTGCTCCTCGTAGAACTTGAGCCAGTGCCGGATGATCTTCTTTTCGGTTTCGCTTATGGTCAGCAGATCCATGGAGAGCATGGGCACGCCGCACAGGGAGGCGATCATGTGCCGCGAGATGTTCACGGGAGATTCCTGCGGGTGCCAGTAAACGGGATCGGCGTGAACGGGGATGCGGTCGCCCATGGAGATCCGGATCTGGCCGATGCGCTGGAAGTTGTCGACAAAGTCGAATGGTACGTCGCCCGCGCGGAACTGGGTGCCGTATGCCGTCATGCCGGGGGTGGCATAGCGCTGACGGAATTCGATCAGGGCGTCCGGTTTCACTTTCCGGATCGTTTCCGCCAGTTCGCGGACGAATTTCATGACCGCGCGGCCCGTCGGCACTTCCGTGTCCGGAAGAATGACGTCGAGGAAGTCCACCTTCAGTCCGTCCAGCTTGTAATCGCGCAGGACATGCTTCATCTTTTCCAGCTGGGCGGCCATGACCTCCCCGTTCCGGCCGTCGATGACGTAACTCCCGTCGTCGTACGGCATATGCGCGCTCGCCGGATACCGTTTGATGAATTCGCTCTTTTTCCCGACGAGGAAGGGGGCGGTCCAGAAAAGATATTTCATGCCCATAGCCTGAACGCGGTTGCGGTGATTCTCGAAATCCGGGAACTTTTCGACGGAAAGATCCCAGTCGCCGATCCATTCGTACCAGGTGGGTGCGGTTTCGGGAGAGACCCGCTTCATTACATCGAAACACCAGCCGTCGTCGATGATCAATGTCTTGAATCCGAGGGCGGAAGCGATCTCTGCATTCTTCTCCACCCAGTCCTGCGTGACGGCCGCGTGGACCGCATACCAGGTGCAGAAGACGGGCTGCCAGGCGCCCTCCGGAAATTCCGGGCACGGCGGCAGCGGGAGGGCGTTCCGCCATTCGGCCAGAGCTTCCGTCCACGGGATCGCACGCTCATCCAGGATCAGCTCGAAATCCACCGTTTCCGGGTGAAGGACAACCGTGATCGTGAGGTCGTAGGTGCATTTTTCCTGATTCATCTTCGCGTAAAACCGGCCGTCGTCGGTGAGATTCGTCAGTCCGATGGAGCAGCGGTTCGTCTGCCGGGAGTTCAGGAAGCACAGATACGGGAACTGGCGCTGTCCGGCGTAGGGACATTCGATCTGCCAGTGAAGTTTGTCGGAGGGGGCGTGCAGATCCGAGTGCCAGTACCCGTGCATATCCAGGATCGGCAGGGAGAAACGGATCTCCATGCACCCGGAGTGTCCCGGGACCTCGATTTTCAGGCGGCTGTACTCGCCCGTGTGTTCCAGACTTCGAATCTCTTTTTCCTCGTAAAAAACTGTGATTTTCATGTTACCTTTCTCTCCGGGTAAGACGGTCGATGGCCTGTCCCGTTTTCAACCGCCATTCATCGATCGCTTTCTGGGAAGGCGCGAGCCTGATTTCGTTCAGCTTCGTGGTCGCCAGGGCCGTCAGTTCGTCTCGTTCTTCCTTCGTCAGTTCCGGATGTTTTTTCAGTGTCTTGAGCAGAATATCCGCGTAGGCGACATCTTCCAGTCCCTCGCAGACAGCCTCCAGCTGCTTGGTCGGAACCGGCCGGCGTCTGCCGTCCATTTTCGTGATGCCGTCCGCCGGACACCCGTCCCTGTAATCGAACGAATCGAGGTTCCGCTGATTGTCGGTGAAATATGTCCAGAAGGAACATCCATCCAGCTTGAAATTCCAGGCGAGCCATGGCAGCGAGCGGTAGTAATTGAGGAGAGGCAGAGCGATCATTCCCGTGGTGCAGCGATAGGCCCAGATCCTGCAACCGTATGAACGCAGGAAATCGCGCAGTTCACATCCCCGCTTCCCTACCTTGTCATAGTCGAAGAAACTTGCAGCGACTCCCCACAATTTGAAGAATTCGGGAAGTTTTGCCTCCTTGAGATCCTGAAGTGTTGCTCCCGCGGGTGGAGGAGTCGTAATGTACGTCGCGCGGAACTGCCATGGACAGCCTTTCCGGGTGAACTCTTCGCGGTATTTTGCCTGAACTGGAATATCCTTTTTCAAGAATTCATCCAGAAGGAGAGCGTGGAAGGCGAAGTCCTCATCGGTGAATCCCATGTCGTAAAGTCGTTTGCTCATGGCGGCATGCCAGTCATACGAGTTCGTCGTTCCCCAGCCGAACATGAATCTCATCTTGAGCGCTTTGGCTGTCCGGAAGAATTCCTCGTTTTCGTGCAGGGTCGCCTCTTCGTTGAAGGTAACTCCTTTGGGAAGCCGTTTCATCCGGTCGGCATTGAGGCCATCTGTAAAAGCTTTTGCTTTCACAAATATCCATTTGACATGCCGCGAATGCATGAGCTTCAGCACCGAGGTTTCATCATTCTGGAAATAACCAGGACCCGAGAAATATCCGATGATCGGCCAATCGCAGGTTTCCGGCAGAGTGAAATTCCAGACCTGCAGGAACAGATCCATAGCATAGTTCGGGTACTGGAATTCGTGGAGAGGCTTGATGAACAGTGTCGTCCGGTAATTCCCGGGCGGAATGCCGCGTGAATTGCAGGTAACGCGAACCCGGATGGCTTCACCGGGCGTCAGCGTAATGATGTTTCCCTGATTTTCCACCAGCGGCCCCGTCATCTTGCTGCCGAAATGATTGATAAAGGGTTCCGTGGTAATTTCGAATGCGCTTTCCGGAATAAACACGGTATTGGGGTTTCCCTTGTTGGCCGGGTGAACGACGACCCGGACATCCAGCCTGCTGCGGCTGAAAAGACCCGCAATGATGAAGGTTCTGGCCTCGCGTTCATTGGATGCCTGCTGGAATTCAAGCGCCTTCAGAGGTGTGTAATCCATGGGCGGCAGCTGATTCGGTGAACCGTTCTCCCATGGCGAGGTCTCCCAGACTAGAAACAGATGGTCATCCCGGAATTTTTGGAATCCGTTCAGGGCCGCCTCGAATCCGTTTATCTGATCCAACGGCAGAACTCTTCCTTCCTCAACGGCTTTTGCCAGCTCTTCCTTGTACTCACGGATCGTTCCCTTCATCCGTGCGAGAGCGGCAAGGGCGGATTCATAGACTGGATGTTTGATGCGGTGGATTGGGTAGAGTGCCGCTTCCATATCCTCAAGTTCAGATTCCATTTCGTTCAATCCGGGAGAAGCCGCGAGGAAATTCCGGTCAAGGAAAACACTTCCCAGCGATTCGCCGTTTTCGATGCGGCGGAACACGAAAATCAGCTTGGCGGCGGCATCGGTCGTAACCGGAACGGACAATGCGATCTCTTTTCCGGTGTCCACAATCCGTTTCTCCTGATTCAGACAGATTCCGTTCTCATCGGTCTGGTATATGGCAACCTCGGTCTTTTCGGGCCATTGGCCCTCTGTCGGGAATGTGAGTTTGTTCAGGCCAAGACTGAAGTCTGACGCATTGCATTTGACCGAGGTCTCGCTGTTGTTCCCCAGTGTAAAGATGAGTTTGCCCAGGTTGTTCCGCTGATTGAACGGCTTGTCGGGATCTCGGAGCGGGATGGAGACGGACGGCACGCCGTGGTGGTGTTCACGACAGAATTTCGCGCCCCAGACTTCCCCCGGCTGCGGAGTTGTCCTTCCGAAGGCGTCGTACGGAATCCGCATTTCCACCGTCCACCCGTTTTCCTGCCGTGTCCCGGCGACTTTCGCTCCGGCATTCCAGCCCTTTTTCCCATCCCGGGAATCATACACCGATCCCAGAGAGTTGACGCAGAACTGATAGAAATCATCCCGCTTGCTCGAGGTGGCGAGGAAAAACTCCAGACAATCGTCATTATAGATGCTGAGATCGTTCTGATCATATTGCGCAATGTGATGGGCCATATCCTCGTCATGCATGAACGCTGATATGTAGAACGCATTCTTGTCGTGCAGCACCCGGATTTCCGTCGGCGGCGGCAACCGTTTCACTCCCTCCCGGGCGATCCCGAGACCGGTAATAATTTTTGCCTGCTGCCAGGCCGGTTCGTCCAGTTTACCGTCGATGGCGATGGAATCGGAAATCCGCAGACAGGGAAACTCGATGGGGAGATATTCCGAGCGGCCGTCCTTATCCGAGCTCCGGACCGGGATCGGTTCGAATGATCCGATCGAATTTCTACAGACTTCTCCGCCGGGAAATTCGTTTCCCGCCATGAGCCAGTCGTAATCCTGTTTGACTTCTCCGGCGGTAAGGGGCCGGTTCAGAATTCTCACTTCATCGATCAGGGATTGTGCGTTGAGCATCTTCGGATATCCGAAAAGAATCTCCGTGGGTTCCTGCGTCATCGGGAAGAATTTCCGCTCGCCGGCAGGTGCCCCGTTGATGTAAAACTGCATTTTCCCTGTTTCGATGCTCCAGGTTGCCGTCAGCTGAATCCAGGTTTGTCCGCCCGGCGGCAGGGCTCCGGAGATCCCGTGCATATTTCCATCCTGATTCAGTTCGATTATCTGGGACTTCGCGGGCTTTTGAATGAAGAATGAATTGATCCCGCGCCAGTCCGCCGCATGGTCGGCTTTTCCGAAATTCAGCGAGAAAAACCTGCAGTGGTTGTATCCGGCTTTCCACTTCGGCCGGATCAGCATCTGAAGTGTTCCGGCCCGCGTGTCGAAATTCCTCATTGCGGGATAGACAATGAATCCGTCCCGTATCGTGAGATTCAAGGCTTCCGGCGCGGGCACGCTGTTCCGGAACGGAAATCCCCTGCTTCCGGAGGTCAGTTCCCCGGTCCCTTCCATCCCGGCGGTCCTGCCGATTTCCGGTTTCAGCGATGCATTGAAATGAGCGAGAAAGAGAATTTCGTCCGGAGAGACCCCGACAGGCTCGATTCCGCGACAGCAGAACACGGTGAGGATCAGCGGAATGAACAGCAATTTTTTCATTGTAACCTCCTGGTTGATTTTTGTTCGCTGATTGACACGGAGTACTTGTCCTGAAATATCAGTTCGGCATTTCTCCCATATCCGTCAGAACGCCTTGAGCGGTGCAATAATATCTTACGACTTTTGCGTTATGTAATTCATCCGGACTGCTCGAAACTGCATGTCCATCCCAGAAACCGAGATTATAACGGTTATCATGCCGGAGATGAAGCCTATGCTTCGTACCGGCTTGCGATGCATCAACAGTATGCCCCTGGTTGAGTACTCCAGTCGATGTGAAGGAATCCCACAGTGAATCCCCCAAAATCGGGCGTTGTGCTGCAGAAAGTTTATAGTAGTTTCGGGAAGCATGACCATATCCGCCGTAAAGTGCTTTTCCCGAAGAAAAATCCATCCAGCTGCCGCTCCCCTCAATGAACAATCCGTATGTTGTCGCATAATTGCCTCTGTACGGGGAGCTGCTTGAAACTTTCGTGATTGGAAGGGACGGGCAGGAGATGACATTTTTCCATGCCGGCATTTTATCCCATGGCGTCGTCTTTCCGCCCAGAACGTAACTCCATGGCATATCAAAGTCATAATTTTTCATGATACGGCCATCGTTATCATTGGCATACCCTTGCAGTAAAAACATCGTCTGCTTCAAGTTGGAAAGGCATTCTACAATTTTTGCCTTCCCCTTGACCTTGCCCAAGGCCGGCAGAAGCATACCCGCCAGCATGGCAATGATGGCGATGAC
>JAFZZR010000137.1 GCA_017615635.1 Lentisphaeria bacterium
AGACCTGGTATCATCTGGATTTTCCCAACCGGGAAGTCGCAGGATCGTTCAACACCTATCTGCTGAACCGGTACTCCGGAAAGACGCAGACGGGTGTGGTGAAGTTCACGGCGGAACTTGCAGCAGCGCTTGATGCCGGCGATGTGAAGCGGCTCCGCAAGGTCATGGAAGTCTTCTTTGCCGGAATCTCGTATGAAGTCCATCACAAGAACGAGAGCAACTTCCAGAACATCTTCTTTGCGCTCTTTCGTCTGCTGGGGATCCAAATCAAAGCCGAGGCCCATACCAATGACGGACGGATCGACGCCGTGGCCGAAACGGAGAAATATGTGTTCATCTTCGAGTTCAAGCTGGATAACGACGACACGGCGCTCTCTCAGATCAAAGAGAAGAAATATTACAAGCAGTACGAGCTCTCGAAAAAGAAGATCTTCCTGAACGGCGTCCGCTTCGATACCCAGACCGGCCAAATCGCAGACTGGCAAACCGAAGAGATCGGCGCGTACGATTGAGGCATCGACACATTTCCGAATCGGGCAGAAGTGCGGCAAACAGGTTATGGAAAAGCAGGTTTTTCAGGATGTCGTGGAATGTTTCGCCCGGAGCGAACATTTCCGTCTGGTGGCGCTGGGGGCCTCCAATACGGATCGCTATATGCCCGGAATGCACTGGCTGGACGTGCTGGAAGTGGGACTGCGCAGCCGATTCGGACGGAAGTTTCAGATCATCAATTCCGGCGTAAGCGGGGACAACACCCGGGAGGCGCTGGCCCGATTCGACCGTGATGTGGCGTTTTTCCGTCCTGCGCTGGTGATCGTTACGCTGGGCGGCAACGACTGCCGGACCGATGAGAAACATGTTCCGGAGGCGGAATTTCGTGACAACCTGGCGGTCATCGGGAAAAAAATCGAGACGATTGGGGCGATCCCGGTGTTTCAGACGTACTACAAAATGGATCTGGAAGCCATGGAACCGGAACGGGCGGAAAATTTTGTCCGCAATATGGAAATCGTCCGGGAAGTGACGAAGGAACGAGCCTGGCACCTGGTCGATCAGTATGCGCTCTTCGAGGAACTTCCGCCGAACGTGCACAGGTATGAACTGATGATCGATCCCATGCATACCAACGAGGCGGGCAATCTGCTGATGGGAATCGAACTGCTGCGTCATTTCGACGTGGATCCGTACGGCATCCGTCATCCGGAAAAACTTCTGGCGGCCGTCCGGCTGCGTGAAACGCTGGGCTGACCGGAGAAAATATTTTGGGTTGTACTTCTCTGTGACGATCCGGCATTTTCGTGCGCCGGGATATGGCGGAGCGTCAGTGTTTTTTCGTGCGGGAGGAGCCGGATGTCCTTTTTTCAAGCAGGGGGAGCAAAATCCGCTGAAAACTTCTTCTGCGCCCGAAGCAGTTCCTTCTTCTGGATTTCATTCCAGAACAGGACGGAATCGAACCGTTCCGATTTGAATTCCTCCAGAAGACTGGTGGGGAAGTATTTGCCGAGGACGGAATCGATTTCCTGCTTCATCTTCTCCACCCGCTCGCCGATGATCCGCACGCCGTCCAGATAATTGTTCGTGGTCTTGGGCGGCGCGCCGCCTTCGCGGTAGAGCCGGAACATGGCATTGTTGGAGCTGAAACAGTCGTTGATATAAGCGGACAGGCAGTCCATTCCGTTCAGCACGCGCCAGATTTCCATGATGTCTCCGTGCCTCGACGGCTCCTTGAGAAACTTCGCGGCAGCTTCCGGTTCGTAGTGGAAATTCGCCGCCAGGCCCGCAATGTCCTTGGAGGGAATGCCGAACCAGTCGCCCAGCTTCCGGTGGAATGCGGTGAGATTCGGCTTGCGCCCCGTTGTCAGACTCTCCCCCAGGTAAGCGATCATGTACATGGACTGCGGCAGCGTGGCGCACAGCGGCGTGGTGGACTGGATCCGGCCCCAGATGGTCCCGGTATGTCCCTGCAGACCGTATTTGGCACTGACCTTCGTCCAGTCGTCCGCGTTCTTCCGCATTTTCACCTGCGAGCCCATCCCGCAGTAATAACGGTCTTCCTGGATCCGGCTGGCACCCCAGACTTCCGCCCCGGCTTCGATGAGATTCCGGACCAGGTGTTCGTCGACCTCGCGGTACTGCCACACCTGGACGATTGTCTTGTGCAGCAGTCCCTGAAGTTTGGAGAGATCGTGCTTCCGGAACATATCGTCCCAGATAATGACCTTCTTTCCTTTTTTCCGGAGATACTCCGCGCAGCGTTCCACGTGACGGACGTACGTCTCGAAATCCCCGGGCCCGGTCATTTCCACCTCGTCCGCGCCGATATGAAAATACTTGCAGTCCGGAAAGACTTCGAGGATCTCGTCGGCCATTTTCCGCCAGAGATCAAAAACTTCCGGACGGCTCATGTCCCACTGATACCATTTCCCGTCCTTCCGAAGCTCCCTCATCTGCGGATATTTGAGCAGATAGTCCAGATGCCCCGCGCACTGCAGAAGCGGAATGACCCGGAGTCCGGGCGAATCCAGCGCGGCAAGCTGCTTCCGGGTGTAGGCGGCGGGATGGCGTGCGAAGGGACAGCACCGGTAGGGGAACTTATCCTCGAACTCCACCAGCAGATGATTGAAACCCCAGGAGGCGATATCCTTTGTCAGCGACTGCATGTATCCCGCTTTCGGGATCATGCCCTTCATGTCGAAATGAAGCGAACGGACTTTCATTTTCCTTTTTCTTTCTGCGCCTGCTGCAAAACAAGGGACCTTTTATTTCTTCTCAAGCGGAATGATTTCCAGATCATCGACCCAGACGGTTCCCGCCTGATGATATAGGTTGATGCGGAACTGGGCGGTCGTCGGCGGATCCGGACTCCGGAGGCAGGCTTTCTTGAAATCTTCGATATTGACGACGGTTTCGAAGGGATGCCAGTCGTAGGTTCCGGGGAAGAATTCCATTACCGGCATGACATAACTGTTCCGATCTTCGCCGGTAATGGTCCAGAGTCCCATGATCGGTTGCGAGCTCCGGGACCCCAGCACGATATCTTTGTACTTGACCCAGCCGCGGATCAGCAGATCGTGCTTCAGGTCCTCGATTTTTCCCAGACCCACCTGTGCGAAGACATAACTTTTTTCCACATTTTCGATCCGGAGGCTGGCCTCGCCGGAATGTTTCACTTCCGTGTCTATACAGCACTTCGGATCGGGCTTTCCCCACTGCTCGATCCATCCTTCGCTGTATTTTTCGAAGCCGCCGTTTTTCAGCAGGTTTTTCGAAACGTCAAGGGGTTCATAGCGCCGCAGCGGATCCGGATCCTTCACCAGCAGCATGCGGTCGAACAGCACCCGGTTCGGCTGCTGGGAACCTTCGACATAGAGCGGACCGGTGAATTTCATGGAAACCCAGATGTCGCGGACCTCGCCCAGAAGGCCGATGATGGGCAGATACTGGCGGAATTTCCATGTGCCGTCATAGCGGACATAGAGCGGCGGCATGATCAACGTTTTGCCCAGTTTGTAAAGATGGAATTTCTCATCCTGCGGGAAATCTTCCCGGACAAAGCGGATGCCGTTGCCGGTTCTCAGCCTGATGTCGTAAAATCCGATATCATAACCCGGGAACTCGTGCTTGTATTCCGGATTGAAACGGGCCATGCCACAGACCGCATCCGGATCCTTGACCGATTCGCCGGTCAACTGGGTCCAGTGCATGTCGATGACTTCGCAGCCGTCGAACTGTTCCGGAATTTGAACCGGATAATGGGAATACAGATCCGCTTCCATTTCCGCGGCGGCCAGGCGTTTTTCCTTTTCCTTTCTCAGCGGGGTCCAGTGGTTCAGCTGTTCCGTCAGGTTTTTCCGGAACCGGCCCACGATTTTCTTCAGATCGGGCTGGTATCCCTGTTTCATGAGATCGGAAAGATTCTGGAACATGGTGCGGTCCACGATCACGCGCTCCCAGCCGATATGGACCAGTGACCGGGGATCGTTTTCGGCCAGGGCTTCGGCCTCATCCAGCCAGGTATTGACTTTTTCGAAGAATTCCCGGTCCAGATGGGTATGATTTTTGTCCTGGCGTTTTTCCAGATAATCCAGATATTTCAGCATCGGCTCCGCGCCTTTGCCGTAATAGGCGGCAAAGAATTTTTTATTGAGTTCGAAAATATCCTGACTTGGATCTTCGAGCATCTTCAGCATCAGCCAGTGCTGCTGCATGGCAAAACTGCGGGAGAGAGGAGCCTCGTTTTCCGCAAAATAATGGATCACTCCCTCCCGGCTGCAGAAGCGCAATTCCTCGGAAATCTCTTTCCGTGGACGGATACATGGGAAAAGGCTGCCCTGGTAAGTCCGCCAGTAGGACCAGATGGCTTTGTTTCCGGCGTGTTTGCCCCAGACTTCGAGGTCGCTGCCGTTCGGAGTGCCCGGCACCAGCGGCTTGAAAATATGGGAGCCGCAGAACTGGACCACCACATTCTCCGCGGCCTTGATCGTTTTCGGCGGCTTCATCGTGTAGGAATACGCGAACGTGCGGAGCGTGATTTCCGGGTATTTATCCCGGATGCCGTCGGCCAGATAATTGACGAATGCAATATTCGGTCCGGCGTAGGACCCTTCCTCCTCGGCCAGTTTGCGGCAGTTTTCGCACCAGCATTCGCCGCCGCTTCCGCCGTCCGGCTGGCTGATGTCATAGATTTGCGGAAAGTTGCAGGCAGGCTGACCTTCCCGGGCTTTGCGGTCGGCTTCGATGTATTCGATCAGCTGGTTCAGCACGATTTCGCGCACTTTCGGATTCGTCATGCAGAGCGTATGACACTTCGCGCCTGACGGCGTTACACCGAAAAGAGAGGGATCCTTGACCGCCTTGACATAGATGTCGTATGTGTGGCAGTCGCGGGGGCGGCCCACCAGCAGATTGATATAGTTTGCACGGTTGTTTTCCTTGTTCCGCAGCCGCCAGAGACCGTCCATGTAGTCGGTTCCGACATACATCTCCCGACGCAGGAAAGCGGGACGGCCTCTTTCATTGATTTCGGGCAGTTTCCATTCGGGCTGCGGCGGCAGGATTTCGGTGTCGGGGGCAGGCCAGAAGCAGTCGGCGTATTTTTCCAGGAAGGTATAGACGCCATAGACGATCCCCGGACTGGAACTGCCGGAAATGGTCAATATGCCGTTACTGTTTTGGAACTTCCATTCCTGTCTTTTCAGGTCGGGATCGGTGTTCAGAACGATGTCCCCGCACACGGCCTGGCCGTCGGACTGCACACCGTATTTTTCTCCGGTGACCGCGCTCAGACAGCGGGCCAGATCCTTCGCCGCAAACCGGACGGCATCGTCCGCCTCTTTTTCGTAACGGATATCCGCCGCACACGCCAGAAATGCCGTGCCAAGCAATCCCAAAAATATAGCCTTTTTCATCGTTTCTCCTTGAAAATCCCGTGATCCGGACCGTTTTTATTGTATCGAGGTCCGAATTCAGAAGGTCATATATCTTCGAGCGCATCGGATGATGGATTCCAGAAACCGGCATTGGGCCCGCTGACGCCGCTGCCTGTAGCAGGCATTCCAACCTGCTGCCGGGTATAGGAACCCGCATGTCCATCCAGCAACAGGGCGTTGATGCTGTTTTTGGAGCCATGACGCCAGGCGTCCTCACTCACCCTGACAAAATACGTATCCAGGCTCCATACCGTATAGTCAAACATGATGGTCCGTTTGCTGGGATGGGTGACCTTTCTCGCATTCCTGCCGTTGAGATAAAAGTTCGTTGCATAAGAGATAGACTTGCCTCCCTTTTCGGCCGGACAGATAATCATCGGATGATGTGTCGGAGTGGTTAAAAGGGTTGTCAGATTTTCCAGACCGAGTCCGCCGCGGTAAAGAAAGGGAGCAGATTTACTTGCGTCTCTGTTGGCTGCAGAGAAAGAGAAGGTCGGAGCAAACTGGTCATTGTTGTCCTCAAGGTACATGTGAATGGCCAAACCCCATTGCTTGAGTTTTCCGGTGCATTCAATATCCTTTGCCCTGCCTTTGCTTGTCTGCAGCGCCGGCAGGAGCATGCCCGCGAGGACGGCGATGATAGCGATGACCACCAGCAATTCAATTAACGTGAATTGCTTCAGAGATGAGAGATGATCCTCCTTCGCGCTGCGCGCTATGGAGGACGTGGTGATGACCCGGCTTCGCGTTGCTACGCCGTGGCAAGGAGATGAAAGATTAAAATTGCCTCGCGAGTTCGTCATGCCTTTTTGTCCTTTCTGAAGTTTTGTTTTCATGGTAAGTTTCGTGAATCCAAGCATCCGGATCAGTTCTTCATATCGAAATGAAGCGAACGGACTTTCATTTTTCTTTCTGCGCCTGCAGTTTCAGGATCAAGGCCGCGGCTTCCTCGCGGACACGGTCCGGCATTGTCTGATCGTGAATGGAATCAACGGCCACGCGCTTTGCCGCCGTCTCCAGAAACGCCTGCGCTTCCGGAGAATCCTTGCCGATTTCGCGCAGTTTTGCCAGATATTTCACGTCCATGACGCCCTGACGGAAGGCCATGCTTCGAATGGTCGGGATCACATTTCCCCCGTATCCTGCGACAAGCAGCAGATTTCCGCCGGTAGCAGAAGCGAAATCGACGCCGCCGTTGTACCCGACGCCCTGCACGAGCTGATACAGTTCCGTCAAATCAAGCTTGTGGCATTCGCTGAACCATGCGGAAAGCCGGTAATTTCCATGCAGCTGGCTGGAAGGATTGACCTCACAGGTATAATGACCGACCTTCTTCCCCTTCGCCTGAATTTCCTTATAGAATTTCAGATGCTCGGGATCAGTGAAATAATAATTTCGATGCAGAACCCAGGTATCCACGGCGTCTTCCATCTGCCGCATGACGGATGCCCGCATCCGGTACTCGTAATTCCCGCCGGTTTTTCCCTGACGGGAATCGAGGGTCAGCATGATCCGCAGTTCCGGCCACGCTTCGTGAGCGGCGGAAACCACGCGGATCACCTTCTGGAAGTCGGCGGGTTCATCGAACAGCTCCGCGACGAATTGGTCCGGTTGGATCTGATTGATGTCCATGAATTTTTTCAGGGCCCTGATCCATTCCGGCCATAATTTCAGGGCCTTGTCCGAATCGTCCTTGAGCCTGTAGAGTTTCAGAAATGTGTTGTAGACGCTGTAGCAGATCAGGAATCGGAACGGGATTTCGTACTTATCGGCAAGCTTGTGAAGCGCCTTGATCCGTTCCAGAGCGGACGGTGCTTCGGGGAGGAAAGTGCCGTCTTCCTGCAGCGGGAACCTCAGAAACCAGGGGGAAACGGAATAACCCGCGGCGCCCAGTTCGAGTCCGGCGGCAAACAGATTTTCATTTTCCTCGACGCCGCCTGCGAAAAACTGCGAGGGAACGCTGCTTTTTGAATCGAGCTCGATATTCTGAATTTCCACCGACACGGGGATCTCCAGCCGGGTACCCTGATAATTCCGACTATGGTGTCCGCCGCCCTTCTCCGGGAAACTGCCTTTCTTATTCAAAGGAGTCACCCGGAGAACGCCGGAATAGATGCCGGGCTTTACCCCGTCGGTATGGAAGTCGAACCAGACCACGCCGCATTCCCCGGCGGGGACCAGCAGAGTGGACGCTTCATTGATCCGGGGCAGCGGATCGAAAAGTTCGCCGGTACATCCGGCCCCGTCCCGGGTGCGCACCGCAACCCGGGTGACAATCTTTTCGGCGGGATAATTTTTCAGCCCGTACGAACCATTGAAAACATTTTGGTCTCCGGCTTCCAGCGTAACCCGGAATTCTGTGGCTTTGCTGTCCAGATTGGCCACAGCAATGGGCAGGGCCCGGATTTCATTGACCGCCACTTTCAGTCGGATCTCCTTTACCGGATCGATCAATCCCGCGGACATCGGAATGGAGTAATCCGAAGTAACGGAAAGAACGCCGACCGCCGTTTTGCTTTCCCGGAACGCCGCAAATTTTTTCTCCCGCTCCTCCGCCGCGGCTTCGGCAACCTTTTTTTCATAAGCCGCACGAGAAATTCCCTCGCCGTACCCGCCGACCACCAGAACTCCATACTGGGAGACGGTGCGAAGTGTTTTCACTTTGTTCCAGCTGAGATATTCTCCCGCTTTTGTCCGCTTCAAAGCGACGTTGAATCCCAATCGACTGCCGTTCGAAGGCAATCCTTCCGGATAGACGATTTTCACGGGAATGGTCAGAAAAGCCTGCCAGCGGTTCCCGTCGACCCTGACCTTCGCCGTCACTCCCGGCACCGCTCTTTTGCGGCTGCTGTCCGTATAAATCCGGCCGCATGCCCCCACGGCGATCTGAATGAAATCCTCCGCGCCGGACGGATCCCGGAAAAAGAGTTCGACCACGTCATTGCGCCACAAGTCGACCGCAGGATCCGACGTTACACCTTCCGGATCCTCGCATTTGCAGAGCAGATACAGGTTTTCTCCGTCGCTCTTCGCCTGAAAAGAGACCTCCGCCGGCTTCTTTTTCCCGGCCTCGCCGGAAAATACAAGAAAATCCCGGACCGGCGGCACGTTTTCCCAGGATGACTCCGCCGCCGAAACTTTTTGACCCGACTGGACAAGGACCAGTTCCGCAGATTTGACCGTTTCGACCGGAAGACGTTCCGCGGCATCAACCGGAAGGATCGACTGCACCTCTTCGATCTTCACGTTATCAAAAAGCAGATAGTCTCCTTCCTTCAGAATGTACGGAGCCTTTTCTTCATATCGGCTGCTCCACCAGATCGAGACATTCAGAGCGGCGCGGACGGCCTCGGGGCCGGTTTTGAATACGCCGCGGATCGTTGACCATTCCGCTCCAATGGGAAAATCCATCCTGGATTTTTTGCATTCGGCAAAGCTCCAAAGGGACGTGTTATCTTTTCTCCATTCCACACCCTTGACGAATACCCGCCCGGCTGTCCCTCGCACCTGCAGGGAATACCGGTACGCGGTATCGGGCTTGCATGGAAATCCTGCGTCTTTTCCGTCCGATCCGATCAGGACCGAAGCGGAAGCCGTCTTCTCGTTCTGTTCGGAAATCGTGTACGACAAAATCTTGAGCATTCCGCATTTGTTCCAGCTGAGGTCCTCCGTAAACAGTTCGAACCGGGAACGATCAGGCGCGGAAATCGGACTGTACTCCGCACCCGCGGTATTCGGATAAAGATTGAAATCGCCGTTTTTGATCAGGTTTTCGCCCGCACAAAGAACGAAAAAGAGACAATGGAAAAAAAGAATATAAACGATCTTCATGATGCCGCTCTCCGGTTATTGGACCGATTCCCCGTAGAACCCCCATCTGCTCTCTGTAACACCGGCCCTGTTAAGCCAGTAAATAGTAACTCCGGAGCCGCGCGTCGCCGGACGGGGCCAGTCATTGAGTGCCGCCGATACGTAATCCAGAGGTGCCAGCGAGGCCGCATGTCCGTCAGTGAAATTCAAATTGATTTTTCCGCCGGGATGGATGGCGGCAAACCGGTTTTGCGCGGTGGCCTCTTCATTCAGATCGACAGAGTTCCTCTGATGCTGCATGACGGGATCACGGGAGTCTCCGTTCAGAAAGAACAGGGATGTTTTCGGAATTCCTTTCATACTGATCGTCAAAACCTTATATGTTCCATCGGTATATCCGTGAGCCAGGGAACTGTCACTTCTCATGCGGCGGATCCGGTTCCCGTTGTAATCGCCCTTGAATGCATACGCAAACGTATCTTCCCAGTTTTCTGTTTTCGTTACATCATCGGTGGTGGGACAGCGCTGGATCGCACGGTTGTCCAAATACTTTTCCCTGATAAAATACCGGATCGGTGTATAGACGCCGACGTTCTCTACCTGGATATTGCTCAGCAGGAAATCGTTATTGTCGCCCGCATAGGCGAGATTGGCAACCATCAGCTGCCTGAGATTGGAAAGACAGCTGATCGAGAGCCCGCTTTCCTTCGCTTTTCCCAATGCGGGCAAGAGCATTCCGGCGAGGATGGCGATTATCGCGATGACGACAAGCAGTTCGATGAGAGTAAAACAGTTGCGTGAATTGTGGTGTTTCATGGTGTTCTCCTTCGGTTGATTATGTTATTCGTGTGTTTCTTTGTTCTGTTTGCTTTTGCGTTTACGCTTTTTCGGATAACGAGTTTTGCAGGGATCCGGAGGATCGTCTGTTCCCGTCCGGGCGAGGAAAGCTGATCGTGAAGCAGGTCCAGCGCCCGGCACATGATCTCGCTCATCTGCCGGTCGATGGAGGTAAAAAAGCGATCCTTCTCCGGGATCCCGGAGTATTCTTCCATATTGTCGAAGCAGAGGATGTCCGGCTGGTCTTTGCGGTCGGCCCAGGCGGAGCGGATCCCCCGGGCAAAGTATTCGCTCAAGGTAATGATCAGCGTATTTTCGGGCAGGGAGGAATGGCGCAGGAAGTAGCGGTTGGCCTCCAGATAGGCGTCGAAGCTGTTGGTCGCTGCAAAGGAGATCAGTTCCACCTTTTCTTTGTCAAGGCCGAAACTCCGGAGGATCCGCCGCGAGGATTCCGAACTGGCTTTCGAGTTCAAGTGCTGCGCTTCCACCAGAATGATCTTCGCGAAACCTGCAAACGGTCGAAACACATTGAACTCCCGCAGAGCCTCCGTGAAATCCGGAATCACCTGACTGCACGGGAAGCGGTCGTCGATATACGTGTTCCCCGTCATAACGATCCGTCCGGTATATTTCCAGAGCGTTTTCATCGTATTATCGTCGATGAACGAATTATGGATCAGCAGGCCGTTGGTGTCTTGGAGTTCGCGCTCGGCAAGCGCCGGATTCCGGAAGGTGTGATAGGGGATCAGCTTCGCTGTCAGCCCGAGTTCCGCAAAATGATCCAGAAGCCGCTGCGTGGCGGCATTCCGGATCGGATCGATGTTGCCCGGCTCCGGCAGCGGGCCCGCGTAGGCTATGGAAGGGATCACGGGCGGATCGTGCTTGATGAACGTCCCGCTTTTCGGTTTGCGGTAAAGGACATCCTCGGCGACCAGCAGATTCAGTACGCGGTTGGCCGTAACGGTGGAAATGCCGAAATGCTCCGCCAGCTCGCGTCCGGACATGACCGGAGAATCTTTCGGAACACGAGCCGCCAGAAGCTCGTTCCGGTATCGTTCCGCCAGTTCCGCCGCCTTCGTTTTCCGTTCGTACATCATGACGCCCTCAAGAAAATTACTTCTGTTGATAAATATATGCGGATTTCGTAAGGTGTCAAGAGGGGGAAAACAGCCGATTTTCAGGAAAATAAAGAGTTTTTGCAAAAACTGTAATAAAAAAGATGATACAGTTTGATAAAATCAACAGTTCCCGTGAAAAAGGCTTTGCGATGCCCGGACTTCCTCCGTTCCTGCCGGACATCACACCGGGACGATCCGGCATTTCCGTGCGCCGGGATGGCGGAGCGTCAATGTTTCTTTGCGCGGGAGGAGCTGGCGGCTTTTCTCCGTTGTTCACGGTAGGCCTTGGGCGATATGCCCAGGATCTTCCGGAAACATTTGTCGAAGTAAGGCGTGTCGTAAAAACCGAGGTCCGCGGCGATTTCGGAAATGGAAAGGGCGGTGTTTTCCAGTTTTCCGCATGCGAGCTCGATCCGGTAATGGTTCAGGTAATCCGTGAAGGAGATGCCCGTGAGACTCCGGAATCTCCGCCCGGCGTACTCGGGTGTGCCGCCCGTCTCGCGGGCCAGATCGTCCAGCGTGATCCTCTCGCGGCAGCGGCTTGTGACGAACGCCAGGATGTTCGATACAAGATCGGCTTTTGCGCCGTCCGGAGCAGCGGCGTCCCGCACGGGGAGACGAAGAAGCTCCACCAGGAAAAGGAAGAAGGATGACTTCGCGGCCATCATGCCGGCGGGCTGCTTGTTTTCCAGCTCCGCACATACGGATTTCAGAAGGCTCTCGGCCCGGCTGAACACGGGGTCGGGCAGGGTGTATTTTCCGTGCCATTTGAGCAGAGGCGCAAAGGTTTCCAGATCCTCCGCCGAAAACAGCTTTCTGGAAAACATGATGTTGTAGAACCGCATTCCGGGATTGTTGGTGAATTCATGAACGTCTCCGGGGCGCAGAACGTACAGGTCGTTCCGGAGAATGGGGAAGCGAAGCCCGTTCACGGCGCACCATCCCGTACCGGAAAGTACAAAAACGAACTCGAAGCAGTCGTGGACGTGCTGGATCTGATAGAGACGGGTCGGACGTTCCAGCCAGACGGCCAGAGGCAGCGGAGAAATCTGATATTTTTTCAGCTCGTAACGAAACAATTGGATCGTCTCCCACGGTTCGCAGGAATATATCCCGCCGAAACGGAATGTGCAAGAAGGAAAGATGGAAAAATATCGGGATAATACAACTGTTTTTTCCTTTCCGCACTATCAAAATCGGAAGATCCGAAGTATATTTATGAGGTATGAGGTAGGAGGTATGAGGTAGGAGGTATGAGGTAGGAGGTATGAGGTAGGAGAAAAAAATACTTCCTGTTTCGGCCTGTTTTTGCCTGTTCGGCATATGATATTACACAAAACAGGAACTGCTCGCACAGGAGAAACACGCATTATGAAAAAACTGATTCTGACCGCACCGTATTATCTGGCGCTCACGGACGGGATCGCGGACGAAGCAGACGACACGAAGCTGAAGATCCTGAAATACGCGGAATGACAGAAAAGCCACATCCCACGCGAGCTTTTTTCAGGCTGTGTATACGGGATTGTTTTTTACAAAAGCCGGCTTGACAAACGCGAAAAGGCGTTATAGATTATGGATGTGTTTACATAGGTAAATTCATCCGGGAGTCTCAGTGCCATGATCACTATGAAGGAGATCGCCAGAGAGGCCGGCGTAAGCCGCGCCACCGTCTCCTATATCCTGAACGGGAAAACAGGCGGACGGCTGAAAATTTCTCCGCCCATTATCCGGAAAGTGAAGGAAACGGCGCAGCGGCACGGTTATGTGCGGAATGCGCTTGTAAATTCCGTCGTAACCGGGAAAAGCCGTGTTATCGCCGTCATTTCCGATTTCCCTCATTATCTTATGCCCGCGGTCAAGGGCTGCGTGGAGGAGGCTTCTGCTCACGGCTGGCTGATCCAGCTGATCCCTCTGGGAGACGACATCAACCGAGCGGTCATGCAGGCACTGGAATTCCGCGTGGCGGGGATCTTTGCGATCTCGCTTTCGCCCTCTACCATTGCGCAGGTCGATCCGAAGTTCCTCAACTGCGGAATACCATCCATTGGGCTCGAACCCAAAAGCGGACGCATGGCCTTTGATCAGAAGCAGAGCGCCATGCGGGGGACGGAGTACCTCATTTCACTGGGACACCGGGATATTTTCTTCCATTATGTTCCCAGCGATATTGCTGAGGAACGGGCGGCAGGCTACCGTGCCGTCATGCGCCGGCACAAGCTGCCCGCCCGTCTGATCCGAGGCGTTACAGGCGATGAGAAAAGCTATTACCGTCAGCTGGAGGAACTGATCGAAAAAAGACCCGATGCTATTCAGTTTGCCTCTGACCATCAGGCGGAAGACCTTTTGAGGATGTGTTATAGGAAGCGACTGTATGTTCCCGATGCCTTTTCCGTTCTGGGATTCGGCAATATTCCGGGCAGCGAATTCTCCTCGCCTGCTCTCTCCACAGTTTCCGAGCCTTACTACGAAACAGGACAGATCATGTTCCGGCGGATTTACAATATGATCCGGACGGGAACGGAACAGCCCTACGCGGATCTTGTCGGCGAAGTCATTGAACGGGAATCAACGAAACGAATGCGTAAAACGGGGATTCGTATACCTGAATCCGCACAACATACCGTGAAAAAAAAAGATTCAGAAAGGGTAAAAATCATGATGAAATCAAAAAACCGCAGCCGCATTTCACATCTGAAAAGATTTACGCTCATCGAGCTGCTGGTCGTCATCGCCATCATTGCCATTCTGGCGGGGATGCTTCTGCCGGCGCTGGGAAAAGTGAAAGAGACGGCACAGCGGACAACATGTCTGAACAACAACAAGCAGACTGGGATCGCCATCCGGATGTACGGAGATGACAACAACGATGCCTTCCCCTGCATCTGGAATGATGATGCGACAGGCAACCGGCTGTTTCTTCTGATCGCCCCGTATTTGAAAATCAGGGAAGGCGAGCCGGCCATGGTGGGGATATGTCCGTCAAATCCTATCAGCGACTCCAGAATGTATATTTTGCAGAAAAATGCCGTGAATGGGCTGTATGTATATCCTGATACCCGGGTGTTCTACATTCCGAATCAGGAAAACGGCTTCTGGTTTTCCGCGGGTTCCGGCTGGAATCGGCAGAGACGGCAGTCAAAACTGAAATATCCTTCCAGTTATAACTCGGTAGGAGAAATAAACAGACGCGAAAGTAAAAGCGGAGCCTACTGGCAGTGGGGAAATGAGGGCACAAACAGGAGACTTTCCCTGGCACAACACAAGACAGGGTCGGTTTATCTGCGCGGAGACGGGCATGCGGAACTCATGACGATTCCGGAAGTCGATCGTGCCCGGCTCAATGACTTTTACAAACCGTTTTTCTGCCCGGATGGAAAGACAACCGGTGAATTGCCGGGCGTTATCGAATGAGATTGTTTTTCATGAAACAGCAGAATGTTTTATCATGAAAAGGATGTGGATTGCAACTTTTTTTATTCTGGGAAACAGTCTGTTTGCGGAGGCGGATTTCGAACGACTCAATATGGAGGCGGGCCAAGCGGCCGAGGCAAAAAATTTCGTCACAGCCGAGGCGAAGTACGCCGAAGCTCTTGCATCGGCGTCGGACTCAAAGACGAAAACGCAGGCGATCCTGGGGAAGTTCAAGGCTATGCGCGGACAGAAACGGATAAAGGAAGCGGAAGAGTTTTTGCTATCCCGCGTGGAAGATCCGGATATTCAATTGCAGGATGCCCGTCAGCTTCTGAATACACTGGCGGAAACGATGCTGTGGCAGAAGGGGCGGGAGGACTGCGCAATGGGAATTCTTCAGCAGGCGCAGAACTGCGAATGTCCGAAATCCGGCAATGTCTTCTATCAGACTTTTTACATTATGGCGATTCTCTACCGGAACCGGGCACAGTATTCCGCCGAGATCGTAGTGCTGGAGAATGTTCTGCAGGTTCGGGAGCAGCATCCGGCAAATCTTTGCACAGCCCATTACATGACGGGTGCCGCATACGAGAAACTGGGGAATTCGGAGGAGGCGCTGGCGCATTACAGGACGGCCTTGAAATTCGGGAAGCGGGTCAAATATAAGTATGATTATACCAAAGTGGAAAAGGCTATCGAAAGGATGTGCAAATGAAAAGACTGATTCTGTACCTGGCGGCTTTGACCTCGCTGGCGGTCTCTGCCGCCGACATCACGCTGGCGGAAAACGGGACGGCGAAGGCCGTCATCGTGATTCCGGAAAAAGCCAGGCCCATTGTACAATTTGCCGCGAGGGAACTTTCGGATCATCTGAAAGCCATGACGGGCGCGGAATTTCCAGTGGGAGTCAAGCCCGGTCCGGACGTGAATATTTACCTCGGGTTCGGCAACGCGAATTCATTTGCGACGGACGAATATGTAATCAGCGCCAGGGGAACCCGGATCGACATTTACGGAAAAGATACGGAAAAGCCCGTGGATCTTTTTGACTACTACTACGACAATCCGGATAAGGGAACCCTGCGCGGGGTGTATAATTTTTTGGACTCCCTCGGCATCCGCTGGCTGGCCCCGGGAAAGGACGGCGTCAGCATTCCGGAATGCAAGAATCTGCGGATCCCGGAACAGGAGATCCGGTTCAAGCCGTACTTCAGTTACCGCAAGAATTCGGACGGCTATGATTTCATGACAGTACATCCGGACGCGAGGGGATATGTGGACAGTGTGAAAGAGGTTTATCTCTGGGGAATCCGGAATCATGCGGCTGTTCGCTATTCTGTCGTCGAATGTCATTCGGAAAGACATCTGAAGCTGTTCGAGAATCCGGAATGGTTGGCGCATCCCGAGGCCCAGCAGCTGATGAAGAACGGGAAGCGCAATCCGCATTATTCCTGCTGGACCGATCCTTTGACGAAAGAGATCTGGCGCCGGGCCGCAAACGGATATTTTTCCGGCAAAACGCCGCAGGAATGCGGCTTCCTGAACCTGAAAGGATATCTTGGTTCCAAATGGCCGTTTCCGTTTTTCAAGCCGGATGAATTCATGATCGACCCCATGGATCATTATACGGGTAACGACGGCCGCTGCTACTGCGAGCGCTGCGAAGAATTCCGGAAGCAGCACCCCTGCAAGGATGATACGGAGATCATCTGGCGTGTGATCGCCGATATTGCGAAGGAAATCGGAGAAAAATATCCTGGAAAATATATCTCTACGCTGATCTATCCGCCGAAAATGCAGATACCTCAGACGGTGGAAATTCCAAAAAATGTCCGCGTTCGCATTTCTTTGCGGGGACCCAGCAACCTGATTTTCCCGCATAAAATTGCCAGGGATATCGAAAGTCTGCAGCAGTGGGGAAAGTACTTCAAGCCCGAAGATTTTCAGGTCAGTTCATTTCAATGTACCTGCGGATTCGGAGGCTTCCTGCCGGGAATGCTGGATTCCTACCCGCACCTTATCGCCCGTTATATCCAGACAGTGAAGCCTTACTGCGCCGGGATTTTCGTGGAAACCCTGAACCTGACTCATACGGCCCGCAACCTGGATGTCTATATTTTCCTGCGGCTGATGTGGAATCCGGAACGGGATGTGGAAAAAGAACTAAAGGAATACTTCCGTCTGTATTACGGGCCCGCCGCGGCTCCGGCCCGGGAAATGTTCCGGAAATTCGAGGACAACTGGATCCGGATCGAGCGGGAGATCCTTTCCGAGAAGGAGACGGCTATTGGCCTGACCGGAGAGAGCGCGGAGTATTTCCGGAAAAAAATCTGGAGTCAGGTCTATGATACCGCCGAAATGAAGGAAATAGAGTCTCTGATGCAAAAAATTCTGAAGCTGTCGCCGGAAGGAACTGTGTATGCCAAACGGGCTCGGCTTCTGCAGAAGTATCTGGTCCAGTGGATGCAGGATGAGCGAAGTTTTGTCATGGAGAAGGAAGAACGACGCCAGCAGCTTAAACTTTCCGTGCCGAAGGCCGCGGGTTCCGCCCCCTCGGAGGAAGAATGGACAAAGGCGCCGGAGTACAAACTGATCTCCTCTCAGAAGATGGGGCCGGGATTGAAAGCGGCGGGGTCGTTCCGTCTTCTGGCCTCGGATGATATGTTGTTCATCCGTGCCGAATTGACGGAACCGAAAATGGACGAAAGCAAGACAGACCCGGGACATCTGTCCGGGAATCACGATGTCTGGAAGGATAACTGTGTGGAACTATTCTTCTATGCGGAAAAGAGCAAAAAATTCTGGCAGGTGATTGTGAACGACAACAACGTCTGGAGTTCGCAAACGAGAGGCAGAGTTCTGAACCGCTGGGAACAGATGGCCGGACTGCAGGTAAAAACCGAGCGGGGCGAGGGAAAATGGATTGCGGAGATCACCATTCCGCTGAACGCGCTGGAGACGGACGGGACCGATCTGAGATTCAATTTTACACGGGAACGCAATGTAAAGGGCGTGGCGCAGGAGTGCTCCACATGGTCGCCGCTGGCCATGAGCGGAGGCTGGCATTCCCCCGATAATTACGGAACCCTGATATTCGAGGTTAAAAAACACTGATTCCTTCCGGTTTGTTCAGACGTTCGCCGGGGGATCGTATTGCTCCGGTTTTCCGCCAATGCGAAAAGACGGGATAATACCATTTTACAGGCTCGGAATTGCATGTTTTATCTCTACTGGTAATGACATCATAACCAGCAGGCAAAAAGCGTGAAACATGCAGGGGTGCCAGTCGGGTTTTTTATGCCGGGATTTTTTATGCCGGTGCGGTGAGGCAGGGCAGGATCTTCCGGATGTCGCCCGCCCCGATCACGCAGAGGAGATCCCCGTGTTTCAGGTGTGTTCTGACGGTCTGCGCCATCTGTTCCCAGGTCCCTTCCAGCACAATGCCGCCGGATTCCGCCGCCAGGTCGGCGGCGGAGTATTTGCCGGAGGAGCACCAGGCGGCGAATACGGGAGCGACGAAAACGAGATCCGCTTTGCGGAGCTCCAAGGCGAACTCGGAAAAATAACGTTCGAGGCGGGCAAACCGATGAGGCTGGAAAACGACGACCAGCCGTCGATTCGGATTTGTCTTGCGGAGAGCGGCGAGAGAGACCCGAAGCTCCGTGGGATGATGGGCGTAGTCCTCCATGACCTTCAGTTCCGGGGTTTTCAGATGGACCGTCATACGCCGTCCCACGCCGGGAAACGTCGACAAAGCAGGCAGGATTTCCTTTCTTGAAAATCCGAGGCTCTCCACGGCCAGCATCGCCGTATAGAGATTGCAAAGCTGGAACTCGCCCGAAGCGGACTCCAGAGCCGGGGAAAACACCGGTTCGAATTTGGTAAGACGAATGGCGTCGGTGCGGTCTGCGTACAGTCTGTCGGCAATGGGCCCGGCCCAGTACAGAAGACGTTCGGCACGACGGGCGAAGATCCGGAAATTTTCTTCCAGGACTTCGATCCCGCCCAGGCTCCAGACATGATCGTCCTCGATATTGGTGACCACAGCCAGCTCGGACCGGAGCAGCGCGTGCGTGCCGTCGCTTTCATCGCCTTCCGTGACAAAAAATTCTCCGCGGCCTGCCTCGCCGGAGGAATCCCAGGTGTTCACTTTTCCGCCCACCAGAAAGCCCGGATCCGCGCCGAGCATGCGGAGCGTCCAGGCAATCATGGCCGTGACGGAAGTTTTTCCATGTGATCCGCTGACCGAGACCGTACGGGGATACAGCGAAGCGACCGCCGCCAGAGCTTCGCCCCGCTTCAGGATCGAAGCACCGCGCTCCGCCGCTGCCAGAAGTTCGGGGTTTTTATCCCGATCCGCCGCCGAAGTGTGAATGACAAGAAGACGCCGTGCATCGGGCAGATTCTCTTTCCGGTGCGGTCCGGTGGAAACCGTAATTCCCAGGGAGCGGAGCCGTTCCGTCTCGTGATTTTCCTCCAAGTCCGACCCGCTGACGAGGAATCCTTTCTGATGAAGGATCCGTGCCAGAGGAGCACATCCGGCGCCGCCGCATCCGATCAGGTGAACGGCGCCTTCGGGCGGCAGGAAATCGGCGAGGGGGAAGGAGACAGGTTCGACCGGATCCATGGTTCAAACAGTCCTGTTCTATTTGCGGAACATGAAAAAGACGGCGCCGCAAAGGCAGAGAGCGGCCCAGAGGAAATCCAGTTTGATGCCCTGCTTCATGTAGAAAATGGAGAAGGGTACGAAAACGGAAAGAGCGATGACCTCCTGAAGGATCTTCAGCTGAGCCAGGGAAAACGAGCCGTAGCCGATCCGGTTCGCGGGGACCTGCAGAAGGTACTCGAAGAGCGCCACGCCCCAGCTGACCAGCGCGGCCAGGATCCACGGTTTGCCCGCCATGTTCTTGAGGTGCGCGTACCAGGCGAACGTCATGAAGCAGTTGGAACAGACAAGGAGGAACACGGTCCGCCAGACGGGCGGGATCGAGACGATTATTTCACTCAGTTTCGCCATCATGATCCGGACACCTCGCTGTTTTTTTCCGCCGGACGCCGATCCAGCGAGGGATCTGCCAGCACGCTGCGGAAAAATTCGCTGTCCATCGTTGCGCCCAGGCGGCGTTTCGCCTCGGGGCGGGCACAGCGGCGGCTGCCTTCCGGGGGATGAAGTATGCCGGTGGCATGGTTCAAATGCATGATGTATTTGCCCAGCGCCTCGGAGGCGAGGAATCGCATTTCGAAGCCCTGCTCGGTCAGCAGGCGGTGAATACTGCGGCCCGCGGTATCGCCGTCGTTGAATCCGCGGGTATGCTGTCTGAGCAAATCGGTCCGGTAGAGGGCGCAGTGGCTCCGCAGATAGCGTTCCTCCTTTTTCCGCCGGCCCGTCAGACTCTGGAAAAACGCCTCTGCCAGCTTGCCGGTTTTCTTCCAGAAGGAGATATGTTCCAGTTTCCAGCTGCCCACGCCGGCAATACGGTCCGAGCGTCGGATCTCGGAAAGGAGATAGTCCAGCCAGTCCGGCCGCAGAGGAAGGGTATCGGTATGCGCCACCAGGACGAAGGGGGTCCGAACTTTTGCGAGCCCCAGATCCAGGGCATTGGCATGCATGGCCGGTCCGCTCTCGTCGGGCGCCACCGTGCGTTCCACGAGCTCGATCCAGGGGAGGGTTTTCAGGTAGGCCAGAGATTCGTCGCCGGAATCGTTGTCGATGACCAGGAATTCGGCGCGTCCGGGCGGCGTGAACTTATTGAAAAGACGCAGACAGAGCTTTGTCAGCTCCGGCGTCTTGTAGTTGGGAATGAGAATGGTGATCTCTGGCTGATTCATCGTCTTCCTCTCCCCGGGACCATGCCCGGTCCGTCCGGTTGAAACGATTCGGTCACTGCCTGAAAATCCGCGGGTATCGGCGCCTCGAACGAAAGCGTCTTGCCCGTTTCCGGATGCGGAAAAACCAGTTTCCAGGCATGAAGCATCTGCCGTTCCGCCGGGGAGGACCGGCCCCGGGCGTACAGCTTGTCTCCGATGAGCGGATGACCGATATGCGACATGTGAACGCGGATCTGATGTGTCCGGCCCGTATGCAGGCGGACCTGCACCAGCGAACACCGGATCCCGTTCCAGATCCCCTGACGCAGCGTGCGGTAAGCCGTCACCGCCTCCTTCGCCCCGTGATCGGTTTCCCGCAGGACCGCCATTTTCAGTCGGTCCGTGGGATGCCGTCCCATGAATCCGCGGATCACAGCGGCCGGCGGGACGGGCGTGCCGAACACGATGGCGAGGTACGTTTTTTCCACGTTCCGGTCGGCAAAGGATTTCGAGAGTTTCCGCAGAGCGCGCGGAGTCCGTGCGATTACCAGACAGCCCGAGGTATCCTTGTCCAGACGGTGCACCACGCCCGGGCGGAGGGGATTGGGAAAGTCCTCGTCTGCCATATCGGAATCGTGGCCGAGGACGGCGTTGACTACCGTGCCGGAATGATTTCCCACGCCCGGATGCACCACCATCCCCGCCTGCTTGTTGATCACGAGGATATGCTCGTCCTCGTACAGAATATCCAGTGGGATGTTTTCCGCTTCCGCCCGCACGCAGACCGGCGTGCCCGGTGCGTCTATGACGATCCGGTCGCCCGCGGCCAGATAGAACCGGGGCAGGCGGCAGAGGATCCCGTTCACACGGGTGTATCCCTCCTTGATGAACTGCTGCGTCCGGGTGCGGGAGATATCGCCGATCATCCGGACCAGCGCTGCGTCGATACGCTGGCCCGCCAGTTCGGGAGGTACTTCCAGTTCATACCGTTCGCGCGGGGCGCCCGGATCCTCGCAGAAATTCTGTTCTTCCCGGATCTCTTCGGTCATTTTCCGCTCCGTTTCCGTTTTTTCCGCTTTCCGGCGGGCGCCGGGGCGGGATCCGGATCGCCGGACTCTTCGTCCGGGTGAGGCGAAGCGGATGCGTTCAGCGGGAAGAGGAAATACACCAGGATCCCAAGGGGCAGCATCACGAACAGCGCGATGTTTTGAGAGGGGGTCATGTGCAGGAAGGAATCCGTGTGATCGCCCCGGAAAAATTCGATGGTGAACCGGATCGCCGCGTAGGCAATGAGGTAGACGGCCGCGATCCGGCCCGGCTTCCGGTTCTTCCGCAGAAGGATTACCAGAAGAGCGCTCAAAAGCAGGTTCAGCGCGCACTCATACAGCTGCACCGGATACAGGGGCAGGGAGTGCAGTCCGTCGGGCCCCGGATACCGGTGGAACGGCATGGATCCGGCGGGGAAGCGGACCGCACCGGGGAAATTTTCGGGAGCACACCGCCCGAAGCAGCATCCCTGAAGGAAACAGCCGATCCGCCCGAACGCATGTCCCAGGGCAATGGCGGGCGCGGCCAGGTCCAGGATCAGCCGTATGGAAAGTTTTTTCCGGAACGCATAGATGCAGAGCGAAGCGAAGGCGGCAATGAATCCACCATAGAAAACGATCCCGCCCTTGTCTATGCGGAAGACAGCGGAGAAGGGGCGTCCCGCAAACTGTTCGTTCCAGAACTGGATCACGAAAAATACACGGGCTCCGATGATCCCGGAGAAAATCGACAGCATGGCGATGTCGAACACATGATCCCGGGACATGCCCGCATAACGCCGGAGCTGAAGCATCAGTCCGGTGGCCAGAAGAAAACCCACGGCGATGCAGACTCCGTACCAGTGGATCGGATGAGAGAAAAGAGTAAAGGCGATCTGATGCATGATGTTCCGTTTTTTGTGAAGACGAGCCCCGGCGGATCCGGGACATCCTGTAAAGTAGCATAAATCAGCCTTTTTTCAATCCCGCGAAGTGAGTTTTTCCTGTCCGCCGCATTGCAAAGGGTGATACGGACAAATGGCATGACACCGGGATTCCGGATGTTTCTTGCCAAAAACTTCCCCTGTGCGGTTGAATAATCCGGAGTTGCGGTATATATTATGGGAAATACAGTTGTACTTTCCCGGATCAATCCTGAAACGGGGAGGCGCATTTTTTGGACATGAGGACAGACATCATGAAGAAGAACGTGCTTTTTTCAGCGGCGGCCGCATGCGGGATCGCTCTTTCCCTGACCGCGTGTATTTCATCGAAGCCTCCGGCGGCCATTTCGAAGAACAATTATTCCACGATCCAGGTGGATGAGCATCAGACTCTTCCCCCGGACCTGAAGTATCTCACGCTGTCCGAAGCGCAGGACATTGCAGTCCAGAACAATCCCTCCTTCCGCCAGGCGTATTTCGCCATTGTTGCGGCCCGGGCCCAGTATTACGCGGCCTACACCTACTACCTGCCTACGGTATCCACCTATGTGAAGTTCGGGCAGAGGCACAATGAATTTCTCAAAGCCGGCTACGGTCCGGACACCACGGGCTTCACGACTACGGCGGGTTTGAACGTGCAGCTGACTGTTTTTGACAGTTTCGTGCGTGAGATGAACATTCTGGGAGCCAGGCACAGCTGGAAACAGACGGTGGAGGCCGAAAACGATGCGCGCCGTCTTCTGATCCGCAATGTGGCCACTGCCTACAACAACGTGCTTCTGGCCGCCGCGCAGATCCGGATTGCCGATGCCAACATGAAATTCCAGTGGCAGCTTCTGAAGGAAACCGAGCTCAAGTTCGCCGTGGGCGCCTCTCCGCTCTCCGACGTGCTCAACTTCAAAACCAAGTACAACTCCGCGGAAAACGACCTCTATTCCGCCCAGTACAACTACGTTACCTCGAAGTATGCCCTGGCCGCCCTCATGGGCCTCACCGAGGGCGATATCCCCTCCACCGTCCGGTTCCCCGACATGCCCACGGCCGATGGCGAAATGCTGTCGGACATCAACGTTTACCTGGATACGGCCCTGGCCAACCGTCCGGACCTGAAGGGTGCGCGGGAAGCGGTGGAAATCGCCCGCTACAACTACTACTCCAGCATTGCGAACTTCGGTCCCACGGTGAACTTCAACTTCGGGATCGAGGTAGGCAACTACAACACCTACACTCATTCGGTCGGAACGAGAGACCGCTACAACCAGTACAACTGGAACTGGGGTTTCGACGTCTCCTGGACCCTTTTCGCCGGAGGCCGCCGCTACCTCAACATGCGCCAGCAGGAAGCCCTCCTCACCAAGGCGGATTACGCGGCCGAGTCCCAGTGGATCACGGTGATCCAGGAGGTCCGGACCGCCTACGACAACTACGTCACCAGTCTGAAGCAGGTGAAGCTGAACCAGAAAAATCTGGAGATCGTGCGGAAAATGCGTGACCTGGTCAACGAAGAATACATCGCCGGAAGCAAAGGCATCACGCGTCTGAACGAGGCGCAGAACGATCTGGTCAGCGCGGAGACCACCCTGGCGTACGCGGTCATCAACATGCACAACGCCAAGGCGCAGCTCCAGGCTGCCACCGATTCCATTTAAGCAAGACTGCAGAAAGGATTGACCGGTTATGCCCGTCATCGCCCGTTTTGCTCCGTCGCCTACGGGGCAGGTCCACATCGGCAACATCCGCACCGCCATTTTCAACTGGCTGTTCGCCCGCCATGAGAAAGGTCAGTTTCTGCTCCGGATCGAAGATACGGATCTGGAACGCTCCACACGGGAAGCCATCGATACCCTGCTGGAGTGCATGAACTGGCTCGGCCTCGATTACGACGGCGACATCATGTATCAGACAAAGCAGCTGCCCGTTCATCTGGCTGCCGCGGAGCGGCTCGCACAGGCCGGACACGCGTATCGCCTGGACCCCGGAGACGCCAAGTCCCCGCTTTACTTCCGGATCCCTTATCACTGTTCCGATTTTCCCTTTGTCCGCGATGCGGGTGAGGCGAAAATCGAACTGGCGGCCGGATCCGCCGTGGAGATTTCCCGGTCCGGGCTCGTGTTCCGCACGCTCGGCGCCAAGGGAAAGGTCGCCGAAAATCAGTATTGCCTCGCCGGATTTCTGGATCTCACCGTTCTGGATCCGGCCGGACAGGTGCTTTTCCGTCTGGACGAATCCAATCTTCCGCAGATCCTCGGCGCCGTCGAGCCTGTGACGATTCAGAACGCCGCCGCGCTCTGCTTCCGCCGCCGCGAAGTTTTCTATCACGATCTGGTGAAGGGCGATCTTTCCAAGCCTCTCGACAGCATGAGAGACTTCATCGTCATCCGGAGCGACGGGAGCCCCGTGTTCCATCTGGCCAATGTCTGCGATGACATCACGCAGGGCGTCACCCACATCGTGCGGGGAGACGATCATGTGGAAAACACCTACCGCCATCTGTTTCTCTTCCAGCTTCTCGGCGCGCAGATCCCCGTCTACGCTCATCTGCCCATGATCGTGAATGCGCAGGGCAAGCCGTACAGCAAGCGGGACGGCGACGCCTTCGTGGGCGACTACCGCGAAAAAGGCTTTCTGGCCGAGGCCCTTTTCAACTACCTCTCTCTCCTCGGCTGGTCCCCGGGCGACAACCGCGAAAAAATGTCCCGTGCCGAAATCGTGGAGGCGTTCCACATCGAGAAGGCACAGCGTTCCCCGGCGCAGCTGGATCCGGTCAAACTGGCCAGCATGAACGGGCTGTATCTGGCGGATCTGTCCGACGCCGATTTCGCCGCCCTGGTGAAGAGTTTTGCCGACCGCCGCGGCTGGTTCGCGGGAGTGGATCCCGATCTGTTCCGCCGCACGGCCTCCCTGATGCATTCCCGGACGAAGATCCTCACCGATGTGGAGTCCTGGGGATACTTCTTCTCCGCCGATTTCACGCCCGACCCCAAGGCCGTCCGCAAGAATCTTTCCGCGCCCGGCATCTGGGAGGCGCTTTCCGAGCTCCGCGCCAGAATGGAAAAGGTGGAGGACGGTGCCTTCACCGCGGGTGCGGCGGAAGCCCTTCTCCGCGCACTGGAAGAAGAGCGCGGCATGAAACAGTTTGCCTTGAATCAGCCGCTCCGCGTGGTCGTTACAGGCACGGCGGTGGGCGCCGGGATCTATGAAACGGTCGAACTTCTCGGACGGAACGAGACCTGTTCCCGGATCCTCCGGGCGGAAACATCCTGGCAGCACGAGGCGTGACGTGAAGAACCTGAAGATCCGTCTTCTGGGGGACCCGGTCCTCTGCGCGAAAGCGAAGCCCGTCGAGGTGATCGACGATTCGGTCCGGGAGCTCTCCGCCCAGATGATCCAGGCCATGTACGACAACAACGGGATCGGACTGGCCGGCAATCAGGTCGGTGTCCTTCAGCGCATCGTCGTGATCCATGTGGAGCCCGAGGAAGACAAGAACGGGCACGCGATCCCGCCCGATTCGCCCGGCGAACAAGTCCTCCTGCCGAAGATGCCCGTCACCCTCATCAATCCGGAAATCGTTTCCTTCTCCGAAGATACCTGCGCCTACGAGGAAGGATGCCTCAGCGTCCCGAAGCTCTACGCCGATGTGGTCCGCAGCCGTCGGATCGTTCTCAAGTCCATGCTGCTGGACGGTTCCTCCATCCTTCTGGAATGCGGCGGACTTCTGGCCCGCTGCGTACAGCACGAACTGGATCATCTGGATGGCGTCGTCTTCGTTCAGCGTGCGGAGGAAGATGGCTACCGGGCGATCGAACCCGGGATCCGCAAGATGATCCGGAAGGGCGGATACAGGAACTTCACCGTGAGACGTCTGGTATGAACTTTTTCTCCATATTTTTCAGCCTCTGTTCCGGTGTTTCCATTTTTCCGAAACTGGCCGCCCGGCCTCTTCGATTCGCCTTCCTGCATCTCCTTCTTCTCCTCCTCCTCTGCTCTTTCGGCGTCGCCGTCTCCCGTTATTTTCACCGGTCCGGCATCATCAGGGAAACCACAAACCGTTTTTTCAGCCGGACAGGGGATATCGGGGTGACGGAGGACCGGCTGTTTCTGACAAAATCTCCGGAGGTCACGAGATCCTATGTGGCCGGCGATTTCCGGTTCGACTATTTTGCCGATCCGGCGGATTTCACCGCCGAATCGCTTCAGGAATCCCGTTCCGAATTCAATCTGCTGATGTTCCCTTCGGGGATCGCCCTCCGGATGAAGGATCCCGCCGACCCGGACACGCAGCGCTACCGCATGGTCATCTGTTCCCCCGGCATGCTCTATGATCTTCTGAAGAAAGGCACGGTGGAGCCGGAGGCGGTGGATTCCATAGCCCGGGACCGGGATCGGGTCCTGACTTTTTCGGAAGTGTACGAGACCATTCGGGAGAGGCTGCTTTCCGGAGACAAGCAGAAGGACGCCGATTCCGCCGAAAAGGGAAAGGTGTTCCGGATCGGTGCAGAGGATATCTCCGGCCGCATCTGCTTCCTGCTGGCCATGCTCTCCTTTTTCTTTTTCCTGATGGAGGCGGTCATGGCGCTTCTCCTTTCCATCACCTTCTTCTCCCTGGCACAGATGCTGAGAAGCACGCCGGAACCGGGAAAGATCCCATACAAGGTCCTGCTGATCACCACCATCTACGCTACATTTCCGCCTCTCCTGATCGCCGCGCTGGCGCAGGTCCTGGAGCTCACATTTCCCTCGTTTCAGATGACCTTCTTCATAACCTTTTTCATCTATCAGATTTTCGCCTTCAAGGCTGTGTTTCAATCTTTCGATCATTCCTCCGGCCCGCTCCCGGGCGGACGCCCGCCGGAAAATTAACCGGACAGAAAGGATGGTGTTCTGACCATGGATCCGATTCTTGACATCTGCCGCATCCCCAACTGGTATCCCCGTTTCTCCGCGCACTCGCTGCCTACTTCGTTCGTTTTTCTTCAGCCCAGCGAGATCAAGGCGCTCATCGCGGGTGAAACGGAGACGAGACCCGCCAAGGACGTTATCGCCCGTCTCGCGCTGGTCATGCGCAATTTCAGCTACAACCGATTCGTCTCCGTTGACCTGGCTGCTCCGACGGATACTCCCCGGTTCCAGCTGAAGCGGGGCGCCGTCCGGTCCGCGCGAAGCGCCTGGCACATTTTGGCCGGCAGCAACAAGGTGAAAAATTCGGCCATCCGGGGAGAGGTGACGGCTATCTGCATCCGTCCCTTCCGGCGGATGGATGTGACCCGTGAATTCCGTCTTTTCATCAAGGACGGGAAGCTCAAGGGCATGAGTCAGTACTGGCTGATCCGCCACTTCAACCGTCTGGAACGGGCCAAGGAGCAGTACTGGGCGAAGGCCTATGAATTCATCGAGGCCAATGCCTGGGCTCTGCCCGCGCCCGACATCGTCATGGACATCTACTTCACCCGTTCCGGGAAGATCCTTGTCATGGACCTGAATCCCTTCGGACCGCCCACCGATCCTCTCATGCTCAAGACCTGGGATCAGGACTGGTCTCTCTTCCCCGGAATTCAGCTTGTCCCCACGCCGCACGTCATCTCCGGAAACGTGGAAGTCAAATTCTGACCCGCGCCGCCGCTCATCATGAAGGCCGTCTCCGCTCAAACCATGCGCGCGCTGGATGCCGAAACCATCCGCTCCGGCGTATTCGACGGTTTTCAGCTCATGCTTCATGCCGGGGAGGCAGCCGCACAGGAGATCCTCCGGTCCTTCCCCTGCGCCCGGAAGTATATCATTCTTGCGGGAAAGGGCAATAACGGCGGCGACGGTTCGGTCGTTGCGGCCCGCCTCGCCGAGAACGGCCGGTGCGTCGGATTCTTTCTGACCTGCGATCCCGGGGAGCTCTCCGGCGATGCTCTCACGGCCTTCCGGAATCTTCCCTCATCCATTTCCGTGCGGCGGAATCTGACTCCGGATGATTTCGGACCGGACTGCCTCATCGTGGACGCCCTGCTGGGCACCGGCTTCTCCGGTTCGCCGCGGGACCCGGCCGCCTCCTGGATCCGGCTCGTCAACAGTTCCGGATGTCCCGTCGTCTCCCTGGATCTTCCGTCCGGCCTGAATGCCGACGACGGCTCCACGCCCGGGGAGGCGGTCCGCGCCGATCTGACCGTCTCCTTCGAGCTGCCCAAGGCGGGGCTCTTTCTGGGAAACGGACCGAACCTGAGCGGACGGATCCGCGTTCCGAAAATCGGGATCCCGCGCAGCCTGACGGATGTTGCGCCCGCCCTCTTCCGGATCGCCTCGCAGGAAGATGCGCTTCCCTTCCTCGGACGCGAGGTCGCCGATACCTACAAGAATCAGCGTGGACACGTCCTCGTCGTCGGCGGATCCCGCGATTATTCCGGGGCACCGTTCCTTGCCGGGGAAGCCGCTCTCCGGACCGGCGCCGGTCTGGTCTCCGCGGCCGTTCCGGACTGTGCGCAAAGCGGCGGAAGTCTGCCTCATGCCCTGATGATCCGGCGCTTCAAATCCGAAGATGGATATTTCCCCTTCTCCGCGGCCGATCCGGCCGGTCTCACACAGCTTCTCGGAAAGGCGGATGCCGCTGTCATCGGCCCCGGACTGGGCGCCGTTCCCGCATTGGATCCCCTTATTTCCTTTGTCCTGGAGCAGGAAAAGACCCTGATCCTGGATGCCGATGCATTGAACCGGATCGCCGCCTCGCCGGACCTTCGTGAAAAACTCTGTGCCCGCCGTCCGAAAAGTACCGTGCTCACCCCGCACAAGGGGGAAATGGCAAGACTTCTCCGGGCCTTCCGGACGCCTGAAAACGAAGATCCCGTCGACAACGCCTGCCGGCTCGCCCGGCTGACCGGCGCCGTGGTCGTCGGGAAAGGACCTCACTCTGTCATAGCCTCGCCCGAAGGCTCCTTCTCCCGCAATCTCTCCGGCTGCACCGCTCTGGCCACCGCCGGAAGCGGGGATGTGCTTTCCGGGATGATCGCCGCGCTGGCCGCCTCGCCGGTTGTCCGAACCGGGGAACGGACGATCGAACAGGCCGTCTCCGCCGCGGTCTTCCTTCACGGCCTCACCGGCGAGCTCTGCGCTCCGCCGCCACTCTCCGGACGCGATACGACGGCGGATGACCTGATCCGCATGATTCCTCAGGCTCTGCGCTCCGTCTCTCCCTTCGCCTGATCCCGGTCCTGCCCCGTCAGATACTTCTCAAGCCCGACGGTTTCGATACGGCAGCGCAATTTCCCGTTCCCCGCGGGATCAGATTCCGTTCAGATGGTATTCCGCAGGAATCCAGTATTGGCTTTTGTCCGCCTGGCTGGTCTGCTTGAAATAGGTCGGGACCGTTAAAGTGCTTCCATCGAACAGGAACAGATTGCTCTTCTGCTTCGGGTGATAGTGAGGACAGCTGTTCCAGTCGCATGCCTGATACTGATTATCCATATTTGTGCAGTTTTCCATAAAAAGATATGCCCTGCGCTGTTTCGCTTTGGCTTTTCTCAATGTCATTTCCACTTTTGTCCCGTATATGTAAGTCCAGGCAAAATAACTCACGCCCAGCTTGCTCCAGATTGCCGCGTGCTGGGAAACTCCCCGTGCCTTCGGGCAAACCATGGCGTCCGGCACATCGTACGTGAACTGCGCAACCGAGCCTATGCCGTATTTTGCCAGGCGGTCAGCACTGCTCAAGGTGTGTGCTTTGGCGGGATCCAGATACGACACAAACTGCTCCAGGTAAATGTGATCATTGCCGGAAACCAAAACCCGTTTCGGAAAGAAGCCGTCATTGTCATCGAAATACATGTTGGCGGCCAGCCCCACCTGCTTGATGTTGTTCAGGCACTTTGTCAACATGGCCGTTTCCTTTACGCTTCCCAATGCCGGCAGAAGCATGCCCGCCAGAATCGCGATGATGGCGATGACGACCAGCAGCTCGATGAGGGTAAACGGCTTCCGTGACGGAGTTCCAGATGCGTCTTTTCCTTTCAACATGATTGGAGTCCTTTCTGCGTTATATGTTCTCATGACAAGCGAAAAAATTCAGGATCCGGCCTGACAGCCGGTCAATTCCCGGATGATCCGATCCGCGGCGTTTGTTGTGATTCCATCGACACCGCACTCGCATACCCGCAGGATTCCCGGCAGATCATCGAGGACCCAGGCATCCACGCGAATGCCCATTTGATGATAGCGGGCGACCGATTCCCGTGTGACCAGGCTATGATGAATCCCTACGCTGTCCAGCAATGATTTACCCTCGGAGGCATTGAGGAGAGCCCCGTCCTTGTCGCTGCCGTGAAGTTTCAAATCCGGACCGCCGTGTGTGCGCAGAAAGGTCAGGACCGCAGGTGAAAAACTCGTCATCATTGTCTGCTCGAACAAATCGTGTTTCCTGATGAAATCCAGCATGGCTTCCGCGCAGGCAATATCATCTTCCTTGACTTCCATAAGCATCCGCATGGCCGGATTCACCGAAAGAATGGCATGGACCGTTTCCTCCAGTGTCGGGATCCGCGTCCCGGCAAACCGGGGATCCTTCCGGAAGCCGAAATCAAGCTGCCTCAGTTCCCGATACGTATGATCGCCTACTCTGCCGCTGCCGTTGCTGCATCGCTCGATCGTGTCGTCATGGGTAACGACCAGAACGCCGTCTCCGGTAAGATGAGCATCGAATTCGATGGCATAGACCGGCAGTGCGGCGGCGGCACGGAACGCCGGGATCGTATTTTCGGGATACGTTTCTCCGATTCCGCGGTGAGCCGTTATCTGCAGTTTTTCAAGGTTCGTCATATTGTCCTTTTTCAAGCTCGAATTATTTCCCTCAATTCAGAACATGGCCCCTTTCTGTCCGGCGACGCGGGCGGCCAGTTCCGTTCCGGCCTGCATGGCCTGTTCCGGCGTTTCGCCCCGCAGGATTGCGCCGCACCAGGCGGCCAGAAAAGCATCGCCGCAGCCTACGGTATCCTCCACCTTGCCGCATTTTCCCACGGGAAAGACGGAGGATCGTTCTCCGTCGAAGAGCATGCTTCCCGCCGCGCCGAGGGTAAGGATCACAAAGCGCAGCTTCCAGCGTTTCATCAGGGCTGCGACGATCTCATCCCGTCCGCCGGGAAGGCCGAAGAGACGGGCGACGACGGGCAGTTCCTCATCGTTGATTTTCAGTACATCCGCCAGCGCAAGGGAGTCCCGGATCATGGCCTCGTCATAGAAGTTCTGACGCAGATTGATGTCGAACAGTTTCCAGCAGGAATCCGGCAGGGCCGCAAGCACGGAACGGATGGTCCGGCAGGAGCGGGCATCCCGCTGGGCAAGAGTTCCGAAGACGGCAGCGGTGACGCCGGGCAGGATCGAGGTCAGAGTCTCCGAAAAGGGGATGGCATCCCAGGCGGCGGGATATGCGATTTCGTAGTTGGGGATCCCGTTGTTCAGGGAGACATTGACTTTTCCCGTGGGCAGACCGTTCCGGGCGATGAAGTCGGTATTCACTCCTTTCCCCGAGAGAAAATCCAGCAGTTCATCGCCTTCCGGATCGTTTCCGACCGCGCTGACGACCGCGCTGCGGATCCCCTGCTGTTCGAGATGGTAGATCACGTTGGCCGGAGCGCCGCCGCAGCGTTTTCCTTCGGGCAGCATGTCCCAGAGGACTTCCCCGAGTCCGAGCACCTGGATTCCCGTTTTTTTCATTCGAACATATACCTTTCGAATTTCAGGGATTCCGCCGCATCCGAATCCAGTTTTTCCTCCGAGGCGCCGCAACTGATGTCACGCCAGACCTTGATGTCGCTGCCGACCTTCCCGCCCATGCGGACAAAGGGCTCCATGACTACCGTATCGTTGTACCCGATGTCGTGCAGGGCCTCGGCGATCTCGCGCCAGGGCATGCGTCCCTTGCCGGGGACCATGCGGTTGCATTCGCCGGTATGAAAGTGGCCGAGGAGCCCCTTTGCCTGCCGGATGGCGCCGCCGATGCTGGTTTCCTCGATATTCATGTGGAAGGTGTCCAGCATGACCTTGACGGCGGGGGAGTCCACTTCCCGGACAAACAGGCAGCACTCTTCGGAGGTATTGATAAGGTATCCCTCGAACCGGTTCAGGGCCTCCAGACAGTAATCGACTCCGCATTCCCGGGCGACGTGTCCGATCCGCCGGACGCCGGCCGCGGCCCGCGCCCAGTCTCCGGGCTTGTCGACGGGCTTGGTGTAATCTACGGGCCAGTAGCTGTAGATCCCGCCGCCGATCTTGTGAATATCCATGATCTCAAGGCGTTTCAGGAGTTCGGTGAAAAAGGCTTCCGCATTCTTTACGACGGCGGGATCGGAAGAGCCCAGATTCTGTTCCGCCGAGGGCCCGTGTCCCGCGGTCAAAAAGATCCCGTTGTCCTCGGCCGCCTTCCGAAGTTCGAGCAGCTTCGCTTTCGGATAGGTGTTGATGGGTGTGCAGGCGATTTCCAGACAGTCGAACCCGAGTTTTGCCGCCTTCCGGATGTAGGGCAGATAATCCGCCTGCCATTCCTTTTCCCAGTACGCGTAATAGATTCCGTACTTCATGTTTCCTCCATGCTTACTGTTGATCGGTTCGTTCCACCAGTTCGATATTTACGCCGGATTCCCGCAAGTTCCGGATCTCCGAAGCGTTTTCCGCCGTCTCCGTGGTGATCAGAAGATCCACCTTGTCCCATCCGCACAGACGGCAGGGGCCCCGCCGTCCGAACTTCCGGTGATCCGCCACGACCACGACCCGGCGCGACGAAGCCATCATGGCTCTCATGACGCCCACGGTCTGGTCATCCGTCTCCAGCAGCCCCTTGCGGTCCAGTCCGCGGACGCTTGTGATAAAAACGTCCGCGGAATAGGAGCGGATCGTTTCCCATGCCTTGGGTCCGTAGAGAAATCCGGCTTTGATGTCAAGGCTTCCTGCCGTGAGAAGCACGTTCGGTCCGTCTCCGCCGGGATACATCCGGCTCAATTCCGCCGCGATCAAAACCGAATCCAGCAGAAATGTGCCCCGCGTCAGATACTTGGCGATCTTCCGGGTGGTCGTCCCCCCATGAATGATGTTCAGTCCTTCCGGATTGCACTCCACAGAGGCCCGGCGGGCCAGAAGCTCCTTTTCTTCCGACTGCGTTGCCTCCCTCTGAGGAATGGCAATGACACCCGCCCGTCCGTCATCGGCGGCACGAAGACCGCCGTGAAACCGGATGGCGAGATGCTTTTCCGCCATTTCGCGGAAAAGCCGTCGGACGGTCACTGGGCTGACCTTGAGAAGTTTTTCGGCGTACTGGTGGGAAATCATCCCGCGAAGCGCCAGATGCCGTTCAAGCTGTTCCCGATAACGCTCCTTCAATCTCATTCCTCCTGACAGTTCAGCAGGGTTTTGCACGACATGACACCGCCTCCGTTCAGCAGTTCGCGAAACGTTTCCGCCGCCTCCCGCAGGGGACGGATCGAGGTGATAAGGGACCGCAGATCCAAATCCTTCCCCGCGTGCGCCAGAACATCCCGCCAATCCGGTTCCGGGCACGAATTCCAGGACCCGGAGAACGAAAGTTCCTTGCGGAGGATCGAGGAGTAGACGCTGCGTTCCATCTCCAGCGTGTCCGCCGGATTGCCAATGAGAAAAATATGTCCGCCCCGGGCACAGCAGCTGATGGCGGCGTTCCGCGTGACGTTCAGTCCGCAGGCTTCCACACAGACCTCGAAACTCTTTTCCCGGTTTTTCAGTTCGGGTGAGAAAACTGTCTGAAAACCCAGGCGGGCGGCAAACTCCAGTTTCGCCGGAGAGATGTCGGCCACCGTTACCTCCGCACTGCCCCGGATGCGGAGCCACTGGGCGGCCAGAAGTCCCACCGGGCCGCCGCCGATCACCAGCGCACGGGCATGTCCGGGAATCGCATGGGAAAAAATGGCGTGACGTGCCACGGCCGCCGGCTCGGAAAGCGCCGCCTCTTCCAGCGTGACATGGTCCGGAACCGGAATGATATTGGCCTCCGGAACATAAAGGATCCGGGCAAACGCGCCGTCCCGCCGGGATCCGAAGTAATCGTAGTGACTGCACTGCTGGATGGCTCCCGCCGCGCATGCCTCGCATTTCCCGCAGGGCAGAAGCGGATAGATCGCCGCCCTGAGGCCGACCGGATAGCGTCCCCCCTCGGGCGCATCTTCGATCACGCCGGAAAACTCATGTCCCATGATCAGCGGATAATGATAGGCTCCGTTCCGGAAGCCGCGTCCGATGTCCGAGCCGCATATCCCCGCAAACGCGATCCGGATCCGATACCAGCCGGGTATTTCATTCACAGGAACTTCCCGGCAGACAAGATGGGCATTTTCCGTCAATACAACCGCTTTCATTTCTCCGATTCCTTTCCCTCAGAAATTGATCGTACGGACCTGAATGGAGTTCGGTTCCGCGCCGATCTCCCGGATCACCACCGGGCATTTCGCCAGAAACAGAAAGGCGATGGGTTCGGCGTTTTCGTTCATCGTTTCGAAATTGCCCTGGCCTTTGGCTATGATCAGATCCGCTTCCGAATACACCCGGCGGAACTCCTCGCCGCTTTCGGCAAGAACCGTTCCGGGGATCCCCGCGGCCCCGTTGGACACCACGCCGCGGGCGAAGCCTTCCAGACCGCATCCGGCCAGATCGCCGGACAGCACGTCGTTGAAGGCGGCTCTCCCGCGCACCCCGATCGTGATCTTCTCCCGGTAGGGCTCCATGAAGACGCGGTCGAACACCGCTTCTCCGCAGTTGTCCAGAATGTAAAGGATCTTTTCCGCCTTCTCCATTTTTTCGTGAAGCCGTTCCACGGCCGCACGGTCGAGCGGCTTCGCAAAGGCGCTTTTCACCGCCTGCACCGCCAGACGGATGTCCAGATCGGCAAAGATCCCGAAATCAAGAATATTTCCTGCAATGGCAAGACGCAGACGCGATTCGAAATCCGCCGGATCGTATTCAGGGATCCCGGGCAGCTCCTTCAGCAGTTCCTCCGCCAGCAGATTCGATTTCCTCTTCTCTTCCCCGTACAGCTCTTCACATCCCGTATGATGAAGCGCGATATCCAGAATTTTCCGAGCCACGTACGGCGGCGGCATCCGCAGATCCGTCTCCGCCAGCAGATGCAGCGATTCCGACACAATGGCCTTCCGGACCGCCGGATCGTCCGTCGACCGGCGGGCCGCCTCCACGGCGTTTCGTCCCAGACAGGGCAGACATTCCAGATACGTTTTGATTTTCAGCCTCCTTTTCCTCAGGGACTACCGTTTGTTTCGACTGAAGTTCCGGTCCTACAATACTGCCGACTGCCGAATATGCAAACGGTTCCGGCTCTTTCTGAACGATTTTTTTAGATCGTTCAGTTTTTTGATCGGTTTCGTTCATTTTTCAGCCTGACAAGCAAAACAGGATCCTTTGCCCCGTAAAACAAAACAGCCTCGAAAGACCGCTTCTGTTTTTGTCTTCCCCATTGCGCAGCCGATCCTTCCGAAATGCCCTTCCGGACTGTTTTTCCGACTGTTTTTTTCGATCCCGCACTTGCATTTTTTATTCGATCATGTATATTACCATCTGTAAAACACGCTGCGGGGTAGAGCAGAGGTAGCTCGTCAGGCTCATAACCTGGAGGCCGTTGGTTCGATTCCAACCCCCGCTACCAAAGAACCTTTCAGCCAGTCATCCGACTGGCTTTTTTTTGTTGCTTTAAATCCCGTTGCGCACCAGCGTTTTGCAGGATCGCGTTTTTCTCCGCGTCCTTTGTATCGGTTCCGAGAAGCCCCGAAAACCTCTCTGATTCTCTGTTTTCCTCTGGGACGGAATGACATGTCCTTCAGAGAGGTATTTTGCATAAGGCGTTGATGGAGTGCAGGATTTGATTTCAGGTGAGAAATACGGTTTTTCGCTTTTCCCGGAGAAGGAGACGGGAAACAAACACAATTCAAATCCACAACTTTACTCCATCTGAAACAGCTTCCGCTGCTCCTGCCAGTCGTCGGGAAAACCGCTGGTGGTTTTGGCCAGCGACAGCGATTCCGGCGCCTTGCCCTGCAACACTTTGGTCACGATGTCCGGAGCCAGGTTCACGAGGCTCAGCGTCCGGGCCACATAGGAGCGATCCAGGCGCAGTTTGCGGGCCAGTTCCAACACGGTGGTGTACTTGCCCGACTCCAGCATCTCCGCGTACTGGTGGGCCAGAATGATCGCCTTTGCCAGCGGCTCATTGGCGATCTCCGGCAGGTCCCCGTCCCGATCCAGCACGATGGTCTGACGATACCCCAGGTGCCGAAGCCGAAAAGGAACGACCATCAGCGTTTTTCCGTCTTCAGTGTGTTCAATTCTGCTCATCTTTTTTCTCCATTCCGGCTTCCGCCAGCAGTGTGTTCAGGTCCGCGATATTGGGCTCAATGGTGATCCGATCCTCGTAGACCGTGATCCGGGTGATGATCGCCTGCATCAGCTTGCACCGTTCGGCCCCCCGGCTGGCGATTTGCGCACTACATACACTGGCAATGGCCACGCGCGGAGAGGCGGAAGCGAAAAAGTTATTTCAGGATGATCCCAACAACACCATTGAAGTTAACGGCGTCCGGATTGCATTAGGTCACAAGCGCAACTAATCAAAATCAAAAATGAACGCATTCGATTCAAGTAAGTTAAACCTCGTCTTTTCTTGTAATGAATGTACCTTCGCTGAAGTCACGCTTGTTGCCAAAATAATTTGAAAACCTGAACAAGTTGCCAGTTCTTGTATAAAAGAAGCAAAATCGCTTTCGTCCATCTGATGTTGACCTGGTTCATCAAAGAAGACGATTCCAAAATGATTTGTCGTGAATTGCTGCGAAACCAACATAAGTGCGATTGTATAACTCCAAATCATCCTGATACCATCGGTCGCAGATGAATCAAAAACCAAGTCCAAATTATTGATCATTGGCTTGTAGTTTTCTTTAGAGATTTGAATTTCTCCCGCTTGATTTGTACAGTGAAATACTTTTAACAAATCAGCAAATTTATCAGAAAAATATGCGATTTTCTTCTGATCCAACTCGGAAAAATATTCAGTGGGGATCGTTTCCCTGTTTGCTAAATAATCGCCGTATTTTTGAGAAAGAATGTGCAGTTGCTTATTCAGTTCATCGATCATTTCAATTTTTTTGGAGACAAAAGCTATTTTTTCAGATAATTGTATCTCCTCTCGCAGCAAAGATCTGGACACGCCACCTCCGTGAGTTAAATCATAATTCAGATCTCTGGATCTGTTTCTGAGAATATTTAATTCATCAGCCATTTGATTTGCCAAACTCTCTATCATGGCAACGCTTTTTTCCTTCCCCGAACAAAGCGCATTTAATGCATCCTTTTCGGATTCAAGAAAAGACAAGTTTTCCTCCAGGGACATTACATTTCTATCACTGACGTCCAAAGACTCTGGGATTCGTTGCGAACAAACGGGGCAGATGTTTTTGGATGTGTCTATAGATTCGGCCCCATAATTTTTCAATTTTATCAAATCTCTTGTAATTGCAATGTCGTGCAATATAGAGTCCCTGTGTTTTATTAATTCACCTATCGCACTCTTTTCTATATTCCACTGATTCTTGATGTCTGAAAATCTTCTTTCAAGAATTGAAATCTGCTGATCAGTATTCTCAAGTTCCCGTTGTTGCAACTCAGACCCATTCAGCATTTCTTTTTGTTTTATCTTGTTTCGCTCCAGGCATTGCCGAAGGTACAACAAGAAGGAGTCTTGATCAAATGTTTTACCATCAATCATTATTTCAATATAAAAATCATTCGCTACCGAAGATATTTTGCAAGGGAAGTTACACAAAACACCTCCAATTTCTGATGCCAATTTCTTGCATTCAGAATGTAATAAATCGAATTGATTTTTTATGTTTGTTTCATTTTGTCGTAATGAGGACTTCTTTCGCTGTAACTCAAACACATCAAGGTCAAGTAAATATTCAAATGCTATTTCCCTGATCCCTTTTATCCCATACGACGGAGTTGTTCGCTGTATACTCCCCCAGCCATTTTTTTGTTCAATTGCCATCAATGGAAAAAGGCATTCCAGATATAGCGGATGATTTCTGCCATTCATGTCCAAGACTTCAGGCAGCTGAAGCTGGAGAAAACTAGCTAAATAGTGATGGAATCCCTGTTCATGGCTTGCTGCGCCGGGGTCGTGTAAAAAATACGGCTGCCATTTTATCTTTTGCTCCGGATGAGACAGAACATCTCCCGCAGCCACTTCAATGAGCTTAGGGTTAATATGATCCGATTTCGCATAGCGCCGTAGGGTTATAGTATTCCCGGAACTATTGGTGACCTGGAGCAAAACATATGATTCTAAAACAGTAAATTCCCCAGCTTTCTTCTCGGATTTTCCTGATTTAAAGAAAACAGAGCGAAGCGCTTCGGCCCCCTTCTTTCCCAGAATGATTTCAAACCCAAGAGCATAATAAATGGCACTTATAAGCGAGCTTTTACCGCTAGAATTATTCCCGCGAATAACGTTCAATCCTGGTTTGAAATCAAACTGGTTTTTTATCAATCCTTGATCTGTCTGTAAAAAGACTTTAACAGCATCTATCTGGAACCGCATTTAGTCCTCCTGGATTTTTCGTAAAATCGCTGTATCTGGTATTTTTTTCAGACTCAACAAATATGTGGTTTCATCAGCAAAAAGTTGATTTTGAAGAATAAATTTGCACAGTGCTTGTCCCTTTTCGGTGAGTTGTATTTTCTTTGTTGTCTCTACGGCAACCAGTTTATCTCCAATTGCAAACTGCAAAGCGATGTTGAAAAAAGGATCAAGATGCAGAAAGTTGTTTTTCAGCACAGCTTTTAAATTTGATGCGTCAAGTTCTTTGCCATCATCTTTTCTGTTTTTTATTAACCAATTGAGAAATTGAAGCCGCAAAAAAGATCCCTGCTGGTTACGGCAACATAAAAAAAGCGAGAGGCATAACAGGGATATTCTGAATAATGGCCTCAAAGAAATATCCACTGGCATTTTTCTACTGACAAATGAGAAGGTCTTTGCGGATTCCCAAAAGGCTGCATCATCTTTCACTTGTCTTCTCCGAAATTTAACGGACAGTTGCCTAACCAAAATGCAATGACACAATCGGTCAAAACGGTAATAGTTGCTTCAGTAAAAATATCTGAAAAATCAGATCTGATATTGTTTTTATATTCATCAATGGTTTTCTTGAAAAAAACAATGGGATTCTCTGTATTTAACAGGCATTGTTGCTCAAGATCGTCGCGTAATGTGTTTGTCCATGATTTGAGCCGTTGATATATTTCTGGATATTCTCGTGACAATTTTTTTTCTTCCAGTTGAAGTTTCATAAAAAAAGCAATCTGGGTACTTAGCAATTTCTCTAAGCGCTCAGGCGGGAGATTAAATTTTGCCAATTTTCTTTTTATATTATCCCGGATTGCAGATGGACACTCTTCAATGGAAATTTGCTGAATATCTATGTCGTCAAAATTTATCTTATAGGGCTTTGAGCTCAAAATCAAGTTTTCTTCCCGCAAAAAATATTCTCTGCTTTCAATTTGTATACAAAAATCTGGCGTACAAAAATCAGGGATCGCCAGTAATACTTCTTGCTTCTTGTTATTAGCGTGTTCCAATAGGCGCTTGTCGTCCCAAATCGGTGTTAAAAACAGCCAACGAACAAATTTCCCAGTGCCCAGCGTAAAGATTTTCTCGTGATTGTCGATCAGCTTTTTAATATCCTTAGATATTTTATCACGGCAAGCTTCATAATTTGTTTTTTTTGCGTTGTCATCCGGGCAGTAGCACTGAAATATCCATCCCTGTGTCATACGAAAGCCGTCTATACCAAAATCCCCCTGTGTTGCAGGAACTGGCTGAAAATCAGAAAACTTTAGGCGCAGCATCTGTTCGCAGTAATTTTGCCAAGAATTGCCGTCGAAGTTTCCCAGCGAAACGGAGCTCATAACATCCTCCATTGTACAATAAATTCGTTTGGAATATACATGGCAAAAGGGCACTTGTCAACTAAATTCATTTCGAGCTTTGAGCTTTCAAGGAACAATCTTAGCGGTGTCTCTGAAGTTTATGGCTGCGGGATCGCCGGATCGCTTCAGGTCGCCGGCGTAGATTACTGTTCCCTTTTCGATTTTATCATCCCGTTCCGCAAAAGCCTTCAAATTGGCAGCGAAGTCCGCTGACCAGGTACGGGCGGATTTGATCTCGTATGGGTAGAGCTTGCGGTTGGCAGCGATCAGCATGTCGATCTCGAATCCCCGTTGATCCCGGAAGAAATACATATCCGGCGTGTTGCCGGAGTTCAGACGTGCTTTCAGGGCCTCGACGACGACCATGTTTTCGAACAGATTGCCGATCAGTGGATCGCGGCTGACCATATCCGCCGACTTGATGCCGAGCAGCCATGCAGCGAGTCCGACCTCGGTAAAATAGATTTTTGGAGTCTTGACCAGCCGTTTCCCGAAATTCTCGAAATACGGAGGCAGTCTGAAGATGATAAAGCTCGCTTCGAGAATGTTCAGCCACTCCTTGAGGGTCTTGGCGCTGACTCCAATATCGTCGGAGAGGCTGTTGAGGTTCAAGAGCTGGCCGACGCGCCCGGCCAGCAATCGCACAAACACCTCGAATTCGTGCTGATGCTGAAGGTTAATCAGCAGCCTGACATCACGCTCGACATAAGTGGCAAAATAGCTGGAATATTCGAGTTCGACATCGGCATCGGGCATCGCATGGAGTTTCGGCAAAAAACCGCGATGGATCAGCGCATCCCGATCCGTGGAGGCGTTGGTGGCGGCGAGTTCCGCGATCGACAGTGGCAGCAGTTGCAGGATACCGGTCCGTCCCGCCAGAGATTGACTGATCTCGGAATTCAACTTGGGCTGGTGGCTTCCGGTCAAGACATACTGGCCCAATTTCCGATCACGATCCGAGATGACCTGAATATAGCTCAGCAGCGCCGGAACCCGCTGCACCTCGTCGATGATCAACGGCGCAGGGTGATCCGCCAGAAAGCCCTTCGGATCTTCGATGGCGTAGGTCCGAATCTCGGGTTCTTCCAAGTTCACATAATCATAGCCGGAGAAGTGATGCTGCGCCAGTGTCGTTTTGCCCGACTGCCGGGGACCGGTTATCGTGATGACCGGAAATTGGGCGGCCAAACGCTGTAACTGC
>JAFZZR010000138.1 GCA_017615635.1 Lentisphaeria bacterium
CACCTGCCGCTCCGAAGAACAATGCGCCGCGTCCGGCTGCCGCGCCTGCACCCGCCCCGTCCGCTTCCCGCGGACCTGCGCCTGCACCGTCTGCTCCGGCTCCGTCAAAGGGCCCCTCCGCTTCCTCGGAGGTGCATGTAAAGAGTCCCGTGATCGTAAAGGCTCTGGCGGATGCCATCAACCGGAAGCCCAACGAGGTCATTACGACCCTGATGATGATGAACGTCCTGGCCAGCATCAATCAGCCGGTGGACGATGAAGTTGCCAAAAAAGTGGCGGCGAAATTCGGCACCGTCCTGGTCATCGACAAGCGGGGCGGACGGGATGTTTCGGCCTCGGAAGAGGCGCCTGCCGCCGACGTCGCACCGGAAGACCGGGTATTCGAAGACGATGACCGGGATCTGAAGCCGCGTCCTCCGATCGTGACCTTCATGGGCCATGTGGACCATGGGAAAACGTCGCTGCAGGATACGATCCGCAAGACCCATGTGGCGGCGGGGGAGGCGGGCGGCATCACCCAGAACATCGGCGCGTCGGTGGTGAGCATCGACGGAAAGACGATCACGTTCATTGATACGCCCGGTCACGAGGCGTTCACCCAGATGCGCGCCCGCGGCGCCAACGTGACGGATATCGTCGTGCTGGTGGTTGCCGCGGATGACGGATTCATGCCTCAGACGATCGAGGCCATGAATCATGCGAAAGCGGCCGGGGTGCCGATCATCGTGGCTATCAACAAGATGGATCTTCCCGGTGCGAATCCGGACAAGATCCTGCTCAATATGCAGCAGAACGACCTCATGTCGGAAGAGTGGGGCGGTCAGGTGGCCGCGATCCGTGTTTCCGCGAAGACCGGCATGGGCGTGGATATGCTTCTGGAACGGATCCTGCTGGAAGCGGAAATGCTGGAACTCCGCGCGAATCCCAAACGCCCCGCCATGGCGTATGTGCTGGAATCCCAGCTGGAACAGGGCTTCGGTCCTACCGCCAGCGTCGTGGTCAAAAACGGAACTCTCCGCGTGGGCGACGCCGTCATTTGCGGCGCCAACTGCGGCAAGGTCAAAACCCTGATCGACGCCCGCGGACACCGGGTCGCCTTTGCCGGACCGGGCACGCCCGTGAAGGTTGTGGGCCTTTCCGGCGTACCGGAAGCGGGGACCCGGATGGCGGTCTGCGAATCGTTTGCGCAGGCCCGTGAACTGGCGGAGCAGCGCGGTGCGGAAAACCGCCTGGAGTCGCTGGCCAGCAAGAATTCCGGAGCCTCGCTGGAGGATCTGTTCTCGAAGATGGAGGATTCGGGCGAGCGGAACAATCTGAAAGTGGTTGTGAAGGCGGATGTCCGCGGTTCCTCCGAGGCCATTGTCGAGTCGCTGAAGAAACTGCCCTCGGAGAAGATCAGCGTGGACGTCCTTCATACGGGCGTGGGCGCCATTACGGAAAACGATATCCTGCTGGCCGCCTCGTCGGGCGCCATCGTCATCGGATTCCACGTCCGGGTCAATCCCGGCGTGAACGAGCTGGCGAAGAAGCAGAATGTGGAGATCCGCCTCTACTCGATCATTTACGAGCTTCTGGAGGATATCCAGGATGCCCTGACGGGCCGTCTTGCTCCTGAAAAACGCGAAAAAGAGCTGGGTGTGGTGAAGATCCTGAAGATTTTCGAGCTTTCCAAAGGTCCGAAGATCTGCGGCTGCATGGTGGAAAAAGGCATAGCCAAGGTCGGCGCCAAGGCCCGCGTGTTCCGCGGAAGCGAACTCATCTTCAACGGCGAAGTCCGTTCTCTGCGCCGGTTCCAGGACGATGTGAAGGAAGTCCGGGCCGGACTGGAGTGCGGGATCCGTCTCGACAACTTTATGGATTTCACCGAAGGCGACACGATCCAGCTCTACGAAATCGAGCTGAAGAAAGTCACCTCTCTGTGAAACGGAGGCATTTCCCGTGCGCAGATCACCTGAAAAAAGCGGATCGGCACCGGACCGCATGGTCCGTGTCAACGAACTTCTGAAGAGAGAGATCGCCTCTTGGCTGGAGACCAGCGGGATCATCGACCGGTATGCGCTGGTTTCCGTGACCCGCGCGGACTGCGCGACCACGCTGAAAAACGCGACGATCGGCTTCACCGTGCTGAATCCGGATGAAGAGGTCCGGAAAAAGGTTTTTGCGGAACTGAACCGGCGCAAAGGCGAGATCCAGCAGGCCGTGTCCCGGAACGTGATCCTCAAGTACACGCCGGTCCTCCGGTTCGTTTTCGACCGGAATATCGAGGAAGGCGACCGCGTTTTGGCCAAGATCCGCGAACTCGAAGAGCAGGAACGGAATGAAAACCCTTGATTTTGCCGATTTGCTCGGCGTGCTCCGCGGCGCGACGGCGGACCGGCCGGTCCTGGTCGTAACTCATGAACGGCCCGACGGAGATGCCATAGGTTCGTCCACGGCCATGACCGCACTCCTGAAAGAGAACGGGATCCCCGCGGTCCTGTATCTGCCGGGCGACATTCCGGACTGCTACACGACATTCGTTCCGGCGGACCGGCGGAGCTCCTTTTCCGCGGCGGAGATCAACGCCTCGTTTTCGTGCGTAATGAATGTGGACGCGTCCACGGTGAAACGGCTGGGCCTCGGGGGGGCCGATTTCTCCTGCCTGACGATCCCCGTCCTGACGCTGGACCATCACCCGGACGATGAACATTTCGGTCAATGGAGTTATGTGGATCCCGGGGCCAGTTCCAGCGCGGAGATCGTTTTCCGGTTCGCACGGGCGGCCGGCTGGACGATCTCTCCGGATTCGGCCACCAAACTGCTTCTCGGCATCACGACGGATACCGGATGCTTCCGTTTTTCCAATACGTCCCCGGCGGCCCACCGGGCGGCGGCGGAACTGATCGAACAGGGTGCGGACAATGCCCGGATCATCGACCGTGCATATCTTTCCAAGCCGTTCAACATGGCCATGTTCGAAGCCGAACTTTTCCGGACGTCCCTCCGGACGGCAAGGGAAGGCGCCATCGCCTGGTTTTTCCTTTCGCCCGATCTGCTCCGCAAATATTCCGTAAATCTCCGGAACACGGAACAGCTGATCGAGGTCCTGCGGGGCATCGAGGGCGTCCGCGTGGCCGCACTTCTGAAACCGACCTCGTCGCCGGGCATTTTCAAACTTTCTCTCCGGTCCAGGGATCCCCGGATCTCCGTGGGCCGGGTCGCCCGCAGACTGAACGGAGGCGGCCATGAGATGGCTGCCGGAGGAACGATTTTTGCTGCGACCGCGGAAGAGGCGGAAGCGATACTGCTGAAACATGTGGAACAGGAATTTCAGAATGAGAAACAATCCGGATAAACACAGACTCCCCCGATTCGAAAAAAGCGGCATCCTGCTGGTGAACAAGCCGTCCGGCTGGACCAGTCATGACGTCGTCGCCCTTATGCGCGCCCGGTTCAACGCCGTGAAGGTGGGGCATTGCGGAACGCTGGATCCGGCGGCCACGGGGCTGCTGGTCGTGGTGTTCGGCCGTTTCACCAAGCTCAGCCAGAAATTTTCGGGAGAGGATAAAGTCTATACGGGCACCATTCTGCTCGGCACGGAAACGGATTCCCAGGATATGGACGGAAATGTAATCCGCACGTCCGACTGGCACGGCGTGACCGAGACCGAGCTCCGCGAAACGTTTGCGTCCTTTGCCGGGCCCCAGCTTCAGACTCCGCCCATGGTATCCGCGGTCAGCCGGGACGGACAGCGTCTTTACAAGCTGGCGCGCAAGGGAATCGAGGTGGAGCGCGAACCCAAGGAGATCGTGATCCATTCCATCCGGGTGGACAAGGTGGATCTTCCCTATGCCGATTTTACGGTGAAGTGTTCCAAGGGAACCTATATCCGCACCCTGTGCGCCGATATCGGTTCCGATCTCGGCTGCGGAGCTGTGCTTTACCGGCTCAACCGGGAGATGTCCGGAGAGTTTACACTGGCGGACGCGGTGACGGTTGACGAGATCAAGACCTGGGAGCAGGCGGATCTGGAACGGCACCTGACGGATTTTCTTTTCAATAAACTTTCCAAAATGAACAAATTCACGTCGTTCTGACGGCCGGACAGGAAGGAGCTGGAGCATGCCGTTTCTTTCCATGACCCAGATCGAGAATGCTTTCAACGAAGTCATTCCCGCATTTCTGAAAAAGCCCTTCGCCGTGGCCGCTCTGGTGGACGCCGTCGGGCAGAAACTTTCCGCCGATGCCGATTCACGGGACCGTCTGGAGCGGGAAACGGAACTGCTTCTCGCGGGACGGGATGATCTGTTCTTCACGAGAGAGACCTGTTATCCCAAGGCGGATTTCTTCCGGGGCACCACATTCCGGATCCTGCCCGGCGAGGCGGAACGGGAACGGAATATCCTGCTTTACGGCGCCCGGTTCGCTCCGTTCTGCCGCGCCGATATTTTCCCCGACGAGTATACGCTGCGCATCGGCGGGAAGAAGTGCCGGACGAAATCTGTCACCATGCCCTTCGCGCAGCTGGCGCCCGCCTTCATGCTGTGGGGACACACCGGACTGATCGACTGTCTCACCGCCGAATCCAACGACAATCTGGCGGCGCTCCGGAGCTCCCGGAATGTGGACCGCGTACCCATGACCGTGACCGGATTCGATCTGACGGATTTTTACCGGGAAAACAATTTCCGGAAAGGCGACTCCATTCTGGTGACGGCAGTCAACTGGGAACTCGGATCCTTCCGTCTGGAATATGCTCCGGCGCCGGAGACGCCCGACCGCGCGGCGGAGGATAAATTTCTGCTGGATTTCGAAGGCGCGCTGCTTCATGTATGCCGTGACGGCAATGAATCATTGGAGATACCCGAACAGATCGCGGAAGCCTATCTCCGGGCCTTTCTGGAAGGGAACGACCTGCGGAAACGCCCCGTGCTCTCCCTGGACGAATATCCTTCGCGCATGCGGGAGATTGCCATCCGCCGGGACGGCCCGGACTGGATCCTCGTTTCCGCCGACAGCCTGGACGAGCCGGGTATGGCGGATTCCTTTGCCGGAGAGGATCACGAAGACGAGCATGGCGGCCACGATCACGAGTGTTCGTGCGGACACGGGCATGATGAGGAACACGAGTGTTCGTGCGGCCACGGGCACGGAGCTGCCGCCATCCGGCCGGAACAGTTTTCCGTTTCGGCGGGTACGATCGAATCTCTGGAAGCGATCCTTTCGGAGCGGGAGGCGTTTCTGAACCCGGCGGAACTCCATGCGGGGATCCTGGATGCGCTGTCGAACGGGATCGAGAATTTCGAGGACCACTTCAGCAGCGTTCTGGCCCTTCTGAATGTGCAGTTTGCGGACGACGCCCAGGAGACCGCTTTCCGGAATTTCCTGGAAGAGGAATGGGAAACGATCGGAGAACTCTACAATCCCGGTCTCGAAATGGAGAAGACTCCGCTGCGGAGCCGTCTTCTGGAACTCTGCGAACAGAGGGCCGACGCGGCCCGGCGTCTGGTGAACGTGTTCCGCGAGAGAAAGCAGAACATTCCCGAAAACACGGCGCGCGCCGTGGCCCGGCTGCATCGGGATCTGAGCGATACACTGGGCGTGTTCGGTGTGAATTCGGCGCTGCCCGAGGGGGAGGCGCGGGAACAGCTGGAATTGCGCGTGGAAGATCTGGAAGACGCCTGGGAGGAGCTGTCGGACCGGATCGAGGAACTGATCGGATCCGGGGAAGAACCGGAAACGGAAGAATGAAACCAGAAAAGACAACCTGATAAAACCATAAGGAGAGATTGCCATGACCACAGAAAACCGGGAACAACTTCTTGCCGGAGCCGATCCGAAGCTGGATTCCTTCTGCTGCGAGGACCGGGCCGCCCGATTCCGCGAACTTTGCCAGGCCATTGAAAAGGGCACGCTGGCCGCGGAGGCTCCCTCCGACCGGCACAATATGCACTGTCATACCTTCTATTCCTACAATTGCCTTCAGTGGTCACCCTCTCACGTGGCACTCGCCGGACGTCTGCTGGGACTTTCCCGTCTCGGCAAGGTCGATTTCGACGTGCTGAACGGACTGGATGAATTCCGCAGCGCCTGCCGCGCGCTGGGGATCCGCTCCGTGTGCGGGATGGAGACGCGGGTGTACATTCCCGAGTTGAAGGATGTGGAGATCAACTCGCCCGGTGAAAAAGGAATCGCCTATCACATGGGCCTCGGGTTCGTTTCGGAAAAGCTGACGGGCAAGGCCGCCGCCTTCGCAAAGGATCTGGCGGAGCGGGCCGGGAAACGGACCCGTCTGGTGGTCGAGCGGGTCAACGATGCGCTGGGTTCGCTTCGTCTGGACTTCGACAAGGATGTGATCCCGTTGACTCCGGCGGGCAATCCCACGGAACGGCACGTCTGCTCCGCGTACCGCAAAAAAGCGATCGCCAGTTTCGGCGAAGAAAAAGCCATGACCTTCTGGAAAGACGTTCTCGGCCTCTCTCCGGAGAATACCGCCAAGGCAGCCGGATCCATCGCCTCGCTGGAAGGCTTTATCCGTTCCAAACTCATGAAGAGCGGCGGACCCGGCTACATCCGGCCGGATGCCTCCAGCTTCCCCACGCTGGATGAAATGAATGCATTCACGCTGGAGTGCGGAGCCGTTCCCTGCGCGGCCTGGCTCAACGGATTTTCCGGCGGGGAGTCGGATCCCGAGCGGCTTCTTGCCTTCCACAAGGCCAAAGGAATGCGCGTGCTGGCGATCATTCCGGACCGGAACTGGAACATCCCGGATCCGGCGAAGAAAGAGGCTTCGATCCGGAATCTCTTTGCCGTGGCGGAAGCCGCAAAGAAACTGGATCTGCCCATAACCGCCGGCACCGAACTGAATTCGCCCGGCAACAAGCTGGTGGACAGCTTCGAAGAGGAGCCGCTCCGCACGCTGTTCGCACAGTTCCTGCATGGTGCCGATTTCGCCTGCGCACTGGAAAAATAAGACGGACCGCATCATCATGTTCCCCTCCGAATCCGAACTGGAAGACACATCCCTGGAAAACCTGATCCTCCTGGATTCCCGCGGCTTTTTCCCCGCGCCCGGAGAGGATGAGGCCGCTTTTCTGGCTTCCGTGCGGAAACTCGTGGATTCCTACCGGGCTCTGGAGGCGGGACTCTCTTCCGGAGAGCCGCTTGATGAAGCCGTCGGATTCCGGATCGGGGAGGGGATCCCCATCGGACCGGACGTGATGTCCGAAGCGGCGGAGGAGACACAGGAAAAATTCGATTTCGCGATCGACTGGGTGCCCGGATATTTTCTTTCCCGCGGACTGGGTTTTCTCTGGGGCGGGTGCACGATCGTCACCGACACCGATCTGGCGCTTTTTTTCATCCGCCGGGATTTCCGGGAGCGGAAGAAGTGGTTTCTGTATTCCCGCCGGGAGCTTCTGGCGCATGAACTGTGTCATGTAGCCCGGAACCGGCTGAACGATCCGGAATTCGAGGAGCATTTCGCCTATATGACGTCCACAAGTCCTTTGCGGCGTCTTCTGGGCAACTGCTTCCGGAGCGCATTCGACGCCTTCCTGTTCCTGATCCCCATCCTGATCCTGCTGGTCGCCCAGACTCTCACATGTTTCGAGATCCTGATCCTGCCCCAGCTCCCGTTCTGGATCCTGGCTCTCATCGGTCCCGGGTGGCTCGTGATCCGGAATCATCTGACGAGGAAGCGGTATGAGCGGGCGGAGGAAAACCTGAGGCAGGCGGGGATCGGACACCCCCGATCGGTCCTTTTCCGGGCGTCCCGGGAGGAGATCCTTGCCGTCTCCCGGTCCAATCCCGTGGAGGTGCGGACACTGATCCGGAGCTTCGTGGAAAAAGAACTTCGCTGGCGGATCATCGCCGCCCGGTTTCTGGATTGACCGGGTGCATTCGGAGAGCATCGCATGGATGAAAAGGAGCTGACCGAATTTCTTCCCATGACCATCGCCGAAATGAAGGCGAGGAAGTGGGACGCCATCGACATCCTGTTGGTCTGCGGCGACGCCTATGTGGATCTGCCATCCTACGGCGCGGCCGTCATCGGGCGTGTTTTGGAGCACGCCGGATACCGGGTGGGCGTCGTGGCTCAGCCGGACTGGAAAAATCCAGAATGCCTGAAACTTTTCGGACGGCCCCGGATCGGATGCGCCGTCACGGCCGGGAACATGGATTCCATGGTCTGCATCTATACCGCGGGACGCCGCATGCGGCATGAGGATATGTATTCGCCCGGCGGCATCACGGGGACCCGTCCGCCGCATGCCTCCGTGGTCTATACGCAGCTGTGCAAGGCGGCGTTTCCGGGGATTCCGGTGGTGCTTGGCGGCGTGGAGGCCAGTCTCCGACGGGTGGCCCATTACGACTACTGGCAGGACAAGATGCGGCCCTCCGCGATCTTCGACTCCAAAGCGGACATTCTCATATACGGCATGGGCGAAAGAGCCGTGGTGGAGTCCTTCGACCGTCTTCGCGACGGCAAGTCCCTTGTCGGCATCCGGGGCACGGCGCGATGCGCCGGCGGCAAGGAGACGGAGTCCTTCACACCCGGAGAAAACGATTGCATCCTTCCCTCGTTCGAAGAGGTCTGCTCCGATAAAAGTGCCATTATGCGTTCCACCGTTCTGGTGGAGCGGGAGATGAATCCCTGGTGCGGACGGAGACTGATCCAGAAAACAGGGAGCCGGATGGTGGTGATCGAACCTCCGCAGGAGCCGCTGACCACGGCGGAATTCGATCAGGTCTGCGAGCTCCCCTATGTGGGACGCCCCCACTTCAAGTACAAAGAGAAGATCCCCGCGTTCCTGGCCGTTCAGAATTCCATTCCCGCCGTCCGGGGGTGCCCCGGCGGCTGCGCTTTCTGCGGACTCGTTTCCCATCAGGGACGCCCCATCGTCTCCCGGTCGACGGAATCCATCATCCGCAGCATTACGAAACTCTCGAAACAGCCGTATTTTCACGGGACGGTGACGGATATCGGCGGAGCGGCGGGAAATATCTTCGGACACCGGCCCCGCAATCCGGAGCTCTGCAAAAAATGCCGGCGCTCCAGCTGCATGTTTCCGGAGCACTGTCCGAACTACTGGGCGGATGAAGAGCCGCTTCTGGATCTCCTGACGCGGGTCACCGCTCTTCCCTTCGTCAAAAAACTGTTCATCAATTCGGGGATCCGGCTGGATCTGGCGCTCATGCAGAAAAAGCTCACGGAACGGATCATCCGCTATCATGTTTCCGGACACGTCAAGGTGGCGCCCGAACATCTGGATCCGCGGGTCCTGCGTCTGATGCGGAAAGGCAAGGACTGGGAATTTCCCGAATTCCGGAAAATATTCGAACGGGTATCCGCCGAGGCCGGCAAGGAACAGTATCTCATACCCCTTTTTATTTCCAATTTCCCCGGCTGCACCGAAAAGGAAATGCGCGTGGTGGATGACTATCTGGCAAAATTTCACTGGAGTCCCCAGCAGGTCCAGGACTTCATTCCGCTTCCCATGACCATGGGCACCGCCATGTACTGCTCCGGAACCGAGCCGGACGGAACGCCCATCGAAGTCAACCGGGGACTGGCCGAACGCCGTGTCCAGAGAAATATGCTCCGCCGGAAACGGAACGGTCCGCCCGAGGGAAGAAACGGAGAAGGACACCCCCGGAACGGCGGAGGAGGATATCCCCATGGCGGGCCCCGGCGGCATGACGACAACGGCAGGGGACGTCACCGCTACGGCGGTCCCGGGAGACGGGGATGAGCGGAGCGAACGTTTCCGCATTTCCGCCCGGGAGCTTCGGTCCGGCGGAGTTCCGATGCGTCCGCTGCGGACAGTGCTGCCGCTGGAAGGGACTTGTGAAAGTGACGGAGGAAGAGGCGGATTCCATTGCCGCTTTCCTGAATATGGATCCTCGGTCGTTCATCGATTCCCTGACGAGGCTTTCGCCCGACCGCACGACGCTTTCCCTGCTGGAGAAAGAGGATGGCTCCTGTTATTTTTACGATGAAGAAGCCCGAGTCTGCCGGATCCAGCCGGTCAAGCCCCGTCAATGCCGGGCGTTCCCCTTTACCTGGAGCTTTCCCGGATGGGAAGATGTCTGTGAAGGGGGCCGTCTGCTGAAAAAGAGGCGGCAGGAAGAGAAAGAAGAGTCCGGGCGTCAGTGATCGGAGGCTTCCTGCATCATATCGAGGAATTCCTCCCGGGATAGATCGTCCAGCGTTTTTCCTTTCCGGGAAAGTTTTTCGTTGAACTTCACCGCGGTCTCGGTCATGCTCTCGTGCGTCTCCTCGGAGCCGCCGACCAGACAGAAGTTGTCGCCTTTTGTGATGCGCTTGTGTCCGTCCTGATTGTCCAGACCTACGCCCAGAAGCATTTTTTTCGGATTGTCCCGATTGCTTTTCAAAGCAGTTCCCCTTTCGAAAGATAGATTTCACGCGAAAACGGTTCCAGCTTCAGGATCGAACCGCGGAACCGGATCGTCTTATTGGACATGGCGCGGATCTCCTTGTATTTTTCCGGCGGGAAAACGGCAGTCGCCCGGAGGGTCTGACGTCCGTATTTCCCGTTGACGGAACAGATGTCCATCTGAACCTTGACCGCTTTCCCGCTGCCGAATACGAAATCGCTGGAAATCTCATACGCCATGCGGACCGTGCCCGACCACTCCACCGTATGACCGACAAGGGAGGCGAAATACTCTTTCTCCTCCGGTCCCGGCAGCGTGCTCCGGAAGAGAACTTCCGCCAACGATTCAGGCGAAAGCGCATCCGCATCTTCCGTATCGGGATGATCGGCGGGGGCAGGGGGCTCCTCCGGCTCCGCCTCCTCGGCAACGGTTTCCTCCGGTTCGGGAACAACGGGCTCCGGTTCGGCCTCCGCGGCAACGGTTTCCTCCGGTTCGGGGATAACGGGCTCCGGCGTTTCCTCGACGACAGGCACGGGCACTACGGCGGGCACAACAGGCGGCGTCTTCGGCCGTTTTACCGTATCCTGTCTGTGGAGGAAAGCGGATTCCGGTCTGTCTTCGGCCGCTTCTTCTTCGAAGGGAATCGTCATAAGGAGCCGTGCTGCATGAGCGGCCAACTCCTTGATGACAGCAGGCTGGGGAATCTCCCTGTGGCACAGGAGAAAGATCGTGTCTTCGCCAATGATTGCCTGGTCGGATACACAGCGGATCGGGAAAGTTCTATTTTCGATAGCCGGAGCATAGGGCAGAGTCAGGGAATAGAAGACACCGCCGTCGCCGTGAAACTCGATCCTGAAAGGATGATTGTCGATCGTTCCCGTGACGGCAAGTCCCAATCCGGATTTGTCAAAGGGCATGGTCAGTTTTCCCGAAAGCTCGGATGCGGCCCTGCGCCAGAGGGAGATGTCGGGGCCGGGCGTCCGGCTATTCTCCGATCCGCCGGGAGCCTGTCCTGTTGAATGGGCGGAACCGGGCGTGCGCGGCGTTCCGGCTTTTGCGTTCTTCTTGCGGCCGGAACGGATCACCAGAATGATAATGGTGACGACGACCAGAAACTTTATGAAAGATACCACAGGAATATCCTCCTCCGATGATACGAGCGGTTCAATCCTGCTCCGCCATCCGCACGGCCCGGAGAGTATTCTTCATGAGCATGGCGATGGTCATGGGCCCGACACCGCCGGGAACGGGCGTAATGGCACCGGCCTTCTCCGCAACGGGCTCGTAGTCCACATCGCCGACCAGGCGGGATCCGGTTTTCGTTTCGGGCGCGGGGATCCGGTTGATTCCCACGTCCACCACCACGGCTCCCTCCCGGATCATGTCCGCCTTGAGGAAACGGGGGATCCCCAGGGCGGCAATAACGATATCCGCCTGCCGGGTGAACGAGGCCAGATCTTTCGTCCGGGAATGGCAGATCGTGACCGTGGCATCGCCGCCCGCACCCTTGGCCAGGAGCAGCGCGGCCATGGGACGTCCCACGATGGCGGACCGGCCCAGAATGACGGCGTGTTTCCCGGCTGTGGAGATGCCGGATTCGGCAAGGAGCACGGAAATGCCCCAGGGGGTGCAGGGGAGAAATCCGGAAAGATCGCCGAGAAAGACCTTGCCCACATTTTCAGGATGGAAACAATCCACGTCCTTCCGGGGATCGATGGCGCGGACGACCGCCTGTTCGGAGATCTGCTTCGGCGCGGGCGACTGGACCAGAATGCCGTGGATCGCGGGGTCATTGTTGAGATCGCGGATGATCCCCAGAAGCGTGTCCTGCGAGACGTCCGCGGGCAGCAGGATCTTCCGGGAATCGATCCCCAGTTCGCCGCACATCTTCACTTTGCGTGAAACGTAGACCTGCGAGGCCGGATCTTCCCCGGCCAGAATGACCGCCAGACCGGGACGCACGCCCTTTTCCCGGACAAGTTTCTCCGTTTCAGCGGCGGTTTCCGCGTTGACTTTGGCCGCAATGGCCTTCCCGTCTATGATGATGGCTGACATGGTCCGTCATTTCCTCCAGATTTACCAGATAAAACGTTGTCTTTACTTCTTTGCTTCCGCGGGAACGGCCGACGCTGCCGCGGGCTTCGCGGCGTCCGCGGGCTTCGTTGTGTCCGCGGGCTTCGCGGCGTC